>JBARUT010000108.1:0-35797 GCA_049645885.1 Candidatus Macondimonas sp.
CGTTGTGGCTGGGCTATGTGGTCGAGACACCGGGCGGGGCGATCTATTTTGCCGGGGATACCGGATTTGGCCCGCACTACGGCCTCATTGCCGCGCGCTTTCCCGCACTGCGCCTGGCGCTATTGCCCATCGGGGCTTACCTGCCGCGCTGGTTCATGCAGCCGGTGCACATGAATCCCGCCGAGGCGGTCGCCGCGTGGCGCATCCTGGGCGCCGATTCCGCACTCGCGATTCACTATGGCACCTTCCGCCTGGCGGAAGAGGGACAGGACCAGCCGCCGGCTGATCTGGCGCAGGCGCTGGCGCAAGCTGACCTCACCGCTGATCCGGGCAAGGAGGGTGCGCCCGCGCCCGATCTGCTGCGGACCCGAGCCCAAACCGGACGTGACCCCGCCTGTTTTCGGGCGGTGCCCTTCGGCCAGGCCTGGCAGGTCCCTGCGTCCTGTGGATCACGAACACAGGCTTCGCTCCTCGCGGCTACCAGGCTTGTTCCAAGCGGTCCTTGAAAAATTTCCCGCTCGGGCCGTCATCGGGTAGCGTCGCCAGCCAGACGATATCCGCCGCGCCTTCCGCCGCGGTGCGCGGCGCATCGGGCCCGCCCAGCGGCGTGCGGCACCAGCCAGGGCACACCGCGTTCACCAGGATATTGCTCCCCGCCACATCGGCGGCCACCACCGCAGTCAATGCATTGAGCGCCGCCTTGGATAAACGGTAGGCTGGCCAGCGCGCGCCCATCTGCGCAAGCTGCCCGAGACTGGAGGAGACATTCACGATGCGGCCATAGCCCTGCCCCTGCATGTGCGGGAGGACGGCGCGGATCAGTCGCAGGGGGGCGTAGAGATGGGTCTGCATCGCCAGATCCAGCTCCGCGTCGGTCATCTCCATGAACTGATGGCCCTTAGGGGCGACGCCGGCGTTGTTGATCAACACGTCCACGCGGCCCAGGGTGCGCTCGAGCCAGTCCATGAAAGAGCGCTGCGATGCGGAATCAGTGACTTCCAGGGCGGCGGGGATCAGCAATTGATCGGATACGGCCTCGATCTGCGTTACGGCCCGCTCGGCCTGCTCCTGGCGGCGCGCGGTGAGCACCACCCGTATTCCCGCCGTGGCCAGCAGGCGACAGATCTCCTGGCCGATTGCGCCCGCGCCGCCGGTGACCACGGCCACTCGCTGATGCAGCAGTTCATGTTCCGCTTCCATCATGCACCTCCCGGTTTTCGGATTGTCTGGCGAGACTGGGTTCAAAGCCGATCCCGGAAGCGGTGAGCAATCCGGTCAGCCGCTCCCAGGCCGATTGCGTCCGCTCCCCCTCTCCGCGCAAGGCCAGCTCGATGTGAGGCCGCTCGCCGATGTGGGGCAGGCTGGACAGCTTGATCTCGGGATACTCGGCCAGCACGGTTTCCATGAGAGGGATCAACTCGCTCTCCGGCTTGCTTGTGATCGTGAGGGCGTACAAGGCCGGTCCCGTCGCGCGGCGCAGATGGGGATAGTGGGTTTCAAGCACCCAGTCCACCATCGGCCAGGCCATTTGGGGAAAGCCGGGTACGAAATGGTGATCGCCCAGCGAAAATCCGGGTATCTGGTTGACGGGATTGGGGATGAGTCGGGCAGCTTCCGGCAGATCGGCCATGCGTATGCGATAGGGATGCGCCGCGGCGCCAAAGCGCGACTCGATCAGGGCGGCCGCCTCGGGATGTCGCTGCAGGGGGACACCTGCCGCGCGGGCGGCGCAGTGGCGGGTGTGATCATCCGGGGTGGCGCCAATACCACCGAAACAGAAGGTGAGGTCGGGCGTGGCCAGGGTCCGGCGCAGTTGTTCGGTGAGGTAGTCGGGATCATCCCCCAGCATCAGGCACCAGGCCGGTTCGTGTCCCCATGCCGCCAGCGCCTCGATCATGTGCGCCAGATGTCGATCCTGCCGGCGGCCATTGAGCAGTTCGTCCCCGATGATGATCAGTCCAATCCGCATGCCCAACCCTCCTGGTAATCCTCTGAAGACGTCCCCAGCGGGGGAAAGGTTCCGGCTGCCGGCATCGATACCGGCAGCCGGCCTCTGATGGCTGGCACAAGCCCGTTTGAGCCATTCACGAAAAAGCTGTACAAATATTTTCAATTAATCTATAAATTAACTCAAAGCGCCAGACTTGCCTGGCCTTTGATGCCTGAAAACAGCCTGTCTACTGGATATAAAAGACGAGCTCTTCGAATGGCATCTTGCGTTACCGGGAATGATGTATTATTTTTGTACATGTTTTATAAATCTGTCGTCGGGGCGCTTGTTTCCCGGCCACCAACGAAGGAGAGTCCCATGCGCGCTCGTTTATTTTCAGGCTTGGCCCTGGCCGCCACTGTGATCAGCCCCGCCGTGCAAGCCACCGAAGGATCCTATGTCGCCGCTCGCGGCAGCATCGTCATGACCGATGATGCGGACTGGATTTTTGACAATGACTTTGGGCCGGTGCCGGCCGGCGGCAACGTGATCTCGGAATTCGACAATGGCTATGGTGTGGGCGTTGCCCTGGGCATGAAGCTGCCCAACCAGTTCCGGGTGGAAGGCGAATTGTTCTGGCAGGAAAATGACATCGACAGCGGCCGGCTGGGCCCCGTCCAGCTCTCCGCGCTGGGCGGCTTGAACGGCGATGTCGGCGCCTGGGGCGCCATGCTCAACGGCTATTACGACTTCCTGGAAGGCCCCCTGGTGCCCTTCGTCGGCCTCGGCGTGGGTTATGCCCAAGTGGATGCGAATGTGAACCTGGGGAATATCTCGGTCATCGATGACGACGATACTGTGCTGGCCTACCAAGCCATCCTCGGCGTTTCTTATGACTTCATGCCCAACCTGGCCGGTGTGCTGGCCTATCGGTATATGGCGCTGGATGACCCGCAGTTCAAGGATCAGGCGGGCGGCAAGGTGGACATGGAATATGACACCCAGATCGTTGACCTGGGATTGCGCTACAGCTTCTAAGGAAACGCTGAATACTTCAGCTTTTCCGATGGCGAGCGCTGAGAAATCCAGGATGGATTCATTCAGCGCTTCCCTAAAGTCTTCTCCGCAAAGCCCTCTCCCCGGCCCGCGTCCGCCGGGGTCTCCACCTGGAGTTGCGGCCCGCCCCTCGGGCCGCTTTTTTTCGCCTTGCCCGCGGAAAGCGCAGCGGATCTGGCTGCGTCCCGATCTAGTCGTCCCTGTCCTCGAGATAGCTCTTGCGATGGATGGCTTCCTCGCGCGCCTCCTCGATCTGGCGCAACACGCCATCCACATCCGCCGGCGTTTCGTCATGCACAAAGCGCCCCGTCAGGGAGCTGTCCGGCTGCAACAGATTTTCGGTGTAGAGCGCCCAGATTTCATGGGCGTATTCCGTGTCCAGCAACTCGGGCGCGAAACGGCCGCAATAAGCCCGGACATTGTTGACGTCGCGTTCCAGCATCCGGAAGGCATTGTTGTTGCCCGCAGCGTCCACGGCCTGCGGCAGGTCGATGATCACGAGGCCATCGACCCCCACCAGCACGTTGAACTCGGACAAGTCCCCATGGATCAGCCCCGCGCACAGCATGCGCACGATCTCCGCGATCAGATCGTGATGCCACGCGCGCGCCACCTCCGCTGTGGGCGCAACGTCATTGAGCCGGGGCGCCGCATTGCCGTCCGCGCCGACGACCAGCTCCATCAGCAACACGCCGTCAAAATAACCATGCGGCTTGGGCACACGCACGCCCGCGGCATCAAGCCGGTAGAGCGCGTCCACCTCGGCGTTCTTCCAGGCGGCCTGCTCGACCTCGCGCCCGTGCTTGCTGCGCTTGCCCAGGGCACGCTGGTCCCGACTGTTGCGGGTCTTGCGCCCTTCCTGATACTCGGCGAGCTTGTGGAAGCCGCGCTGTTCAACGGCCTTGTACACCTTGGCGCAGCGCACAGCGGCGCCGCAGGCCACCAGATAGACGGATGCTTCCTTGCCGCTTTTCAGCGGCCGGATCACGTTATCGACTATGCCATCGTCAATCAGCGGCTGGAGATCTTTCGGGATTTTCATGCGGGATGGGGAATGGGTCTCGAGGGTCGGAGGGGATGGGGAGCGGCGCAATTCATGATTCAGTTTGTCACTTTGCTACCGGATTTTCTGCCGCGTTTTATCGGCGCATTTCTCCCAGCATGCCAACGGCGCGCCATCAGGCCGATCCATAAAAATCCGGCCTGCAGGGCAGGCCGAATCATCAAGGATAGACCGCGACCGCTGGAAGTGGCCCGGTAAGGGATGCAATGCTGTTTTATTCGGCGCGGATCCAGTTGAATAGTTCCACCGCGTTGACCATGTCGGTTTCGGTGGCGATGCCGATGATCTGGCCTTTTTCCTCCACCAGCAGGCGCCGGATGCGATGCTTGAGCATGCGGTCGATACAGGCACTGATGGGTTCGGTCATGGGCACGGTGATCACCGGCGTGGTCGCCATCTCGGCAACGGTGACCTCGGCCGAATTGAGGCCGGCCTGCGCCACCCGCCCCATCACATCGCGCCGCGTCAGGATGCCCCAGCCCAGGCCGTCATGAGGCTTCACGATGAGTGAACTCACGCCGCGCTCGCGCATGAGGCGCACCGCTTCATCAATGGTCACTTCATGCCCGATGGTGACGAGCTTGCGGGTCATGATGTGGCCGATGGCCGTGGGCTTGCGGCCCGATTCCAGCATGGATTCCATGGGCGCGCTGATGCGTTGGCGCTCGCGCTTCTGGCGGTCCTCCAGGCGGCGCTGGCGGCGGGCCTCGGCACGCGCCTGCACATCGATGCCGGCGCGAATGCGGGTGATGAGCTCGTCGGCGAAGGCACTGGTGCCGACTTCGCGGGCGCCTTCCATCTGACGCGCAAAGTCATAGGTCACGATCTTGTCCCGCACGACATCCTGGAAAGCCTCGCGGATGACATCGGCCGCTTCCTTCCAGCCGATGAATTCCAGCATGTCGACGCCGCTGAACAGCAGAGAACCGGGATTGACCTTGTCCTGGTTGGCATATTTGGGCGCCGTGCCGTGGGTCGCCTCGAACACAGCCACGCCATCGCCGATGTTGGCACCCGGCGCGATGCCGACGCCGCCGACCTGCGCGGCAATCGCATCCGACAGGTAGTCGCCATTCAGGTTCATGGTGGCAAGTACGTCGAATTCCTGCGGGCGCAGCAGCATGAGCTGGAAAATGATGTCGGCAATGCGGTCCTTGATCAGGATCTTGCCTTCGGGGACCTTGCCGCCATGCTCTTCGAACACCTCGGTCTCGGTGATGGTGCGGTCGCCGAATTCCTCGCGCGCCACCTGATAGCCCCAACCACGGAAGGCGCCTTCCGTGTACTTCATGATATTGCCCTTGTGCACCAGGGTGACGCTCTCGCGGCCCTGGTCAATGGCGTACTGGATTGCCTGGCGCACCAGCCGTTTGCTGCCGAAGGGGCTGATCGGCTTGATGCCCAGGCCCGCATCCTCGAAAAATTCGGCGCCCATTTCCTCCCGCAGGAAGGTCGCGAGCTTCTTGTTTTCTGGCGAGCCCGAGGCGTACTCGATGCCGGCATAGACGTCTTCGGTGTTTTCGCGAAAGATCACCACATCGATCAACTGCGGCTCGCGCACCGGGGAGGGAACGCCAGCGTAGTAGCGCACCGGCCGGACACAGGCATAGAGATCCAGATCCTGGCGCAAGGAGACGTTCAGCGAGCGGAAGCCGCCGCCGACGGGCGTGGTGAGTGGCCCCTTGATGGCCACGCCCAGCTCGCGGATCGCAGCCAGGGTTTCCTCGGGGTAATAATTCCCCTCATACAGTCCAGCGGCTTTCTCACCCAGGAACAGCTCACACCAGTGGATCTTGCGGCGACCGCCGTAGACGGTTTCCACCGCCGCATCCCAGATGCGCAGACAGGCACGGGTGATATCCGGACCAATCCCGTCCCCTTCGATGTAGCCGAGAATCGGCTGGTCGGAAACCTGAGGACGACCGTCCTCACCGAAGCGAACCTTCTCTCCCTGTTCGGGAAGTTGAATATGACGATAGGACATGGGCAGCGCGTCTCCTGGACCGGGGAATCAGCCCGGCGTGTGGAACAATACCGACCCGGAGGGTCCCCCCGGCCAGTTTCCTTGTTTCCCTCCAGCGGCGGATCAGCGCCGGCAGAGGACAGTATCCGCAGTCTTGATGCCTTCCCTCAACGCAAAGGGACCGGACGACCGAGCCGATAGAATTCGAAGTAATCGCTGAGAATGCGGGCGTGGTCGAAGGCCAGCTCCGGCAAGCATGCGCGCGTGAATACGGCGGCTTCGCGGGCATCATCGCCGCCTTGTGGACGGCCCGTGGCATGCGCCACATAGACCACGCTCACGGTTTGTCCGCGCGGATCGCGCGCGGGATCGGAATAGCAGCCCAACAGCGCCACCAGACTGACATCGAGTCCGGTTTCCTCGCGCGCCTCACGGCAGGCGGCTGCCGTCAGCGTTTCACCCATCTCCACGAATCCGCCGGGAAGGGCCCAGCCCAAGGGCGGAAAGCGGCGCGCCACCAGCACCAGCGACGGCTCCGGCCGGTCGATCAGCTCAATGACCAGATCCACGGCAACGGGGGGCGTGCGCACATCCAACGGCACCGGAGGCTCCTGCGGCGGGGGGCGATCGCCGCAGTATACCCAAAGGTCAGGGGGCGAGGCACCTTCAGGAGCCGCGGCGCAGCGCCTGCAAGCGGCGGCGTGCCTGCTTGTCCGGGCGCTGGCCCGGATCCGGAGCGGGGGCCAGGCGACGGTTTTCCCGCAACTGTTCGCGGGCCGTCACACTCTCCGGGGTTTCGCTGTACAGGGCGCATGCCGTGGACGCGGATCCACGGCGCACTTCCAAAGCCCGCACGGTGACTTCGAAACGCTCCTCTGCGCGCAGGATCTGGAGCTGATCCCCGATCTTGATGCCGTGGGCAGGCTTGGCGCGCTGGCCATTGCAATGCACCTTGCCACCCGCCACCGCCTCGCTGGCGAGGCCACGACTGCGGAAGAATCGGGCGGCCCACAACCAGCGATCCAGACGCACCCGAGCGGGCGCCTCGATTGACTCATGGGTCATGGTCATGATCCGGCGGATGAGCCGGCCAGTAGCTCACGTCGGAAGTCTGGCTCGCTGGTGCGCGGATGCAGCCAGATGGCAAAGAACGCCGGCCCGAAGGCCGGGTCGGAAACGGTCGAATACCGCTTGCCGTTGAGATAGAAGCGGGTTTCCCGGCCGGGTACATTGACGCCGATGAGGCGATCGCCGGCCTTGAGATCGGGAAAGGCCGTGCGCATGACGCCATCCCAGCGCCGCAGATCGGCTTCGTTGGTTTCACCAATGCGGCGCATCTCCTCGACCGAGCGGGCGGCCAGATCCTTTGCCTTGAAGGCCAGGGCATAGGTCAGATCCAGGGCATAAAGCCCCTGTGGATCAAAACGTCCTGCCGGCACCCACAACCGGCCATCGTAGACGTTGATCAGATACTTGCGAAAACGCGCGCTGCCCTGGAGCTGCCAGTCATCCCCCAGGGCGCGCACTTCGGCAGGAAGGGACGGCGTCGACGCTACCGCTCCGGCATGTCCCATCGTCGACAGCGCCAGCCACGCCACGATCCACAGCCAGGACCTGAAATTGCGCTTACTCTTCATCGGTATCCTCTCCATTACACGCTGGCGCCGCCACGATTCGCCGGACGCGCCTTCGTTGGCATCCAGTCTGCGGTGTAGACTTTCCGCACAAGCGAAAGTTGTCCGCGCGCGCCGGGAACGCGCATTTCCAGTTCCACCCCAAAGAATATTTCACATCGGAGATCAATCGCATGTGGCGCATGACCCGCCTTCTTCTGCTGGGATTGCTCGTGACGGCTTTGACCGCCTGCGCCGTCAACCCCGTCACCGGCCAGCGCGAACTCAGCATCATTTCCGCCGACCAGGAGATCAGTCTGGGCGCCCAAAATTACGGCCCGGCCCAGCAAATGCAGGGTGGGCAGTACAAGGTGGATCCGCAAGTGAACGCCTATGTGCGCGAGGTGGGGCAAAAATTGGCCACGGTCGCCGATCGGCCGCTGCCCTATGAATTCGTGGTACTGAACAGCTCGGTGCCCAATGCCTGGGCCATGCCCGGCGGCAAACTGGCGGTGAATCGGGGCCTTTTGACTGAACTGAACAATGAGGCCGAACTGGCTGCGGTGCTGGGGCACGAAATCACCCATGCCGCCGCTCGTCACAGCGCGCAGCAAATGCAGCGTGCGCTGCTGCTGCAGGCGGGTGTGATGGCGGTGGCCGTGGCGGCAGGCAGCGCGGATGAGCGCTACGCGCCGCTGGCGGTCGGCAGCGCGGCCCTGGCGGCTTCGGTGCTGAGTCAACGCTACAGCCGTGAAGCCGAACTGGAGGCCGATTATTACGGCATGGGCTACATGGCCCGCACCGGATATGACCCTTATGCGGCGGTGACGCTACAGGAAACCTTCGTGCGTCTCTCCGGAGGTCGGAATACCAATTGGGTTCAAGGCCTGTTCTCCTCCCACCCGCCTTCCGCCGAGCGGGTTGCGCAAAACCGGGTGCGCGCGCAGCAGCTGGGTGTGCGAGGCGAATTGGATGCCGAACGTTTCAAGGCGCGAACGGCCAGTCTGCTGCGGGACAAGCCGGCTTATGCCTCCTATGACGCCGCGGTCGAAGCTCTGGGTGAGAAGGATTACAAGAAAGCCCAGGGTCTGGTGGCACAAGCCATCGAACGCCAACCCAAGGAGGCGCTGTTCCATGGCTTGCAGGGTTTTCTGGCCTTGCAGCAGTCGCGCCCATCCGAGGCCCTGACCGACTACCAGCGCGCCTTGTCCCTGGATGGGGATTACTACCAGCACTACGTCGGTGCGGGGCTGGCCGCCAAGGCGCTGAATCGCCCCGATCAAGCGACGCAATACCTGGAGAAGAGCGTCGCCCTGCTGCCCACCGCCACCGCTCACAATGCCCTGGGTGAACTGGCGCTGGCCCGGGGCGATCGTGAGCGGGCGGTGGAACATCTGCGCATCGCCGCCCAGTCGGACAGTCCGGTCGGCCAACAGGCGCGTGAGACGTTGTCGCGCATGGGGGTCGCCGTGAACGCCGCGCCCAAGGGATGACACGACAAAGCGCAGGTTTCAGCGGGGAAGTCCCGGTGAAACCTGCGCTTGCGGCGCGCTGATCTATCTGAACCTGTGTGCATCCCCTGATCAGGGATGACTGCGGCGCAACAGCACTTGGGCGCAGGCGCATTTACAGTTGGGTGAACCAGACGGCCACGCCGGCAAACAGCATCAACGACAGCGCGCCCACACCCGCCAGGCTGTGGCTGAGACGACGCACCGCCTGGGTGGTTTCCACATCCGGCATGGCGCCTTGCCCCATCATGCGCAGACTGAATCGGCTGCTCGTCGCCAGCCCAAACAGGATGACCAGCAGGGAGGCTAGCGCGCCTGCCAGCGTCAAGGGCGGAACCAGCGTTGCCCAGTACACCCAGTCCATGCGCCCGTAGCATTCCCCGCGCGCCAGGCAGGTCACGGACAGATAATGCTCGAGTTCTTTCATTGCCCATCCGCCCAGCCCCACGGAAAAAACCACCACTGCAGCGCCCAGGGCTCGCGTCGGAATGATTTGTGCCATGACCTGTCTCCTCACGCCAATGAAATGGGAAAAACCAGGGCAAAGCCCCATGGCCCAAGCATAGGCCGGGGGCGCACAGAACACCATGCGACACCCTGTCGCAGGGCAGGTGGGACTCAGGCGGGCAAGATGAACGAAAATAGGCAGAATGGTGGGCTGCCCGGGACTTGAACCCGGAACCAATGGCTTAAAAGGCCACTGCTCTACCGATTGAGCTAACAGCCCTGCGGGGACAGGGAAAACGGGTCGCCATGATACCCCAGCGGGGCCAAATGACAAGTCTCAGGGCGCAAGCACATAGCGGGTCGGATCATCCATGCCCGCATCCAGAAATCCCGTCGCGCGCAGCCGACACGCATCACAGCGACCACAGGCGGCGCCTGTATCATCGGCCTGGTAACAGGATACCGTCAGGGCGTAGTCCACTCCCAAGCGCACGCCACAGCGGATGATCTCGGCCTTGGACCAGTGGATCAGGGGGGCATGGATGCAAAAGCCATCCCCTTCCACGCCGGCTCGGGTACCCAAATTGGCGAGACGTTCAAAGGCCTCGATGAACGCCGGGCGACAATCCGGGTAGCCCGAGTAATCGACGGCGTTGACGCCGATGAACAGATCCCGCGCTGGCAACACCTCCGCCCAGGCCAGGGCATAGGCGAGAAACACGGTGTTGCGCGCCGGCACATAGGTGACCGGGATGCCGGCGGAAGGCGCGGTGGGCACGGCAATGCCGGGGTCCGTCAATGCCGAGCCGCCGAAGGCGGCCAGATCGAGCGAGATGGTCCGATG
The DNA here is from genome assembly GCA_049645885.1 of Candidatus Macondimonas sp. Classification (GTDB taxonomy): domain Bacteria; phylum Pseudomonadota; class Gammaproteobacteria; order UBA5335; family UBA5335; genus Macondimonas. The sequence continues at coordinate 10,428 of JBARUT010000108.1, forward strand.
TTCCCGCACCCCGAAATACACTGCCACCCGCGCCGCTGCCGCCAATTCAGCGTCATGACGCTGGCCGTAGGCAAAGCTCAAGGCAAAGCAGTCGTATCCCTGGTCCCGCGCCAGGGCCAGGGTGGTGGCTGAATCAAGACCACCGGACAACAGCACAATGGCGCGATCCGCCATGTTCCCTCCCAAGATCAGTGGCCCGCGGTTTCGCCCCAGAGCAATTTGTGCAGCTGGAGTTGCAGCCGCACGGGCAAACCGTCTTCCAGGATCCACTCCGCCAAGCGACGCGGTTCGAGCCGCCGATGCACCGGCGAAAACCAGACCGTGCAGCGCTCGCCCAGGTCATGAGCACGAACCTGAGTGGCCGCCCACGCGTAATCCACCCGGTCGTTCAAGACAAACTTGAGCTGGTCATGGGGCGTCAACAGCGCCAGGTTGCCCCAATCGTTGCGCTCAACTTCACCGGAACCCGGCGTCTTGAGATCCACCACGCGACTGACGCGCGCATCGATGTCGGCAATGGACAGGGCGCCGCTGGTTTCCAGCGACACCGCATAGCCACGTTCACACAACAAGCCCAGCAAGGCCCGGCATGCCTCACCCTGGGCCAGCGGCTCACCGCCGGTGACACAGACATGTCGCGCCGAATAACGGGCCACCTCGGCCAGCACATCCGCCAGGGGGTGCACCGCCCCGCCGTGGAAGGCGTAGGCCGTGTCGCAATAACTGCAGCGCAAGGGACAGCCGGTGAAGCGGATGAACACTGTCGGGGAGCCGACACTGGCTGCCTCGCCCTGCAGGGAATGGAAGATCTCGGTCACCCGCGCCCGCAAGGCGAGCCGTGCATCCGCCGTGGTCACCCCGGAATGTGGCCTTCCCGCTGCAGCCGGTTGAGCCGCTGGCGTGCCAGGTCAGCCGATCCGCTCCCGGGATATTCCTGAATCACACGATCCAGAGCCGCTTTGGCCTCGGTCCATTGCTGCTTTTCGCTGTGGATGTAACCGATTTTCAGCAAGGCGTCGGGCACCTTGGGGTTGCCGGGATACTGCGCCACCACCTTGCGAAATTCCGTCAAGGCCACATCATAATTTCGCGCCACATACTGGGACTCGGCCAGCCAATATTGCGCGTTGGGCGCCAGACTGCTGGACGGGTATTGCTGCAGGAAGCGACTGAAGGCATCGGCTGCCTGAGGATAGCGGCCCTCCTTGAGCAGGTTGAATGCCACATCATAGTTAGCCTGCTCGCCGGCCACCGGCGGCAGCGATGCAACCGGCACAGGTGCCGGCGAGGTGCCATCGGTTGCTGCGGGCATATCCTGCGCCGGCAACCCGCCGGCCGGCGCCACTGCGCCGCCTCCCAAAGCCGGGATGCGCTGCTGCAGCTCGGTCATGAGCTGATTGATGCGCTGTTCCTGGTTCTGCAGCTGATAGGCCTGCTGCTCCAGGCTGCCCTTGAGCTGGCGCAAATCCTCCTGGATCTGCTGCTGGGTCGACACCACATCCAGCGTGCGCCCCCCTTGCTGGCTCTGCTCCAGCTTCTCCAGGCGGCTTTCGATCTGATTGATGCGGAATGCAATGGGATCATCCTGTGACTGGGGTGGCATTGGAGCGCAACCTGCCAGCACCCCCCCCGCCAGGATCACCGCTCCCCACGTCCCTGCCTTCACCATTCTGGAATTCCTCACATCTGTCGTGTAGACATCCTGACCCGGCGCCCAAGAGGCAACCGGGTCGACTCCAACTGCTCAGGGCGCGTAACGCACCTCGACCCGGCGATTCTTCGGCCAGGCGGCCTCACCACTGCCATAGACCGCCGGCTTTTCCTCACCGAAGCTGACAGAAGACAGCTGGGAAGCCGAAACGCCCTGGTTGATGAGCAGAGTCATCACCGCATCGCTGCGCCGCTGCCCCAGTGCGATGTTGTACTCGCGCGACCCCCGCTCGTCGGTATGCCCTTCCAGATTGGCCCGCACATTGGGGTTTTTCTTCAGGTATTCGCCATGGGCACGGACAACATCAAAGTACTGGGGGGGCACCACGCTGCTGTCATATTCGAAATAGATCACCTGGGACTGCAGGGCGCCGGCGCGTGGATCCGTAGGGGAGCCATAACCACTGTTGCCCGCCGTCACGCCTTCGACCGCACCCCACTCATCGCCTCTCAAGCCACCGCCATCCGCCAAGGGACTGGTTTCGGCGCCGCCCGCGGCCGCGGCCCATTCGCCACCCGTAGCGCCCTTTGTTTCCTTCTTGGAACTGCCGGCGCATCCCGCCAGCGCCAATACCATTCCCCCCACCACCATCCATTTTGAAAGCAGCCGCATGGTCGATTCACTCCAAAATATCTTCATTGCCATTCCCTAAAAGCCTGACATTAACGGGGCCGATACGGCGACCAGGCCGCTTCCCGGATATCCCCGCTGCCGGCTACACGCTGGCGCACCTTGCCGTCGAAGGATACGGTGGACAAGACGCCAGCGTCCCCGTACTGACTGGCGTAGATTATCATGGCCCCGTTGGGCGCGAAGCTGGGCGATTCATCTTCCGGTCCTGGACTCAAGACCCGGAATGCCCCCGTCTGCATATCCTGTACGGCTATCCGGAACGTGCCTCCCCCATGGATGAAGACGATCGACTTGCCATCCGGGCTGTAGCGGGGGCGGGCATTGTAGTTACCCTGGTAGGTCAGCCGGCGAACCTGGCCTGTGGCGACGTCCAGCTCGTAGATCTGCGGGCGCCCACCGCGGTCGGAGGTAAAGGCCAGCTTGCTGCCATCCGGCGACCAGGTCGGCTCGGTATTGATAGCATTGCCTTGGGTGAGCTGGCGCAAGCCGCCACTCTCGAGGTCCAGCAGATGAATATGGGTGTTGGCGCCATCCGATAGCGCCAGCGCCATCTGCCGGCCATCCGGCGACCAGCTGGGCGCGCCATTGATGCCGGGCTTGGACGACAGCAGGCGCCGCTTGCCCGTCGCCAAGTCCTGGGAAAAGACCTGTGAGCGGCCATTTTCAAAGGACACATAAGCCAGTTGCCGACCATCCGGTGACCACACCGGCGACATCAGGGGTTCTTTTGATTTGAGGACGGTGCGACCGTTCTCGCCATCCGCATCGGATACCATCAACAGATATTCCGCAGGCTGCCCGATGCGCGGCCGATTGGGCACGTTGACATAGGCAATGCGGGTATTGAAAGCGCCGCGTTCGCCCAGCAATTGTTCATAGATCAGGTCGCTGACTCGGTGGGCCGCGCTGCGCATGTCGTCCGCCGTTGCCGGCACCTGGAATGCCGCCAATTGCTGACCGCGCGGCACATCCACCAGCACAACGCGGATCATGTAGTTGCCGCCGCCCTGGGGAACCACCTGACCAATGGCGGCGTAGTTCACCCCGGTGGTGCGCCACGCGGGCATGTTCATCTGCTCCAGGCTGCTGGGCTGCTGAGGCATTTCCGCCGTCGCCAGGGTGTTGAAACGTCCACTGCGCGCCAGATCGGCATTGACGATGGCGCTCACCGGCGTGCCGGGCGCCTGTGCTGCGCCGGCAAAGGGCACGATGGCCACCGGCAGCGCTCTGCTTACACCTTCGGTGACTTCAATCCGCAGCGGCTCAGCGAAAGCCGAAGTTGTCACCGCCAGCAATGCCATCAGGCCCACGTGCAACCATTTCAACATACGCATCATGCCCCCTCAGGGTGTGAATTCAAAAATCAAATCGCGCGGCGGATCTACCAATCCCGGTGGAGGCGGAGGAAGCGGAGACGCGCGAAATACAGCCTGTTCAATCGAACGATCCAGGATGGGATCACCACAACTCTTGATGACTTTCGCACTCATCACTTGACCCGTTGGCGTCTGGGAGACACGCAACTCGCACTCGAAACTGCCCACACTGTCGGCCACGGGAGGCCGCAGCCAGTTGCGCTTCACAGCTTGAGACAATGCACCAACGTATTTTGAGAGCAAATCGTCGCGTACTGCCGCATCGCGCGCCGCTTGTTCTTTCGCCAGTTCCGCGCGCATGGCCGCCTCGCGCGCTGCCTGCTCGGCCGCCCGCGCCTTGGCCTCGGCATCTGCCTTGGCCTTGGCCGCAGCCTCAGCGGCTGCTTGCGCCTTCGCCTCGGCATCGGCCTTCGCCTTGGCTTCCGCTTCTGCCTTGCGTTTGGCGTCGGCTTCCGCCTTGGCCTTGGCATCCGCCTCGGCTTTGCGTTTGGCTTCGGCATCCGCTTTTGCCTTGGCCTCAGCTTGGGCCTGGGCCTTGGCCGCCGCATCCGCCTTCGCCTTGCTGTCAGCGACTGCCTTCTGCTTCGCCGCCTCCGCAGCAGCCTTCTGTTGGGCTTCAGCCTTGGCGGCGGCGTCCGCCTTCTTTTTCGCTGCCTCGGCCGCTGCCTGCTTCTGCGCTACTGCCTTGGCTGCTGCCTCAGCCTTGGCCTTGCGGTCTGCAACCGCCTTCTGCTTTGCCGCCTCGGCCTGTGCCTTGGCTTCGGCATCTGCCTTGCGCTTGGCGGCTTCTGCAGCTTTGGCCTCTTCCTGGGCTTTTTGTTTGGCTGCCTCGGCTGCCGCCGCTGCTTTCTCCCGCGCCTCGGCTTGTGCCTGTTTTTCCTGCTCCTCGCGGAGGCGCTCGGCTTCCTGACGCCGCTGTTCGGCAAGCTGGGCCTCGCGGCGGCTCTGCTGCTGGCGATTGACCTCGCGCATATCGACCAGATTCGCCTGGATGATAGTGCCCCCGGAAGGCTGCACCGGACGGGATCGCGGCAGCAATGTGGCCACGGCCAGGATCACCACCAACAGCACATGCAAGCCGATCGAAAACCCCAGATAGCGGCCCTGGGGACGCTTGCCCGGCGGTTGACGCTGCGGTTCCTGTTCTGACATCAGCGCCGCCGGTCGGACTCGGGCGGCGGATCGGTCATGAGGCCGACATTGGGCGCACCCGCCTGCTGCAACAACACCATGGCCTGAACCACGCGCCCATAGTCGACGGAATGATCGCCTTGCACCAGAACGGGATTGTCCTTGCGCTCGGCCAGAACCGCTCCCACCTCCGACAGGATGGTGGCTTCGTCTACCGCCGACTCGCCACCGTCCACCAGGTTGAGAAACATCCGGCCTTCGGCATCAACACTGAGAATAACGGGTTTTTTGTCCTCGAGATCTTCCAGGGTCAATGGCTTGGCATCCGCCTGCGGCAGATCCACCTGCACGCCCCGCGACAGCAACGGAGTGGTGGCCATGAAGATGATGAGCAGCACCAACATCACGTCGATGTAGGGTACGACGTTCATTTCGGCCATCAAGCCGCGCTTGCCCGTTAATTGCGCCATGGCGGGACTTCCTGTGGCAAAGGTTCAGGGGGCATCGCCACCGACGATCTTGCGGCTGCCTTCGCTGGGTGTGGACAGATTGCGCTGCAGGATATTGGCAAACTCGTCGCGAAAGCCATCCATCTGGCTGATCAGACTGCCGATCTGCGAGGCGTAGCGGTTATAGGCCACGACCGCAGGAATGGCCGCGAACAGGCCCATGGCCGTGGCGATGAGGGCTTCGGAAATCCCGGGTGCAACCATGCTCAAGGTGGCCTGCTGTACCTTGGCCAGTCCCTGGAAGGAATGCATGATGCCCCACACGGTGCCGAACAGACCCACGTAGGGCGTGACTGAACCGATGGTGGCCATCATCGGCAGATGCTCTTCCAGTCGCTCGGTTTCCCGCAACTGGGCGGCACGCATGGCCCGGGTAGCCGCTTCCACGCATTCCTCGGCGCTGGGATTGGGCTGCTGGCGCAAGCGCACATATTCCCCAAAACCCGCCACGAAGAGACTGGCCAGGCCCTCCCGCACCCGCTCCCGGCTCGTTTGGCGGAACAGTTCCCCCAGTTCCATGCCCGACCAGAAACGGTCCTCGAAACTGCGGCTGAGCTGCCGGGCGTTGGCCAGCTGCGCCCGCTTCTGGAAGATCACATACCAGGAATAAATGGAAGCGATCAGCAACACGGCCATGATCATCTGCACCAGCACGCTGGCATGCAGGATCAGGGAAACAATCGACATCTCAGGGCTAGCGGAGTCCATCGGACAATTCCTCGGTCAGAAAACGGGGCAGACGGACGGGCTTCAGGTCACGCGCGCGGGCACAGACTACGGTGACCTCGGCGCGGCAATGGACCCCGCCCGCAAGGTCACGCACTTCCTGCAGCAAGGACATGCGTACGCCGCTGGAGGACACAGCCCGCACCGTCACTTGCAACTGCTGGTTGAAACGGGCCGGGCGCAGGTAATCCACTGCGATGCGGCTGACCAGGAAAAGCAGGCCCGATTCAGCCAGCAGATGATCCTGTTCCACCCCCAGGCTACGCAGCCATTCCGTGCGCGCCCGCTCCAGCAGATTCAGGTAGCGGGCATGATAAACCACCCCACCCGCATCGGTGTCTTCGTAATACACCCGGACGGGCCAGGAAAACTCAGGCGATTTCAATTTCTCGCTCCGCCCGATACCCGGATCGAACCGTGCCGACAAACGCGCTCAATATAAACAGAATCGCAGTCAATGTCATGGCAACCATCGTCTGATTAAAGCTTGGCCAAAACGCTGCGGATGCGCGACAAAAAAAACCCCCGCGTGCGGGGGCTAAAAAGGGGGGAGTCTGAACATCCGCTGCAGGCACTTTTCGGCGCCCCAAGCGGTGAACCACGACGACGGACTGACTTGGATCCAGCCCGTCATCCAGCTCGATACATCAATTTTCAAGCCACCTGTTCACTCTCTTTGCTGTTCAACAAGTTAGAAAGAAATACGATTCGCATCGAGCGGATACAGCGAGACGGCCAGGGTGTTTGTGTCGCCAAGCGGCGACATGAATGAGGGGGTCAATGAGGAAAACCCCTGATTTCTATGGGATATGAGCCGTCTCATAATGAAGACAGACGGTCAATCCTTGAATTGCGCCGGATCCAATGCATGCCGGTGCATCAACTTGTAGAATTCGGTCCGATTGCGACCGGCCAGACGCGCCGCCTGGGTCACGTTGCCGCGCGTCATTTGCAGCAAACCGACCAGATAGTCGAGCTCGAACTGGCGCCGCGCGTCGGCAAAGGGAACGATGTCATCGATCCGATCCTTGATGGCGTCCTGTAGCAGGGCGGCCTGGATCTGTGGTCCCGGACTCAGCGCCACGGCCTGCTCCACCACGTTGTAGAGCTGACGCACGTTGCCGGTCCAGTCCGCTGACATCAAGGCCTCCATCGCCTCACGGGAAAACCCGCTGATCGGCTTCTGGTAGCGCTGTGCGAGCAGCTCCCGGAAGTATTCGGCCAGCAGTGGAATATCGTCGCGGCGCTGGTTCAAGGGCGGCAGGGACAGGGTGACGACATTGAGGCGGTAATAGAGATCCTCGCGAAAACGGCCCGCTTTCATCTCTGCTTCCAGCGTGCGATGGGTCGCCGACACGATGCGGACATTGACCGGGATTACCCGCGGCGCCCCGACTGGCCGCACCTCGCGTTCCTGCAGGACACGCAACAGCTTGACCTGCAGCGGCAGCGGCATATCCCCAATTTCATCCAGGAACAGCGTCCCCTCGTTCGCGGAGACGAACAAGCCCTGGTGATCCTGCACCGCCCCGGTGAAAGCGCCCCGGCGGTGACCGAACAGTTCTGATTCCAGCAGGTTTTCCGGGATGGCGCCGCAATTCACCGCGATGAACGGTCCCGCTGCGCGTGGACTGGCGCGATGAATGGCCTTGGCGAGCAATTCCTTGCCGGTGCCGCTTTCACCTTCGATGAAGACACTGGCATCCCCGCTGGCAACGCGATAGGCCCGCGCCAGCAAATCCTCCATGGCCGCGTTGCGGGTGATGATTCCAGCGCGCCATTGCTGATCGTCGCCGGAACCCGACATGGCCGCGTTCATCTGGGATTGATCCAGGGCTTGACGAATCTGATCCAGCAATTCCCGGCTCTCGAAAGGCTTGGTCAGAAAGCTGAAAACGCCACGTTTGGTTGCCTGCACCGCGTCCGGAATGGTGCCATGCGCGGTCAGGATGATGACGGGCAAAAAAGGGTGACGGCGGTGGACCTGCTCAAACAGCGCCAGCCCGTCCATGCCATCCATCCGCAAGTCGGTAATCAATAAATCAGGACGAAAACCCGGCAAGCGCGCAAGTGCAATATCGCCACTATCAACAGGTAGCACCTCAAACCCCCCCGCCTCAAGACGCAGGGAAAGCAGGCGCAGCAAACTCAGGTCGTCGTCAACAAGCAGGATGCGGGCAGGATGGGACATGGAGATCAGCAAGTCCTCAGTGTATTTGACGCAATATAGATGACGCGGACGCAAGCTTGAAATCAGCGCTGCAGGGAGCGCTCGATTTCTTTCAAAGCCTTTAATTGACGGCGTAGCTCCGTTAACTCCTGAGACGAAGCCCGCTCCCGCGCCGCCTGCTGTGCCATCAGGGCCGCCTGGTTAAGCAATAAAGGGGCCAAAATGCTGGTATCCGAACCCTCCCATCCGGGTTGGTCCTGGCAACCCGCCAAGAGTCCACGGTTATCCGCAAAGTTCAGATCAGCCGCAAGATCAGGACGCGTCAACAGCATCAGGATTTCGATCGCCCCCTCCCCGCATTCGTAGGTGGCCAATTCCTTGCGCCGTTGCCGGTAATGCTGGCGCGCCTTGGTTGTCGGCAGGGCAGCCAGTTCAGCATAGCGCTCGATCCATTCGCGCATCGCTGGCCGGGCGCCACCCACCGCAACCGGAATCACCACGGGATGAGTGTAATTGTCACGGGAAATGGCAGCGCAACCGCCCAGCCAGATAGCAAACCACCCCAGCACCAGAATCCGGTGGAATGTCATCCCTGGCTCCCCCCCGGTATGCGCAAACGCATCCAGGCCCCGCCGGTGTCGGATGGCCGCGCTTCGATTTCTCCGCCATGGGCACGGGCGTATTCGCGTGCGAGGGCCAATCCAATTCCTGACCCCTTGATCACACTGCCTCCGGAAAGTGCGGTCTTTCCCTGGAAAAAGGCCTCAAAGATGCGCTCCCGCTCTTCCTCGGGGATGCCGGGGCCTTCATCACGCACATCGATCCAGATCTCGGCACCCTGCTGGGCGCAGTCCACGTGCACCACGCCTCCGCGCGGGGAGAATTTCACCGCATTGGAAATCATGTTATCAAGAACGGTTCTCAATTTACCTTCGTCTGCCACCAAGTGCAACGGGCGTAGGTCGGCTTCCAATTGCACATTTTTTCTGAGGAGCGCAGGTTTGTGGTCCTGCAACAAGCGGGCTATCAGAGCAGCCAGGTTCAAGGGCCTTGGGTTGAGCGCTGGCCGATGACTGCGGGCCATGTTGAAATTCAACATGTCCTCGATCAGTTGCTGCAATTGCAGCGCATTGCGGGAAAGTATCTCCATGATCTCCCGTTGCGAGGCATTCAGGGGCCCGGCAATGTCATCCGAAAGCAATTGCGCGCCTTCGCGGATGGCGGTGAGCGGGGTCTTGAGCTCGTGAGACACCTGCCGCAGGAACTGCGCCTTCTGCTCTTCCAGATCGACCAGGCGCTGCCGCAGCCAATCCAGTCGCTGCCCCACCCCCGCCACATCCTGGGGGCCTTGGATGCGGATGGGACGGGTGAACAGGCCATCCCCGAGTCCCTCGATGGCTCGGCGCAACTGACGCAATGGACGGCCGATCAGCAGCGTGAACAGAACGGCGGACAGCAAGGCCAGGGGCAACTGTATTGCAGCGATCCCGATGATGGTACGACGTGCCTGGTCACTTTGCTGCTGGATCGACCGCACTTCCTTATCGATGACAAGCGAACTCTGATCCAGAATTTCCCTGGCCTGGATACGCAAGCCATCGAATTCGGCGGCCACAGCCTCCACTGTCGGCAGCATGGTTGCATCCTGAACGCGACGGGTGATCGCTGTCTCATGATCCCGGAACCTCGCCACCCGGCCTGCAAATTCCGGGTAGCGGAGCAAGGGATGCAAGGCCTCCAGGCTGCCCAGCAGACTCGCCCGGCTGCGCAGGTAGGACTCCAGAAACACGCTGTCGCCCAGGGCGACGGACTGCAGGGCGCTGCGTTCCATCGCCGTCACCTGCTCCACCAGCGCGCGGCCATTCTGGGCCGCACGCACCGAGTCATAGACAGCCGTACGCCCCTGCGAGAACAAGACCTCCAGATAGCCGACCGCGAATACAATGGCCAATACCGGGGGGGTAAGCACCACAAGATAACTGACCAGGATCAGGCGGAGAATGGAACGGGGACGGTAACGGATGGCGCGGATCCCGAACATTGCGGATCAGGAGGGATCGAACAGGTCGGATGCCAAGCCGGGGGCATCCTCACATCCCCAGTGGCGCAAGGCGCGGGGGGTCGCCACCCGCCCGCGGGCGGTACGCTGGAGGAAGCCTTCCTGGATCAGGTAGGGTTCGATCACTTCCTCCAAAGTGCCCTTGTCCTCCCCCAACGCCGCCGCCAGGCTTTCCAGGCCCACCGGGCCGCCGTCATAGCGCTCGATCAGGCAGCTCAACAGCTTGCGGTCCAGCACATCCAGCCCATGGGCATCCACCTCCAGCATGTCCAGCGCGGCGCGGGCGATAATGAGGTCCACCGTGCCATCGCCGCGCACCTGGGCGAAATCACGCACCCGGCGCAGCAGGCGATTGGCGATGCGGGGGGTGCCGCGGGCGCGGCGGGCGATTTCCGCTGCGCCCTCGTCGGTCACCGGCACGCCCGAAAGGCGAGCCGAACGCAGCACAATCCGGGTCAGGTCCACGGCCTCGTAATATTCCAGGCGCTGCACAATGCCAAAGCGATCACGCAACGGTGACGACAGCAGGCCCGCGCGGGTCGTGGCTCCCACCAAGGTGAAAGGCGGCAGGTCGAGCTTGATGGACCGAGCAGCGGGCCCCTCGCCGATGACGATGTCGAGCTGGTAATCCTCCAGCGCTGGATAGAGGATTTCCTCCACGATCGACGGCAGGCGGTGGATTTCGTCCACAAACAGGACATCCCCCGCCTCCAGGTGGGTAAGCAGGGCGGCGAGATCCCCTGGCCGTTCCAGCACGGGACCCGCAGTCTGGCGCAGGCGGGCGCCCATCTCGTTGGCGATGATGTGGGCCAGCGTGGTCTTGCCCAGCCCCGGCGGCCCGAACAGCAGGACATGATCCAACGCCTCCCCCCGCCCGCGCGCCGCCTGAATGAAGATTTCCATCTGGGCGCGCACCGGCGCCTGGCCCACATAGTCGGCCAACTGACGCGGCCGCAAGGCACGGTCCACCGCCTCGTCGCTGCCTTGCGGCGCGGGGGTAACCAGACGATCCCGTTCAATGGGCATGGTGGTTATTGGAAGGCGGAACGCAGCGCCAGGCGCAGCAGGGTTTCACTGTCCTGAATGGCCGGATCGATCTGTTGCAGCAAGTCGCGCGCCTCATTGGGTCGATAGCCCAACGCGAGCAGGGCCGCGTAGGCCTCCTCGAATGCGCCCCGCGCGGCGATGGCCCCCGGCGCCTCGGCGCTGATCGGCGCCAAGGGCAGGGCGCCCATGCGGTCGCGCAGCTCCATTACCAATCGATCAGCGGTCTTGCGCCCCACCCCCGGCACACGGGTGAGCGCCACGGCATCCCCGCGCATCAGGCAATCCTGCAACTGGGCAGCCGGCAGCGCCGACAACAGGCCAAGGGCCAGCTTGGCGCCCACGCCATTGACCCGCAACAATTCGCGGAACAGGGCGCGTTCGGCGCGGCTGGCAAAGCCGTAGAGCTGCAGGGCGTCCTCACGGGATACCAAGTGGGTCCACAGCACCACCCCCTGGCCGATCTCGGCGGCAACATCGAGCAGGGGCGCCGGCACCTCGACCTCATAGCCCACCCCGCCCACATCCAACAGCAGGCAAGGGGGGGCCACTTCCACCAGATCACCGCGCAAGCGCCCGATCATCCCCAGCCTCCCGGCCCGCCGAGGGCGACGGGATGGGTGCGGTGGTGGGCATGGCACACGGCAATGGCCAAGGCGTCGGCCGCGTCGGCCGCCAGGCGCCCTTCCAGGCTCAACAACTGTCGCACCATGTGTTGAACCTGTTCCTTGGTGGCTGCGCCAGTGCCGGTCACGGTTTGTTTCACCAGTCGCGGGGCGTATTCGGCCATGGGAAGCGCGGATCGCCCCACGGCGCACAAAGCCACGCCGCGCGCCTGTCCCAGCTTCAGGGCGCTGTCCACATTGCGCATCACGAACACCCGTTCAATACCCACCTCATGGGGGGTCCATTGGTCCATCAACTGCCGCAGCGCCCCATCCAGCTCACACAGGCGAGCTGCCATGTCCGGCGCCGCCAGCCGGATGCATCCGCTGTCCCGATAGTGCAGCTTGCCACCCGCCAAGACGTCGATCACCCCGAAGCCGGTCACCCGGGAGCCCGGATCAATGCCCAGGATACGCAACGGAATGGCGGATGGACTGGCGTTCAGGCCAACAATTCCTCCGGCAGATCGGCGTTGGAATAGACGTTCTGCACATCATCGAGATCTTCCAGCCGATCCAGCAGCTTGAGCAGGCTCTCGGCCGCCTCCCCCTCAACGCGCACGCTGAGGGCAGCGCGCTCGGTCACCTCCGCCGCTGCCGGCTCGAAACCCGCCGCCCGCATGGCGGACAAAGCGGCTTCAAAACCCTCTGGCGCGACCAGCACATCCAGCGAATCGTCCTCATTGCGCACGATGTCCTCGGCGCCGGCCTCCAGGGCCGCCTCCATGAGTTGATCATAGTCGGTGCCAGGCGCGTAGCTGAGGATGCCGGTGCGCGTGAACAGATAAGCCACCGAACCATCGGCGCCCATATTCCCGCCATGCTTGGTGAAGGCATGACGCACTTCGGCCACCGTGCGGTTGCGGTTGTCGGTCATGCATTCGACCAGAATGGCCACACCGCCCGGCCCGTAGCCCTCGTAACGCACTTCTTCCAGTGCCGCGCCCTCCAGGTCCCCGCTGCCGCGCTTGATCGCGCGCTCCACGGTATCCCGGGTCATGTTGGCGGTAAGCGCCTTGTCCATCGCCAGACGCAACCGGGGATTGCTGGCCGCATCACCGCCACCGGTACGCGCGGCGATGGTGATTTCCCGGATCAGCTTGGTGAAAAGTTTGCCGCGACGCGCATCCTGGGCATTCTTGCGATGCTGGATGTTGGCCCACTTGCTATGTCCTGCCATAAGATCAACCGTTGTGTCTGGAAAACGCCGGGCGCCCACCGCCCCGGCGCATGAATCAGAACGTGATATTCAGTCCGATCTGAGCGCCCTGTTCGATATCCTGATCACCGGCATCGTCCAGTTCCACTTGGCTCAGGCGGTAGCCCACATAGACCCGGGCCTCGTTGAGTACTTCGTATTCCACCCGTGCCGACGTATCCAGCAGCGACTTGCCTTCCCCAAAGGTCAACACTTCGGGCGCATAGCTTGCTGTCAGCGCCACACGCGCCCGATTCAGTTCCTGGGGGGTGATATATAATTCACCGGTAAGTGCCAGCGCGCTCACGTCCTCGTCCGATTTATCGAGCGAAGCCCCATACAAGGTGGCGCCCAAGGCCCCTTCCACGCCGACTGTGTTGCCGCCCGCATCGCCACGCACCTTGAGCCCCAGGTGGATCAGGTCGCCTTCATCGCCATTGTGCAGGGCGCCCACATCCGCCCGCAGCATCCCGCCCGCCGCCGGCGCCACATCCCCCTCATAGGCAAGGCGGAAGGCATCGTCACTCACGGACAGATCGATGGTATGGGACAAGGCGGTAAATGGCAGACACAATGCAAACACCGAGGCAAGGGACATGGAACGCATACAGCAATCTCCTGGGGCCGTGAGGCCGATAACGAAAAGGTCGTGTAGGTGAAGGAAATGGCGTTTATCATACCCGGATTGCCCATCGGGCCACACCCGCAGACACCATGACCGCCCATTCCCCCGATTCCACGCTCCTGCCGCCCGCACCTCCCGCGACGGCCGATGCCATGAAGGCGTGCCTGGCCAGCTTCCCAGAACTGGCCCCGCGGGCACTCCAGGCCGGACGCATGGCCGAGGAGCTGGGCCTGGGCGAAGATGCCGTCCTGGCTGCAATGCTCTATCCCTTGATGGAGGCCGATATGCTGCCACCAAGCTGGAGCGACCCGCCCCATCCCGCCCTGCCCTGGGACCTGCTCAAGGGCTTGAACCGGTTGCGCATCATGGATGAGCTGGCACCCAGCCGGGCCACGGCGGATCCGGATGCCCAGCTTGAACGCCTGCGCAAGATGCTGCTGGCCATGGTGGAAGATGCCCGGGTGGTGGTGATCAAGCTCTGCTATCGACTCCATACCCTGGAATCGGCCAAGAACCTACCGGCGGAAGAACAGCGCCAACTCGCACAACAGACGCTCGATCTGTTCGCGCCACTGGCCAACCGTCTGGGGATCTGGCAGATCAAATGGCAGCTGGAAGACTGGTCGCTGCGTTATCTCCATCCCGATGCCTACCACAAGATCGCCCGCTGGCTGGATGAGCGACGCACCGATCGCGAACGCTACATTCAGGAGACCATCCGCGCCATGCAGCAGGATCTGGATAGGCAGCATATCCGGGCCGCAGTCACCGGCCGGCCCAAGCATCTCTACAGCATCTGGCGCAAGCTGGAACGCAAGGGCATGAGCTTCAGCGGTCTGTTCGATGCGCGCGCCATCCGCGTGCTGGTGGACGACATCCCCGCCTGCTATGCGGTGCTGGGGCTGATCCATGGCCGCTGGCAGCCGATTCCCGGGCAGTTTGACGATTACATCGCCTCCCCCAAGGAAAACAACTACCAGTCCCTGCATACCGCCGTGATCGGACCCGCCGGCAAGACCCTGGAAGTGCAGATCCGTACCCACCGCATGCACGAACAGGCCGAACTGGGGGTGGCCGCCCACTGGCGTTACAAGGAAGGCGGCGCGGCGGGCGACGCGGGGCTGGAGCGGCGCATCGCCTGGCTGCGCAAGCTGCTGGAAAGCAGCGGCGAAGATGGCAATGCCGAGGATTTCCTGGATCGCTTTCGCGCCGAAATCGGTGAGGAGCGGGTCTATGTCATCACCCCGCGGGGCGACATCCATGACCTGCCCGCCGGAGCCACCCCGCTGGATTTTGCCTATGCGGTGCACACCGATGTGGGCCATCGCTGCCGCGGCGCGCGCATCAACGGCGCCATTGCCCCGCTCACCCGCGCGCTGCAGAACGGCGATCGGGTGGAGATTCTCACCGCCAAGGAACCCAAACCCAGCCGGGACTGGCTGATTTCCCAGCTCGGCTATCTCAGTACCAGCCGGGCCCGCGCCAAGGTGCGGCAGTGGTTCAAGCACGAGGATTACAACCAGAATCTGGCCACGGGACGTGACCTGCTGGAGCGGGAGTTGAATCGGCTGGGACTTGGCGATGAGCCATTCGAGGCCCTGGCCGCACGCTTCAACTATGCCAAGGTCGGCGATTTCCTGGCCGCCATTGGCGCCGGCGACCTCAGCACGGCCCAGATTGCCGGTCGCCTGCAGCCGGTCGTGCCTCGGGAAATCGCGCTCCCCGCCGCCACCGGTCGGGAACTGCCGCCCACGGAACGCAGTGGCATCCATGTCCATGGGGTCGGGCGCATGCTCACCACCCTGGCACGCTGCTGCAGCCCGGTTCCTCCCGAACCCATCATCGGCTATATCACCAAGGGTCGCGGCATCACGGTGCACCGCCAGGATTGCCGCAACGCGCTACGGCTGGAAGCTGCCGCGGCTGGCCGCATGGTGGAGGTGAGCTGGGGCGATACCACAGCCCAGACCTATCCCATCACCATCCGTGTGGAAGCCTATGACCGCCCCGGCCTGCTGCGGGATATCACCGTGCTGCTGGCCGGCCAGCGCATCAACGTCCTGGGGGCCAATACCCACACCGACAAGGAATCGGGGCACGCGGTGATGGACCTGATTCTGGAGATAACCGGCATTGCCCAGCTCAGCGACGTTCTGGGACGGATCAGCCGCTTTCCCAATATCACCAGCGCCCGCCGCCACAACTGACCGGCGACAACGCGCGAAACTCAGCGGTTGCGCATGTGGATGGCGCGCTTGTCGACCGCCAGGGCCGCTTCATGCACCGCCTCGGCGAGGGTTGGATGGGCGTGGACCGTGCGAGCCAGATCTTCGCTGCTGGCGCCAAAGCTCATGGCCACCACCGCCTCGGCAATCAGCTCCGAGGCGCCGGGGCCGAGGATGTGAACCCCCAGAATCCGGTCGCTGCGGGTATCGGCAAGGATTTTCACCAGGCCCTGGCTGTCCCCAACGGCCAGCGCCCGCCCGCTGGCAGCGAAGGGGAAACTGCCCACCCGATAGTCCACCCCGGCGGCCTTGAGGGCGGCTTCGCTGCGGCCCACCCAGGCCATTTCGGGATGGGTGTAGAGCACCGAGGGAATCAGGTCGTAATCGACATGCCCCGGCTGGCCCGCGATGCGCTCGGCCACCGCGACCCCTTCCTCCGAACCCTTGTGGGCCAGCATGGGGCCGCGCACCACATCGCCAATGGCGTAGACATTGGGCAGATTGGTCCGGCAATGCTCGTCGATGTCCACATAGCCCTTTTCATCGAGCTGCAGGCGCGCACCAGCCACCGCCAGGCCATCGGTATTGGGGCGCCGGCCAACCGCCACCACCAGCCGATCCACCTTCAATTCCTGCGTCTGGTTCGCGGCATCCTGATAGGCCACCTGGACCTGCCGGCGGGCCGTCTTGATGCCGGTCACCCGACAGCCGAGGCGAATATCCAGGCCCTGCTGGGCGAAGATCTTCAGCGCCTGGGCCGCCAGATCGTCATCAGCCATGGACAGGAATTCCTGCTGCGCCTCCAGCAGCACCACTTCGGATCCCAGTCGCCGCCAGACACTGCCCAGTTCCAGACCGATCACGCCGGCACCGATGATGCCCAAGCGCTTGGGCACATCGGCGAACGCCAGGGCGCCACTGGAATCGACCACCAGATCCTCATCCAGCGGCGCGCCGCCCAGGCTGACCGGGCGCGAACCGGGCGCCAGGATGATGTGTTGCGCGCTGATCTCTTCCTGCTGCTCGGTGCCCTGCGGCGTGAAGCCCACGCGACCCGTGTCCAACAATTGTCCCTTGCCAGCCAGCGCCGTGATCCGGTTGGTCTTGAAGAGCCCGGCGATGCCTTGGGTCAGGGTACCGACGATCCGGGTCTTGCGGGCCTGCATGGCGGCAAGATCCAGTTTGACACCGGTGGTCAGGATGCCGTGTTCGTCGAGGCCCGACTTGATCTGGTGATAGCGCTCGGAGGATTCCAGCAACGCCTTGGAGGGAATGCAACCCACATTCAGGCAGGTACCGCCCAGCGACGGCTTGCCCTCCCCGTCAACCCAGTTGTCGATACAGGCGGTCTTCAATCCCAACTGGGCGCAACGAATCGCCGCCACATAGCCGGCAGGTCCAGCACCAATCACTACCACATCAAATGATTTCGCCATCAGAATCCCGTTCCCCTTTTCATTGGTATGCCGGGTCCGGCACCGGGCGACGCGCCCTGGTGCCGGACCCGTGTCCGCTCAGACCTGCAGCAACAGCCGCGCGGGATCTTCCAGCAAGTCCTTGACAGCCACCAGAAACTGCACCGCTTCGCGGCCATCGATCAAGCGATGGTCATAGGACAGCGCCAGATACATCATGGGACGCACCACGATCTGGCCCTCCACCACCACCGGCCGTTCCTGGATCTTGTGCATCCCCAGGATGGCGCTCTGCGGCGGGTTGAGAATGGGGGTCGACAGCAGGGAGCCGAAGACGCCGCCGTTGGTGATGCTGAAGGTTCCACCGGTGAGGTCGTCGATCGTCAGTCCGCCATCGCGGGCCTTCTCCCCGAAGGATTGCACCTGTTTTTCCAGGTCGGCAAAGCCCAGTTGCTCGGTATCACGCACGATGGGCACCACCAGCCCGCGCGGCGAGGCCACCGCAATGCCGATGTCGAAATAGCCGTGGTAGATGATGTCCGTGCCGTCCACCGAGGCATTCACTGCCGGGAAGCGCTTGAGCGCCTCCACGCAGGCCTTGATGAAGAAGGACATATACCCCAGGCGTACGCCATGGGCTTTCTCGAAACTGTCCCGATACTGGCGCCGCAGGCTGTTGAC
Source organism: Candidatus Macondimonas sp. (assembly GCA_049645885.1). GTDB lineage: Bacteria > Pseudomonadota > Gammaproteobacteria > UBA5335 > UBA5335 > Macondimonas. The sequence goes on from JBARUT010000108.1 coordinate 28,596, forward strand.
CGCCGACATGTCCACCTCGTTGAAGGTGGTCAGGATGGCCGCTGTCTGCTGGGCCTGCACCAGGCGTTCGGCCACCCTGGCCCGCAAGCGCGTCATGGGCACACGCTGCTCCAGCCGCTCCCGATCACCGGGCTCGACAGCGGGCCCCTTGGCGACCGGCGCTTCCGAGGGCGGTGCTGAGGCCGGCGCCACGGCGGGGGTAGCCGTTGGGGCTGCAGCCTTACCCTGCGCCACATGATTCAGCACGTCTTCCTTGGTCAACCGGCCATCCCGCCCCGAGGCGGGAATGGTCTGGGGATCCAGGCCATGCTCGACGACCAGTCGACGCACGGCGGGCGCCAGGGGCGCGGCTTCGGAAGCAGCAGCCGGCACGGTAGCAGGCGCCTCAGTGGGAGCGGCCTTTGCGACGGGCGCCGGTTCATCCGATTCGCTCGTTGCCGTCGGCGCGCCAGGCGCTGCAGCCTGACCCTCGGTCAGGATGGCCACCACATCACCCGCATGCACCACATCGCCGGCCTTGACCCGGATCTCGGTCAGCACGCCAGAACTCGGCGCCGGCACTTCCAACACCACCTTGTCGGTTTCCAGATCCAGCAGATTGTCTTCGCGATTCACGGCCTCACCGGCCTCTTTGTGCCAGGCCATGACCGTGGCGTCTTCGACGGATTCCGGCAGTTGGGGGACCTTGACCTCGATACTCATGATGATTGGCTCTCTCCGGACGGTTAGCGGGCGGCGTTGGCTTGGGGTTCGGCTTCGGTTATGCCCAGCGCGGCATCCAGCAGTTGTTTCTGCTGCTGGACGTGCAGGTCGTGATAACCCGCCGCCGTGGACGCCGAACCGGCCCGGCCGGCGTAGCACAGGGTCTGACTGGGCTTGAGTACCCGGCGAATGCGATGCTCGATGTAATACCAGGCGCCCTGGTTCTTGGGTTCATCCTGGCACCAGACGACCTCGCGCAACTTGGGGTAAGCACCCAGGGCGGCCTCGAATTCCGCATGGGGAAAGGGATAGAGCTGCTCGAGGCGCACGATGGCGGTATCGTCGCCGCCGTGCTCACGGCGTGCTTCCAGCAAATCGTAATAGACCCGTCCGCTGCACAGGACCAGCCGCCGCACCCGGCTCTTTGCCAGGGCATCGACCTCGGGCAGTACCGGCCGGAAGCTGCCTTCGGTCAGTTCATCCAGGGACGACATGGCAATGCGCCGGCGCAACAGGCTCTTGGGGGTCATGACAATGAGCGGCTTGCGATAGGGGCGCATCATTTGCCGGCGCAGCATGTGAAACATCTGGGCGGGGGTCGACGGCACGCACACCTGCATGTTGTGCTCGGCGCACAGTTGCAGATAGCGCTCCAGTCGGGCCGAGGAATGCTCCGGTCCCTGGCCCTCATAACCGTGGGGCAGGAACATCGTCAGGCCGCACAAACGGCGCCACTTGGCTTCCCCCGAACTGATGAACTGGTCGATCACCACCTGGGCGCCGTTGGCAAAGTCGCCGAATTGGGCTTCCCAGATCACCAGGGTGCGGGGATCGGCAGTGGCGTATCCATATTCAAAGCCCAGTACCGCCTCCTCGGAGAGCAGGGAGTCGATGACCTGGAAGGCCCCAGGATCGCCCAGCTCCCGCAGGGGCACATAGGGCGCGCCGTCCTGTTGGTTGTGGAATACCGCGTGGCGGTGGAAAAAGGTGCCGCGCCCACTGTCCTGACCGCTCAAGCGCACCCGGTGACCGTCCTCGACCAGCGCGGCATAGGCCAGCAGCTCCGCGAATCCCCAATCCACGGGCAAGGCGCCGGCCGCCATCTTGCGCCGATCATCGACAATGCGTTCCACGCGGGAATGGAGACGAAAATTCTCCGGAAACCGGTTCATCACCTGGGCCAGCTCGCGTACGCGTTCCGCCGGCAGCGCGGTCTCGACCGGTTGATCCCAGTCTCCCTGACGGAAGTCGTCCCACTTCACGGTGAACTGATTGCCGACCATGCCGGCCCATTCGCGGATAACGTTACGGCCCTCATCCAGGCCCTGGCGATAGGACTCGACCATGGCGCTGGCATCCTGGGCCGCTAAAACACCCGTCTTGCCCAGATGCTCGGCATACAGGGCGCGACAGGTGGGCAGCTGCTTGACATGCTGGTACATCAGGGGCTGAGTGACCGCCGGTTCGTCGGCCTCGTTGTGACCTTGGCGGCGATAGCACACCAGGTCGATCACCACGTCCTCGTGGAACTCCATGCGATATTCCAGCGCCAGCCGGGTGACGAACAGCACCGCCTCGGGGTCATCCGCATTCACATGGAAAATCGGCGGCTGCACCATCTTGGCCACGTCGGTGCAGTACATCGTCGACCGCGCATCCCGGGGATCGCTGGTGGTGAAACCCACCTGGTTGTTGATCACGATGTGCACCGAGCCCCCCACGCGGTAACCCCGCGTCTGGGACATGTTGAACACCTCCATCACCACGCCCTGACCGGCGAAGGACGCATCGCCGTGGATCAGCACGGGCAGCACCCGATCCCCCGTGCCGTCCCCCCGGCGATCCTGGCGTGAACGCACCGAGCCCAACACCACCGGATTGACAATCTCGAGGTGGGACGGATTGAACGCCAGCACCAGATGCACCAGGCGATCGTCCACCCCCACATCGGAGGAAAAGCCCATGTGGTACTTCACATCCCCCGAATACAGCGGATCGGACAGGTCGTGCTTGCCCTCGAATTCCTCGAACAGCTCGCGCGGCGACTTGCCCAGGATATTGACCAGCACATTGAGGCGCCCGCGATGCGCCATGCCGATCACCACCTCGTCCACACCGCGGCGCCCGGCGTGACGGATCAGGTCATCAAGCTGGGGAATGAGGGCATCGCCGCCTTCCAGCGAGAACCGCTTCTGCCCCACATAGCGGGTATGCAGGTATTTTTCGATACCCTCGGCGGCGGTCAGTTGCAACAGCACATGGCGCCGCTCCTCGGTCGACAGCTGCAGGCGGCCCCAACTGCCCTCCAGACGCTGCTGGATCCAGCGTTTGCGGCGCGTATCCACGATGTGCATGTATTCGGAGCCGATGGTGCCGGTGTACACCGTACGCACCAGATCCAGAATCTGCCGCAGCGGAAGGCGTTCTTCCGCAAACAGCGAGCCGGTATTGAACACCGTGTCCATGTCGCTCTCGCCCAGACCATGGAAGCCCGGATCGAGATCGGGCACCGGCGGGCGTTGCCACAGCCCCAGCGGGTCGAGCCGGGCCACCTCATGCCCCCGCACCCGATAGGCATTGATGAGTCGCAGAACGGCCGCCTGGCGCTGGGCCGCTGCGGCGCCCAATCCGCCATCCGTTCCGGCACCGGGCGCGCGGACGGTTTCCTTGCGCCGGACATAGTGGGCAAACGAACGCTGGATGGGTCCGTGGGGGACATCCCGAGCTTGACCCGTCGCCTCGGTCAGGCCCTGAAAGTAGGCGCGCCAGCGCAGATCCGTGATGCTGTCGGGGTTCTTGAGGAATTCCTCATAATAACTCTCGATGAACGCAGCATTGCCGCCGTACAGCGGCGTGCTGCGGTATTTATCCCGCAAGTCCTGACTCATGATGCATCACCCTGGCGTGGGGAGAAGGGAAAGGATTGAATCGGCGTGGCGAGGCTGCCATGGACAGGCAACCAAAAATCGATCGAGAAGGTGACTTGAGACGGAAGCGAGGAAAACCAGATCGGCAAATGCGAGGGAGAAGTCATCGGGAAAGGTGGCTGTTCCGCCCCATCGGGGATCTGCGGCGCTGTTCGCCAGACACGCGGCAAGCCCAAAGCGGTTGCCTGGGATGGCACTAAACCTGCGGGGTCCGGCAAGAGGCGCGGCATGAGAATCCCTCATGAACCACCCGATGGCCAACCTGGGGATGGCGGCGCAGACTCTCGGAGAAGCGGCTGCGCGCGGGCGGTTTTGGTTCCGTCAAACGGGGCTGAATTCTAGCGCAATTTGTATCCCACGTGCACCGCCCATACATATTCGGCGGCACGTGACTATCCTGGGCAACACAGGGCATTATCCTGCAAAAAGCCCTGATCCTGCCGGCTCAGGGCGGTCAAAACTCGAAAGATCAAGATGATCGCAGGGGTCATGAAGGTGCGAAACACACCGCCCTGGCAGGAAGCGCAACTTGACCAGGTGTCTGATGCGCTCTGGCGATCAAACCGCCGGCAAGCCCAGATAATGGCAGAGCAGTTCCCGATCCGCCTCGCCCAGATCCAGGAAACGCACGCCAATCAGGTGGCGACCATCGCGCGTCGGCTGATCGCAGCGTACCACCCGCCCCAGGCTGCGGATTCCGATCCCTGCCCCCGGTAGCAGAAAGCGCAAATCCAAGAGGCTGCCACGCGGCAACATACAATCATTACGAAAGCTCAAGCCATCCGGCCTGAGATCCACCGCGCGCCATAGATTTTCCCCATCGCCCAGCTCGCGCAACATCAGCGCCTCCAGCAAGCGGGCAAGATGCCGGTCCAATGCCTGAATATAGGCACAGGTCGCCGGGGCTTCCTGCTCGGCCCGATCACGCCAGCCGTCGAATTCGCGTCGAATCAGATTGAACTCGGCCGCCAGAAACAACAAATCGCGCTGGGTGGAGACCACTTCGGGCGCCGCGCTCAGCGCCTCGTCCACAATGGCGAACCGTAGCGGCATCAGGCAGCTGCCAAGGGTATGATCCGGATCGGCATGATGAACGGGGTAGCTCCCGGTCTCGGTGTCCGAACAAACCCGCGCGCTCCGAGAGACCGGCTCCGTCAATGGACGCGTCCTGTCGTGTGCGGGATCGGCTTGATCAGTCTGTCGCATACCCTTGTCTCCGGCGTAACCCCACCCCATCCGCAGGGTGCTCCAGTCCAGCCTCTCCATGGGTATCGTCCGCCTTGCGCCCGTCTTGATCCAGGCGCAATGGCGGACTGACGAATGGTCAGTGCCCGCAGGCGAATGGGGCCTAAAGTCCCTCGGGCATCACCACCTCATGGGCTTGCAGCCGGATTTTCAGCCACTCCGGCACCGGTGCCGGCCGCTGATGGACAAAATCGAACCACACCATCACGCTGCGTGAAGTCGCCACCAACACATCGTGCGGCGCCAGCAGGATCACCTGCTCCATGGTCATGCTGGTGCGACCCACCCGGGAGGTTCGGCTCAGGATCGTGATTTCGGCGGGATAGTGCAGTTGGTGCTTGAAGCTGCACTGGGTGTCCGCCAGGATGACATTCTCACCATCGGCCTTGATCGGCTGGTCATAAACCGCATGGGCATAGGCCACCCGGCCACTTTCCAGGTAGCGCAGGAAACTGACGTTATTCACATGCCCATAGGCGTCCATATCGCCCCAGCGCACCGCCAGAGGAAATCGATGGGCATAGGATCGGGGATCCGCGTCGAAGGGAAGAGACATGTTTTCGTTCTCCGGCACACGAGAGGAAGGGCATTGTATCGTCCGCCCCACAGGAAAATGCGATGAAAGGTCGCCAACGCCAGGCGGCGCCCGCCGGTTTCACCCAGGCCCAAGGCCATGTGCTGATCGAAGTCCGCCTCAGCCGGCTGGCCCAGTTGTTCCACAACCTGGACCCGGCGCCGTTCCGGGAGAAAGACCTGGATCCGGATGCGGAAGCCTATCTGGTTGAATCGGCGGAGGAAATCGGTCCGGGCCTGCCCATCGCCCTGGTGTTTGAACTGCCCGTAGCGGAGATCGCCCAGGCCGAAACGCTGCTGCCCGAGGCCCTGGCCCATTATTTCACCGATCGGGCGCTCAGCAGCTGCCGCACGCTGAACCGCCTGTTGCGGGACGGACGCACCGCGCTGCTGATCGGCCTGGGATTCCTGGGTATCTGCCTCATCGCCAGCGAGACAATCAACCAGTGGGGGGCGAGCCTCCCGGCCCGGGTGCTGGGCGAGGGGCTTCTGATTCTCGGCTGGGTGGCTTTGTGGCGCCCGCTGGAGATTTTTCTCTATGAATGGTGGCCCCTGCGACGGCGCATGAACGTGCTGCACCAACTGGCCCAAGCGCCCGTCTGGATTCGCCCACATCCGGACGGCGCACCCGACCGCCCCCTGTCGCAAGCTCGTACCAGCGGCTAACATGGCCCACCGCCCCGTTACCCTTTGAGTCGTACTGCCCATGCCCCCTGCCCTGCTGGAAGCCCGCAATCTGGTCAAGGACTATGGTAGCCAGCGGGCCGTGGATGGGGTCAGCTTCGCCGTTGCCGAAGGACGGTGCTTTGGCCTGCTGGGTCCCAATGGCGCCGGCAAGACCACCACCGTGGAAATGCTGGAAGGGATCACCCTGCCCAGCGCCGGTCAGATCCGCTTCCGCGGCGCCCCGGTGGGCCGGGACTATCCCCAGGAAATCGGGCTGATGTTCCAGAGCACGGCGCTGCAGGATTTCATGACCGTGCGCGAAGCGCTGCATACCTTCGGACACCTCTATCGCCGCCACGCAGACTTCGAGCAACTGGTGCGGCGCTGCGCCCTCACCGACTTCCTCAACCAGTACGTCAACACCCTCTCCGGTGGCCAGCGCCAGCGTGTGCTGCTCGCCATCGCCCTGGCCAACCGCCCGGCCCTGCTGTTCCTGGATGAGCCAACCACCGGGCTGGACCCGCAGGCGCGGCGCCGTTTCTGGGCGCTGGTGCGGGAAATCAAGGCAGGCGGCAGCACCATCCTGCTCACCACCCACTATCTGGAGGAGGCGCACGCCCTGTGCGATGAGGTTGCCATCATGGACCACGGCCGGATCATCGCCCAGGGCAGCCCGGCTGCCCTGCTCGCCGCCCATTTCGATGAATCGATCCTGGTGCTGCCGCCGGATCAGGCCCCGGCGCTGGCGCGAGCCGAGCTTGCCGCGCAGGAAACCCTGCACGGCCTGGAGCTGGCGACCCGCGCGGTGAACGACACACTGCGCCGGCTGCTGGACGCCGGAGCGGACTTGAGCGGACTGCGCATTCGCACCGCCACGCTGGAGGATCTGTTCCTGGAGCTGACCGGACAGGAGTTGCGCGCATGAAAGGCCTGATGCGGTTCTGGGTGGTGTGGCAGGCGCGCAACCGGGAATTCCTGCGTGACCGAGCCTCCCTGGCCTGGAACGTCCTGTTGCCGTTGCTGATCGTGTTCGGCTTCAGCTTGGCCTATAACGGCGACGGTCCGGCCCAGTATCGCGTGGGTCTCTAT
>JBARUT010000109.1:0-1948 GCA_049645885.1 Candidatus Macondimonas sp.
GCCCAGCGCATCGAGCATCAAGGCATCCAGGCCTGGTTCGATCTGGACCCGGCAGAGCTGCTGGGCGATGCGGCCGCCGACTACGACAAGCTGCCGGACACGCTGGATGTGTGGTTCGACTCGGGGGTGAGCAGCGCCGCCGTGCTGGAGCGTCGACCGGAGCTGGGCTATCCGGCCGATCTGTATCTCGAAGGCTCCGACCAGCACCGCGGCTGGTTCCAATCCTCCCTGCTCACGGCCGTGGCCCGGCGCGGGGAGGCGCCCTACCGGGCCGTGCTGACCCACGGCTTCACGGTGGATGAACAGGGCCAGAAGATGTCCAAATCCCGCGGCAACGTGGTCGCGCCCCAGAGCGTCGTGGACTCCCTGGGGGCGGATGTGCTGCGCCTGTGGGTTGCTGCGACCGATTACCGCGCCGAGATGGCGGTGTCCCAGCAGATCCTGAGTCGCACCAGCGACGCCTACCGGCGTATCCGCAACACCGCCCGCTTCCTGCTCGCCAACCTCAAGGGCTACGAACCGGCGGTCCATGCGCTGCCGGCCAGCGACCTGCTGTCCCTGGACCGCTGGGTGATCGGCCGGGCCCGGGCGCTGCAGGAGCGCGTGCGCGAAGCCTATACGCGCTACGAGTTCCACCGCGTCTATCAGGATGTGCACAACTTCTGCGCCGTCGATCTGGGCGCGTTCTATCTGGATGTGATCAAGGACCGGCTCTACACCACGCCGGCCGACAGCCGGGCGCGGCGCTCGGCCCAGACTGCGCTGCATCACCTGGTGGAGGCGCTGGTGCGCTGGATCGCGCCCATCCTGAGCTTTACCGCCGAGGAAATCTGGCGCCACCTGCCCGGCGCGCGGGAGGACTCGGTGTTTTTCGCCGAATGGTCCGCATTGCCCGAGGTGGCGAGCGACGAGGCGCTGTGGACGCAGGTGCTGGCGGTGCGCGAGGTGGTTAGCCGCGAGCTGGAACGCTGGCGTGTGGCCACCGGCGCCGGGGCGAATCTCGAAGCCGAGGTGGACCTGTACGCCGGCCAGGAACTCCATGAAACCCTGTTGCCGCTGGGCGATGAATTGCGCTTCGCGCTGATCACCTCCGCGGCGACGCTCGCGCGGGAAACGGCCCGGCCGCAGTCGGCGGCGCACGTCACTTTGGAAGGCGGCGATGAACTGTGGATCGCCATCCGCGCCGCCGAACACGCCAAGTGCCCGCGCTGCTGGCATCGCCGCGCGGACGTGGGCAGCCATCCCGATCATCCCGCCCTGTGCGGGCGCTGCGCGACGAACGTGGCGGGGCCAGGCGAGGATCGGCAGTGGGCGTGACCGCTACGGAAGGCGCGCCGCCCATGCTGCGCATCATCGATCGGCCGGGGCGCGTGGCGCTGTGGACAGTCGTGGTGAGCCTCATCGTGGGCCTGGACCAGCTCACCAAGCAACTGGCCGAGGCCGGCTTGTCCCCTTACACGCCGCATCCGGTCGTGCCCGGTTTTTTCAACCTGACACTGGCCTACAACCCCGGCGCGGCATTCAGCTTCCTGGCAAGCGCCGGCGGCTGGCAGCGGTGGGCGTTTCTGGCCCTGGCGGTTGGTGTGGGCGGGGTACTGGCGCGCTGGTTGCTTCTGCGGCCTGCGCGCGAGATGGGCTGGCCGCTGGCCTTCAGCCTGATCCTGGGCGGGGCGGTGGGCAATGCCCTGGATCGGGCGCTGCACGGCCATGTCATCGACTTCATCCAGGTCTATTATCGGGACTGGTACTGGCCTTCCTTCAATGTGGCCGATTCGGCCATCATGGTGGGCGCGGCGCTGTACATCTGGCTGACCCTCAAGTATGGCGAGCATTAAGAAACGCTGAAGCATTCAGTGCTTCTCTCGAGATCACGCCGAGCGCATCCGGCTCGCCAGGCATGGCGCCGATGGGTTAGCTTTGAACGCAATCACACGCGATGCAACAGGCC
>JBARUT010000110.1:0-6696 GCA_049645885.1 Candidatus Macondimonas sp.
GGGCATGACCGATGTCAAGCCGAGCCCATCCGATGGGAAAGCAAGGGGCATAGCCAAATCATCAAAACGGCGTTGAACCATTGCGCATCCCTCAGGGCGCCCGGCGGTGGTAGAACCGGCGCTTGGCCATTTCCGTGGCGAGCAGATACAGCCCGACGATGCCCAGGATCGCGGCCATGACAGGGCCCGGTAGCGGCACGAAATCGAACACCGCGACTCCCGGCAGATAGGGCAGACCGAGTGCCACCGCGACCAGGATCGCGGTCAGCCCCAGCAGCAGGCTACCCGGGCGACTGCGGTAGCAGGGCAGACGGGTGCGCACCACCAGTACCACCAGCAACTCGGTGAGCAGGGATTCCACGAACCAACCGGTGCGAAAATGCGGTGGCGAGCCATCGGTCAGCCACAACAGGGTCGCAAAAGTGAGTCCGTCGAACAGCGAACTGATCAGGCCGAAGGTAATCATGAAACGGCGCACGGCGGCAACGTTCCAGCGATGGGGCCGATCCACCGCCGCACGGTCGACGCGGTCGGTGGCGATCCCGATGGCCGGAATATCGGAGAGAAAATTGTTGAGCAGAATCTGCTTGGCGAGCAGCGGCAGGAAGGGCAAGAACAGCGAGGCGAACGCCATGCTGACCATGTTGCCGAAGTTGGCGCTGGTGGTCATGTAGATGTATTTGAGGGTGTTGGCGAAGGTGGTGCGTCCGTATTCGATGCCCTGACGCAGGACCTCCAGATCCGGACCCAGCAGCACGAAGTCCACCGCCTCCTTGGCCACATCCACCGCCGTGTCGACCGAGATGCCGGCATCGGCGGCATACAGCGCCGGCGCATCGTTGATGCCATCGCCCAGATAGCCGACGACGTGCCCGGCGTGGCGCAGGGCCAGGATGATGCGCTCTTTCTGGCTGGGGTCGACTTCCACAAACAGGTCGGTGCGGGCGGCCCGATGCCAGAAGGCTTCGTCCTTGAGCTGGTTGATCTCCTGGCCGGTCAGCACCCGGGGCGCGTGCATGCCGACCTGTTCCGCCACATGGACGGCGACCAGACGATTGTCGCCGGTGATCACCTTGACCTGTACGCCCAGTGCGGCGAGCCGGTCCAGGGTCTCGCGCACCCCGGTCTTGGGCGGATCGGCGAACAACAGGAAGCCCTCGAAGGTCATGGTCTGTTCTTCGGCCGCGGTGTAGGCGGACTGCTCGGGCACGCGCCGGCTGGCCACGCCCAGCACCCGAAATCCCTGCTGGCTCCAGGCCGCGAAACGCTGTTCCAGTCCCGCGCGCAAGGTCTCGTCCAATGGGCGCTCCTGGTCACGGTCGCGCACCCGGGTACAGACTTCCGCCACCGTGGCAAAGGCACCCTTGCAGATCAACAGGCGCTCTTCTGCCGGCCCCAGCCCCACCACGCTGAGCCGCTTGCGCTGGAAATCGTAGGGAATCTCATCGAGCTTGCGCCAGTCCTCCAGCCTGAACCCCGCCGGCGCGCCACCGGCGACGATGGCCTGGTCCAGCGGATTGGCGATGCCGGACTCCCACGCGGCGTTCAGATAGGCGAGGCTCCGCACCCGCAGGGCATCAACGCCGGCGGGGTCGACGCCCTGTTCGAGGCGCACAGCGCCCTCGGTCAGGGTGCCGGTCTTGTCGGTGCAGAATACATCCATGCTGCCGAGGTTTTCGATGGCGTTGAGTCGCCGCACGATGACGCCCTTGGCCGCCATGGCGCGGGCACCGCGTCCCAGGGTGACGGTGATGACCGCCGGCAACAGCTCGGGTGACAGGCCTACGGCGAGGGCGATCGAAAACAGCAGCGCCTCCAGCACCGGGCGCTCGAACAGCACATTGATGGCAAACGCGACAACGACCAGCACCAGCATGACCTGCGTGAGCAGATACCCGAACCGGCGGATGCCGCGCTCGAATTCGGTTTCCGGCGGCCGCAGGTTCAGGTGATGGGCAATGTTGCCAAACTGGGTGCGAGCACCGGTCTCGACCACCAGCAGCTGCGCTGCCACTGCGCACTGAGGTGCCCATGAACGCGCAGCTGGTCCGCTCCGGCAGACTGGCATCGGGCCCCACCACGCCCGGCAGCTTCTCCGCCGGAAAGGTCTCGCCGGTCAGCGCGGCCTGAATGACGAAACAATCCCTCGCCGCCAGGATCAGACCGTCGGCCGGAATCAGGCTGCCCACCGCGAGCATCACGACATCGCCCGGCACCACCGCCTCGGCCGGGATCTCGACCGGCGTGCCATCCCGCAGCACGCGGGCCTTGAGCGACACCTGCTGGCGCAATTTCTGCACGGCCCGCGAGGCACTGTATTACTGCGCGAAGCCGAGCAAACCGCTGCCGGCGACGATGGCGAGGATAATCAAGGCGTCCAGCCATCCGCCGATCGCCAGGGAGACGCTGGCGGCGAACAGCAAAATCAGCACCAGCGGACTGGCGAACTGCTTGACCAGGGCCGACAACGCGCCCGAGCCCGTGGCGCCGCGCAGACAATTGGGCCCGAACTCCCGCAGCCGGCGCTGCGCCTCTGCTTCGGTGAGGCCCCCGGCGGCGCTGTCCAGGGCCACGACGACCGCCGTGGCGGGCTGGCTCCAGTAAGCCTTCAACACCGGATTCGTCATGACGTGTCACCTATCCCGATGCAAACCACAACACGACCGCCCGATGACGACCGCTCTCCGGACGCGCCTTCACGGCGACTTTCTTGCGGTGCGGATCACGCTCTGGCGGCCCGTGCTGGCAGGACGGTAGCCGACGCTGCAGGAGATCCACCGGAAAGCGCAGCCTGTGGTGCATCCATCAAGAAGACGAAAGCGCGTTGCACCCCTTTTAGCCCTTTCGGCGAGGCTTTTGTCGTCCGGACGAGATCATTAGCGCGTGGAGCGCGCAGCCGCGGAATCGGGCCCAGACAATGCGGTACCCGGTTCCATGATGGCGCCGCCCTGTGACGGAATGGCGGCAAATGGGCTATTTGGGATGGACGTCGTTGCCACCCATTCCGACAGGGGCGGAAGCAGAGGCCTCGGTCGCCGGGGCGCACCAGTGGCATTCATGGGAAATGCGCGCCGACAGGGGCTGGCCGCTGAAACGGGTTCCCTGGAACAGGCAGGTCAGGAAGATCGGGCGGTCGACAGCCGCATCCACGGCGATTTCACCGCCCTCGAAGGTGCATCGGACAAAGACCAGTTCATCCTGGCCTGCCTCGATGTCGATTCGGGTTCCCGAGGGAAACCAGGTATCCCGGATGACAAGTTTCATCGGACGCCTCCCGCCGCACTGCGGATCGGAACCGACCCCAGTCAGTCGGACCCCACACTCACATGATAGTCGCAGCCCACCCAGGTGTTGGACGCCTGCCATCGAAACGTGAAATCCAGCCGCTGGCCGGGCCTCAGGGACCGGGTGTCCAACTCCGCCACCTGAAAACCCAAGCCGCTGTCGACGCTGGCCAGGTCCCGGGTATCCTGCCAGCCATCGACGCCCCAGTGAATCAGGGCCGGGCTAGGCAGGAGAATCACCAGCCGAAGCCCGGCCTGAATGGCGCCGATGGGCGCCATCTGGGACCAGAAGGCGCGCTGGATGCGCGGGCGTTGCCCCTGGTAGCGCAACCAGACCGATCGGGGCCGATCGAACGGGGCGCCCAGATGGCGCGACACCATCAGCTTGGTGAACTCCGCATGGGCCCAGACCAAGGGCATGGCCGCCCCCGACGGGCGCCCGAAGACCAGGCGCCGCGCCGGGACCTCCGCGCCATCCCAGACCTGCTCGGGGATGAGGCCAGTGGCACTTGCCAGCCCTGCCATGGTCTCCAGCCAGGGCAAGGGGTCCTGGCCTGCGGCAAGCGCATAGTGCCCGCGCTCCCCCGTCAGCAAGGGCCAGGGCCGCCCGCGCCCGGTGCCATCGTAGGCGCGGCCATCATCGTGTTCGCCATAGCCGTCGCCGTTGTAGCGCCGCCACACCGGTCCCGCCGGCGTGTCGACCTTGAGGAGATGATCCACCACCGCCAGGCTGTCGAGGATCAAGGGATCATCGGCAAGTCGCAGACCGAAACGCACGAGCTGGAGAAAGTCCGTGGAAATCTGCTCATCGGCCGGCAGGATCAGGCCATCTTCGCGGTTGCGGACCGGCAGCGGACGCCGCAGGGCGGCCGCTCCCTCCTGCAGCGCTTCTGCGGGGGCAGTGCGCACATGGTAGGCCGACACGCCAAGACGGGCAGCCAGTTCCGTGTTGCGGACCACGGTCCAGGCTTCGATGCGATCATTCCAGTAATCGGCTAGATCCAGCGCCCATTCGCGGGAGTCCTCGGACAGGAAGACACTGCCCGCCACCAAGGCGGCGATACAGGTGGCGAGCGTGAAGCTGTTGATGCCGGTATTTTCTTCCCAGCGATCCTGCTGCGTCACCGGCCCCTGCAGGGCAATAAAGCCCAGCGCCTGGCGGACCATGGCGGTCACTTCGATTCCACCCAGGCCACCCCGCTCATCGAGCGCCGCAGCCAACAGCACTGGGAAAGCCGTCTCATCGAGCTGGACCCCCGGCCAGAAGGGCTTACCCCCCAGCCACTGGTTCTGGCTCCAATGGCCATCCGCGTATTGGCTGGCGATCAGGTAGCGCAGGGTGTCCCTGGCTTCCTCCTCGGCGCCGAGGGCCAGCAGAGCGCCTGCACACTGCACCAGGTCGCGCGGCCAGACCAGGTGGTAACCGCCCCGCTCTTCCCCCGTGTCCCCCCAGGGAACGCTGAGGCTGGCCACCATTGCCCCCGGATAGGTCTTGTCGAGATGGGTGCGCAGGACCATGGCGGAGACCTGAAACTGCCGTCGCAGGGAATCGGGAAGATCAAGCGGCAACGCATAGCGTTCACTGCGGCGCGCCTGCCAGGCCTCCCAATCGGCGACCTGGTGTTGCAGAAGCGTATCGAACGGTTGCAGCAGGCTGGAGATGGCGAGTGTCGCCGCCGCGCTCATGCTGCTGCCGAAGCCCAAGGCCAGCACCGCCCGGCGCGGCAATTCGCCGGTCAGGGCGACATTGCCCGGACCGGCACGGGGGTAATGCCAGGTCAAGGCGCCGTTGCAGGCAAAATCCTGCCAGCCGTCGCTGCAACCGACATAACCGGCACTGGCCGCGCCGAAGGCATCCTGCTGACGCGCATCAACAGCCGCGAGCGCCAGCGCGAAAGGCCCTTGTTCGGCCAGCAGGACACAGCGGCCGCGATGGCGCCCGACCGTGGCGCGGTTGCCGTGGCCGGTTGCCCCCAGACGGGGGGCGAGAAGCACATAGGGCCGCAGTTCCGCGTCCCCGTCCAGCCGAACCTCGATCGCCAGCACGTCGCGTCGCGGATCAGGAGAGATCCGCAGCCGCAGGGTATAACGCGGATGTTCATGACAGATTTCGAGTGCCGCAACCCCCGGCGCCACGAAATTCACTGTGTAGTTTTCCAGTCGCTTGACCTCGGACCAGAAGCCGCGGCCGTCAGCCACAATGAAGCCCAGATCGCGGATCTGGGGAATGTCCACACGCGGGTAATAAACTTCGTTGAGGATCCCGAAGCCGGTGGTGAACCACAACCGCGAAAGCCCGAGCGAACAGCCGACCGCATCTTTCGCGCTGCTGGTCCAGGTCGGCGCGATTCCGGGACGACCCGGTGCATCCAGCACGGGTTGCAGTTTCTTCATACCATCCAAATCACCCATCGTCTTGCCCAAATCCTCTGCGAGCGGACGCACTCACGCCCCGATTCGCCCGTTGATCGCCATGGAATACCGCAACATCTGGCCCGAAAAAACCTGCCCCTCGATCCCTCGCACGGACCGAGCCGACTCGTTCCACGGCAGGCCGCCGCAGCACAGGTCCGCCTGTGAAAGCACCCGAGTGGCGAGGCGAACCGCCAGGGTCAGTATCCACCGAGGTCAATGGGGATTGACCGCCCAGCCATGCCGATCATAGAGGGCTTCGATTTGCGCCGCATAGCGCTGCTGCAGCACCTTGCGGCGAATCTTGAGCGTGGGGGTCAGCAGTCCGTTCTCGGGTGTCCACGGCTCAAGGAGCGCATGAACACGGCGGATCCGGGCATATTTCGGGAATTTTGCCAAACGACTGTC
The DNA here is from genome assembly GCA_049645885.1 of Candidatus Macondimonas sp. Lineage (GTDB taxonomy): Bacteria > Pseudomonadota > Gammaproteobacteria > UBA5335 > UBA5335 > Macondimonas. Next base: position 6,105 of record JBARUT010000110.1, read on the forward strand.
GAGATGTCTGAGCAAGACACGAATCAAGCGTGGATGCGCCAAATTGGCCGGATCCGCGGGATCCAGACCCTGCGCCTTGGTGAATTCAACCCACGGCGTATGCGCCAGAACCACCAGCGCCGCCAGAACCGGCTGCCCCTCGCCCACCACCATGCACTGATCGATCCATGGATCCATCCGCAGCGCCATCTCCAGATCTTCTGGGGATACCTTCTCGCCGTTGGACAGGACGATGATCTCGTTGAGCCGCCCGGTGATGTAGAGCCGGCCGGCCCGGTCGATGCGTCCGCGATCGTTGGTATGCAGCCAACCCTCGGGATCGATGGCGGCGGCTGTGGCGCTCGGATTCTGCCAGTAGCCCTGCATGACATTGGGCCCGCGCACCAGGATTTCATCGTTTTCGCCCAGGCGCACCTCGATCCCGGGCAGCGGCGGTCCCACACTGGCCGGCTCGTTGTCCTCCAAGAGGTTCACGCTCACCACCGGGCTGGCCTCGGTCAGGCCGTAGCCTTGCAGCAAGGGCAGGCCAAGCCCGTTGAAGGTGCGCGCGATAGCCGGCGGCAACGGCGCGCCGCCGCTGACGGCAATCCGC
>JBARUT010000111.1:0-14315 GCA_049645885.1 Candidatus Macondimonas sp.
AGTGCGGCATCGCGGTGCGCAACTACAAGGACGGGCAACCCGGTGAACAGATCGAGGTTTACCAGCGCATCGAGGTGCCGGCCTGACATGCCACGCGATTTCCCCCGCGCGGCCCGGGTGGCCGAGCAGTTGCGCCAGGAGTTGAGCGAACTCATCCGCGACGCCGTGAAGGATCCGCGCCTGGGTCCGGTCACGGTGACGGAAGTGCAGGTTGCGCGGGATTTTTCCCACGCCAAGGTGTTTGTTTCCTTCCTGGGCGTCACACAAGGGATTGAGGAGAAAATCAGCATTCTCCAGAGCGCGGCGCGCATGATCCAGGGCCAGTTGGGTCGGCGCCTGCGTTTGCGCATGATCCCCCAACTGCAATTCCAGTATGACGAGGTACTGGATCACGGCCAGCGGATGGACGCACTGATTGCCAAGGCACGGGCCGAGGATGAGCAGCGCGGCGATCATTCCGGCGAGTCGGCCCCAGAGTCATCAACAGAGTAATCAGAAAATCCATGTCTTCCCCATCCCCCCGTCGACAGCGGCGCGCCGTGGACGGCATCTTGCTATTGGATAAGCCCTTGGGACTTTCCAGCAACAAGGCCTTGCAGCAGGTGCGGCAGTTGTTTGGTGCGGCCAAGGGCGGGCACACGGGCAATCTGGATCCCTTGGCCACTGGCCTGCTGCCACTGTGTTTCGGCCATGCCACCAAGGTGTGCGGCTATCTGCTCGATGCGGACAAGTGCTATGAGGTGGTGTGTCGTTTCGGAACGCGCACCTCCACCGGGGATCGGGAGGGAGAGGTCGTTGAGACCGGACCCGCTGATGCGCCTCGGCTGGCGGGATTGTCTGACACCCTCAAGCGTTTTGTGGGAGATATTGACCAGATTCCCCCGATGTACTCGGCGCTCAAGCATCAAGGCGAGCGGCTCTATCGCTTGGCGCGCAAGGGCCTTGAGGTCGAGCGTCCAGCGCGTCGGGTGCGCATCCACAGCCTGCACTTGCTGAGTCAGCACGAGGAAGAGGCCGTTTTGCGTGTGCATTGCAGCAAGGGCACCTACGTGCGCACCCTCGTCGAGGATTTGGCCGCGGCGCTGGGCACAGTCGCCCACGTGCACAGCCTGCGTCGGCTGGAATTGGGGCCATTCTCGATGCCGCAGGACTGTTATGACATGGATGCGCTGCAAGCGATTGCCGACCAGCGTGGAGCGGCCGCCCTGGATGCACTATTGCTGCCGCTTGACGCTGCCCTGCAGCATTATCCGGCGCTCGCGGTGAACGAAGGACTTGCCTATTATTTGCGGCAGGGTAATCCGGTGTTCATTCCATGCTCACCCGATGCGGGCGCAACCGTGCGGTTGTATGGCCCAGCCGATCAGTTCCTGGGGATGGGTGAAATGCTCGACGATGGGCGTTGCGCACCGCGCCGGCTGATGCAGGGTTGACTGAATGCGGATCCGGCGGCTTGTTGTGAACCCTCCGGAAAGGCTAAAATTAAACGTTTGTAGCGAAAAGAATCGCATATTTAGGAGTTACTTCACATGTCTCTGACAGGCCAGACCAAAGCCGAAATCGTGACCAGTTTTCAGCGCGATCCCAGCGATACCGGTTCCTCCGAGGTTCAGGTGGCGCTGCTGACGCAGCGGATCGAACATCTGACGGGGCATTTCGCAGTCCACAAACAGGACCACCATTCCCGCCGTGGTCTGCTGAAAATGGTCAGCCAGCGTCGCAAGCTGCTCGACTACCTGAAGAAAACCGATGCGGCTCGTTATCAGGAATTGATCGGCCGTCTGGGTCTGCGCCGCTAAAACGGATGCGCCTGGGTCGGGATTTCAGATAAGCACGGGTCGGTAGGGAAGCATTGTGACAATTACAGTAAAGCGATTTCAGTACGGCGAGCATCTGGTCACCCTGGAAACAGGGCGCATTGCCCGGCAAGCCACCGGGGCTGTGCTGGTCAGCATGAGTGATACCGTGGTCCTGGTGACCGTGGTGGGCCGCAAGGACCCCTCTCCCGGTGTTGATTTCCTGCCGCTGACCATCAACTACCAAGAGCGCACCTATGCCGCTGGTCGCATCCCTGGCGGTTTCTTCAAGCGCGAGGGGCGTCCCTCTGAGAAGGAAGTGCTCACTTCCCGCTTGATCGATCGCCCACTACGTCCTTTGTTTCCCAAGGGCTTCCATCATGAAGTCCAGATCATCGCCACGGTGAATTCGCTCAATCCCGACGTGGACCCGGACATCCCGGCGCTGCTCGGCGCTTCTGCTGCCTTGGCCATTTCGGGAATTCCCTTCCAGGGTCCCTTGGGTGCGGCCCGCGTGGGCTACATCGACGGCGCTTACGTGCTCAATCCCACCTACAGCCAGTTGGAACGGTCCGACCTGGATCTGGTGGTGGCCGGCACCGAGCAGGCGGTCCTGATGGTCGAGTCCGGTGCCCGGGAATTGTCCGAGTCTGTGATGCTGGGCGCGGTCCTGTTCGGTCATGAACACATGCAGTCTGCGGTGCGCGCCATCAATGAGTTTGCCGCCGAAGCCGCCAAGCCGGCTTGGGCCTGGCAGCCCCACACGGCCGATGAGTCGGTCATTGCAGCCGTGTCCGGTCTGGTCGAGCAGGAACTGAGTCAGGCCTACAGCGTGTCGGAAAAGCAGGCGCGCCAAAATGCAGTCGCCGAGCTGCGGCAGCGAGCGGTGACGGAGCTGGTCGTGACAGAAGGTGTGTTCACTGAAACTGCGGTCAAGAAAGCCTTTGCCGATCTCGAAAAACGCATTGTCCGCGAACGGATCCTGAACGGCGCGCCGCGTATCGACGGCCGTGATCTCAAGACCATTCGCCCGATCAGCATCGAGGTGGGGATTCTGCCCCGCACCCACGGTTCGGCGCTGTTTACGCGCGGGGAAACCCAGGCCATCGTCGTGACCACTCTGGGCACGGCCCGGGATGCGCAGGTCATCGATGCCATCGAGGGGGAACGCAAGGATCCCTTCATGCTCCATTACAACTTTCCTCCCTACAGCGTCGGCGAAACCGGTTTCGTCGGCTCGCCCAAGCGCCGTGAGATCGGCCATGGCCGTCTGGCCCGGCGGGCTGTCGAAGCCCTGTTGCCCGACATGAACGCGTTCCCCTACACCATTCGGGTGGTCTCGGAAATCACCGAGTCCAATGGCTCCAGTTCCATGGCGACGGTGTGTGGGGCCAGCCTGTCGCTGATGTCCGCCGGCGTGCCCGTCAAGGCGCCGGCAGCCGGCATCGCGATGGGTCTGATCAAGGATGGCGATCGCTTCGCGGTGATTTCCGACATCCTTGGGGATGAGGATCATCTGGGTGACATGGACTTCAAGGTGGCCGGCAGCGAGCGTGGGGTCACCGCCTTGCAGATGGACATCAAGATCAACGGCATCACCCGCGAGATCATGTCCGCCGCCCTGGAACAGGCCCGCAGCGGACGCCAGCATATCCTTGGGGAAATGGCCAAGGTCATCGACCGTCCCCGCGAGGAGATGTCGGAATGGGCGCCGCGCATCCTGACCATCCACATCAACCCGGAGAAAATCCGCGATGTGATCGGCAAAGGCGGCGCCACGATTCGCCAGATCACCGAGGAAACCCGCACCACCATCGACATCACTGACGATGGCACCGTGAAGATCGCCTCCGTCGACCGGGCAGACGGCGAAGCAGCCCGTCGGCGCATTGAACTGATCACGGCCGATGTGGAAGTGGGGACGGTGTATCAGGGGCGTGTCAGCAAATTGATGGACTTCGGCGCTTTCGTCACCATTCTTCCCGGCCGCGACGGACTGGTTCATATTTCTCAGATCTCCGATGAACGGGTCGAGCGCGTCAGCGACAAGCTCAAAGAGGGCGATATCGTCGATGTGAAGGTGCTCGAAGTCGATCGCCAAGGCCGCATTCGGCTCAGCATGAAAGCGGTGAATGCGCCGACGGACGACTGATACGGTTTGCGCTTCAGTTCAACAGCAACGCCGCTTTTCAGCGGCGTTGCTGTTTGAGCAGAAGCTTGGCAGCAACGGCAGTGGCCGATGGAAGGCGATCAGCCGGTATTCTGCAAGCCCAGCGAGATGGCATTGACAGTGATTACCAAGGCGCGGAACAGCGCTTCGTCCTGGCGGTCCCCAGCGCGCCAACGGGCCAACAGCTCCACTTGCAACAGGCTCACCGGATCGAGAAACGGATTGCGGGTGCGGATGGAACGTTGCAGGATGCGGTCTTGCTCCAGCAGGGCGTGCGTGCCCTTGAGCTTGAAGACCGTGGCGACGGTGCGTTCGTAGGCCTCGCGTATCTGGCCGGTCAGGTGACTTGCCGATTCAGGCACCAATTGGGCGTAACGCTCGGCGATGCCCAGATCGGCCTTTATGAGCACCATCTCGGCATCATCCAGCAGGTTGCCGAAGAACAGCCAGTCGCGCGCGAGCTGGGACAAGGTCTCAGCGCCGAATTCCGCGATGGCGGCTTCCAGGCCGTGGCCGAGTCCATACCAGCCAGTGAACAGGTAGCGATTCTGGGACCAGGAAAAGACCCAGGGGATGGCGCGCAGGTCCTTGACGCCGGCCATCTTGCGACGTGAGGCGGGACGTGAGCCGATCTGCATGCGCTCAATGACGTCGATCGGCGTGGCGTGACGGAAAAAGGTCATGAAATCCGGATGATCGACCAGCTCTCGATAACGCACCCGGCTTTCCGCCGACACACGCTCCATCACAGCCCGGCGAAGGTCGTCATCCGCTGGACCCGGATGGGCAGTGGCCAAGGCGACGGCGCTGACGGTCTGTTCCAGGGTGCGAATGGCAATGCCTCGCAACCCAAACTTCTCATTGATGATCTCCCCCTGTTCGGTCACGCGCAGGTGGCCTGCGACCGCACCCGGCGGTGAGGACAGTACCGCCTTGTGGGTCTTGCCGCCACCGCGACTGACGGTGCCACCGCGACCATGGAATAGGGTCAATTCCGCGCCGGCATCCGCCGCAACGGAGACAAAAGCCCCCTGGGCCCGTTGCACACTCCAACGTGAACAAGCGAATCCCCCATCCTTGTTGCTGTCTGAATAGCCCAGCATGATGACTTGACGCTGGGCGCGCTGGCTGAGGTGGGCTTGATAGACAGGATCCTTGAACACGGCAGCCATGACGTCGGGCCCGTGCTCCAAATCTTCGATGGTTTCAAACAGGGGCGCCACATCCAGCGGTACCTCGCCGCTCTTGCCCAGTCCCGCCCAACGCGCCAGCAACAACACCGACAGAATGTCGTCCACCCCTTGTGCCATGCTGATGATGTATGGACCGATGGCAGCCTGGCCATGCCGACTGCGGACATCGCGTATGGCCTGGAACACGGCCAGGGTTTGTTCCACTTCGGGATCGGCGGGGATACGCGGTGGATCGGCGCTGATCAGCGCCCGGCGCAGAACAAGCAGGCGTTCCTCCACGGAACGCTCCAGCCAATCTTCAAGGCCCAGGCACAGCCCGATGACGCGCCGGTGAACCAGGCTATCCTGGCGCACATCCAGGGTCATGGCATGGAATCCAAAGGTTTCAACGCGGCGCAACAGGCGCTGGACCAAAAACAGGCCCGCATGCCGCCCCTTGTGGGCCAGCAAGCTGTCAGCCATCAGGCGGATATCGTTCAGGAACACCGTTGCGTCGGGATACCCGCCTTCGGTATCGCGAACGGTGGCGGCCAGACGCGCATCCATGAGTCGCAACATGAGCCGATAGGGCATGCTGCGGTGGCGGGGTGCAATGCTGGCGAGGCGTTCGGGAAAGCGCTGGCTGTATTCCTCGATGCGCTGTTGGAGTGCATCGCTGACACCGACCCGGCTCTCCGATTGACTGAGTTCGCGATACAGATCGTTCAATTCACCCCGGTAACGCACCAGAATTTCCCCGCGCTGTTTTTCCAGCACGCGACGGATGCTGGCGGCCGAGACATTGGGGTTGCCGTCCATGTCGCCGCCCACCCAGGAGGCAAAGCGCAGCAGGGGGTGGGAGACAAAAAGCTCGGCTTCCGGGCCATACACCTGTCGTACGGCTGCCTCCAGTTCCTCATAAAAGGAAGGCACGACGCGATAGATGACCTGGAGCAGGAAAAACAGCACATGCTCGTGTTCATCGTCGACCGTCGGGCGTACATCCGGATCGCTGTCGGTTTGCCAGGCGATGGCGAGATGCATGTGGATGTTTTCGAGAACACCGGCGGATTCCTGGGGCGTGAGATTTGGATTGAGCCGCTCCACCAGGCGTTGGGCAATCCACTGTTGCTTCTGCAACAAGGTTCGGCGTCGCGCCTCGGTGGGATGGGCGGTGAACACCGGTTCCACCCAGAGATCCTGTAACAGCGCATCAAATCCGGCCAGCGACATGCCGCCGTCTCGAAGCCGGGTGACCATGTCCAGCAGGCTTTCCGGTTGGGGCGTGGTCAATTCGCGCGCGTAATGACGCCGGCGGCGCAGGCGATGCACCTTTTCGGCGATATTGACCGATTGAAAATAGGACGAGAAGGCATAGGTGAATTCAACCGCCTCTTTGGTCGTCAGGGCGGCGAGGCGGGCACACAGTGCCTGTTCGGCTTCCAGTGAACCATCCCGGCGCGCTTCGGCCAGCCGATGCACCTCCTGGAACAGGTCAACCAGCGGCCAGTCCGTTTGTTCCCGAAGGGTTTCTTCCAACAGTTGCCGCAGGGTTTCCATGTCGGCCAGCAGAGCCTGAATGGGATCAGCGGGCGATGCGATGGAGACGTCTGTCATGAAACCTCCCGGAGCGACGGTGGCGGAATCGCGTGTCCGCTCGGAAGGGTTCCGGGGCGGATCAGCTGGTGCTGACAGGATCGAGCAGGTTGGTAAGGCCGAATACGGCGGCCAGATTACGAGTCTGATCAGGCAGCGCGTGAAACTGGATGGATCGGCCCACGGCATGAGCCATTCGCTTCCATTGCAATAGCAGTGCCAAGCCAGCGCTATCCATGTGGATGGTCTCGGTAAAATCCAGGATCAGGGGGGTCCCCTGTCCAGGGGTACAAAATGGCTTGAAGGCGTCTATGCCTGCAACGACGGATGCAAACGTCAGGCCGCCGGCAACCCGAATGAGGGTGCCATTCGGGTCGGCGGTGAGGGTCAGCGGATCGGATTGTTCAGTTTTTCTAGACATTCGGCTTTGCGATCGGAATGGTTTGGGTGCGCATTTTCTCGATCAGTCCGTCCAGGCCCAGGCGGCGGGCATCCTCCTGCAACACATTGCGATAACTCATGATGAAGCTGATGTTTTCCACCACCACGTCGTAGACTTTCCACTCGCCCTGTGGATTGCGGTAGAGATAATATTTCGCTTGGATGGGCTTGCCATCCTTGAGCACGATCTCGGTGGGGACGGCCTTGTCCCAGTCGAAATAGCCGCTGGTGGGGCGCATGACCCGGATGGGTTGATCCTCGTAGGAGAGCAGTCCCTCGGCATAGGTGCGCATCAGCATGTTCTCGAATTCATTGAGAAATGCGGTTTTCTGCGCCTCGGACGCCTGGTTCCAGAATGGACCCATGACCAGCCGCGAGGTGGTGCGGAAATCCGCATGAGGCAGAATGTTGTCACTGACCAGCTGGCGCAGCGCTTGTCGGTCCTGTTGCAGGCGCGGACGTTCCGCCTTGACCTTTGCCAAGACCTGATCCATCAGAGACTGGATGAACTGGGACGGATTGTCCGTCTTCAGCGGGTCTTGGGCCATGGCGGGCAGCGCAAGCCAGAATAACAAGAAGGCAAGAATGGGGCGCATAAGGTGCTCCGCTAGATTTTTGGATTATTTGTTCGGTTCATTGCCTGTTTGAGCGAGGAATCGGCCAATCAGATTTTCCAAGACCACCGCGGATTGGGTAAAGCCGATCCGATCTCCTGCTTTCAGGTTTTCCATCGCGCCGCCCGGTTGCAGGGCAATGTACTGCTCACCCAGAATGCCGGCGGTCTGGATCGCCGCACTGCTGTCGCTGGGCAGCTTGTCGTAACGCTGGTCGATGGCTAGTTTTACTTCGGCCTGGAAGGTTTCCGGATTGACGTCTACTGCCGTGACCCGGCCGATGCGCACGCCTGCCAGGGTGATGGGCGCCCGTACCCGCAAACTGCCGACATTGTCGAAACGGGCCGTTATCTCATAAGACGCATCGCGCCGGAGATCGTTCTGGGTGCTCACCTGCAGGGTCAGCAGGAACATGGCGGCCAGCCCCAGGCAGATAAATAGCCCGACCACCAGTTCCATCAGGCGGGTCTGGTTCATGTCATTCTCCCGTAAACATCAAGCCGGTTAAGATGAAGTCGAGGCCCAGGATCGCCAGGGAGGAAATCACCACGGTGCTGGTGGTCGCGCGACTGACTCCTTCGGAAGTCGGCTGGCTATGGTAGCCCTGGTAGACAGCAATCCAGCTCACCACAACCCCGAACACCAGGCTTTTGAGGATGCCGTTGAGGACGTCATCCTGAAAGGTGGCGGCATTCTGGATCTGGCCCCAATAGGCGCCCGCGTCCACGTTGAGCAGCTCCACACCGACCAGATAGCCACCAAAGATCCCCAGTGCCGTGAAGATGGCGGATAGCAGTGGCATGGACAGGGTGCCGGCCAGGAAACGCGGTGCAACGACGCGCCGCACCGGGTCGACTGCCATCATTTCCATCGCCGAAAGCTGTTCGGTGGCCCGCATCAGACCGATTTCAGCGGCCATGGCCGATCCGGCCCGGCCGGCGAAGAGCAGGCCGGTGACCACTGGCCCCAGTTCCCGCAGCAGGGAGAGGGCAACGATCACCCCCAAGGACTCGGCCGCACCAAAATTGCGCAGGGTATTGTAACCCTGCAGCCCCAGCACCATGCCGACGAAGGTGCCGGAGACGATGATGATGATGAGGGACAACACCCCCACGGCATAGATCTGTTGAATCACCAGACCCGGACGCACCAGCACGGAAGGCAGTCCCCCCCGGATGCGCAGCAGAAACAAGGCGCTGCGACCCAGTCCGGCAAGCATGTCGGACAATACGGTGAAGCTGATCGGGCGTTGAGCCATCAGGCTGCATCTCCCAGCAGGTCGCGGGCGTAATCTGGCGCCGGATAGTGGAAGGGGACCGGGCCATCATCCAGGCCATTCATGAACTGGCGCACCCATTCGGATGGTGAGTCTGCCAGGGATTGGGGCGACCCCGCACCCATGACCTTGCCTTCGGACAGCAGGTAGCAGACATCGGCGATGGCGGTCACTTCATGCACATCGTGCGTCACGATGACCGAGGTCAGGCCCAGGGCGTCATTGAGGCGCCGGATCAGCCGCACGACCACACCCATGGAAATGGGATCCAGTCCCACGAAGGGCTCATCGTACAGAATCATCAAGGGGTCCAGTGCAATCGCCCGCGCCAGCGCCACGCGCCGGGCCATGCCGCCGGACAGCTCCTCCGGCATCAACCGGTGCGCGCCCCGCAGGCCCACCAGTTCGAGCTTCATCAGGACCACATCGCGGATGAGCGCCTCAGGCAGCTTGGTATGTTCGCGCACCGGGAAGGCCACGTTTTCGAAGACATTGAGGTCGGTCAGCAAGGCGCCGCTCTGGAACAGCATGCCCATGCGCCGACGCAAGGCATAGAGCCCAGATCGCCCCAGATCGGGAACATTCGTGCCGTCCACCCGAAGCGTGCCGACGTCGGGACGCAATTGGCCGCCGATCAGGCGCAACAGGGTGGTTTTTCCGGTGCCGCTGGGGCCCATGATGGCCGTGATCTTTCCGCGCGGGATGGATAAATCCACGCCATCGAAAATCACCTGACGGCCGCGCCGAAAGTGCAGACCCTGAATTTCGACCAGGTTGTCATCCATGTCAGTCTCCTGGTTCATGCGTCCACTAAGCCTCTGAGAGCACGCGACACAAGGGCAATTCTAAGCGTGGGATGAGCTGACCAGAAACTCCAGCAGCGCTTTTTGCGCATGCAGCCGGTTTTCTGCTTCGTCCCAGACCACACTCTGGGGCCCATCAATCACCTCGGCGGTCACTTCCTCATTACGGTGAGCGGGCAGGCAGTGCATGAACAGGGCGTCGGGCTTGGCCAGCGCCATCAGGCGAGCATCCACCTGGTACGGCGTGAAGCGTGCACTGCGCTCCCCCTGTTCGGCTTCCTGCCCCATGCTGGCCCACACGTCGGTTACCACCAGATCGGCGCCAGCCACGGCAGCTCGGGGATCGCGCAGAATCTCGACTCGGCTGCCCGCTTCCGCGAGGATTGCAGAATCGGGCGCGTCCCCTTCGGGGCAGGCGATGCGCAGTGTGAAGTCAAACCGTTCGGCGGCATGCACGTAGGATTGGCAGACATTGTTGCCGTCTCCCAACCAGGCCACGGTTCGGCCGACAATCGACCCACGATGCTCCTCGTAGGTCTGCATGTCCGCAAGCAACTGGCAGGGATGATGTAGGTCAGTCAGGGCATTGATGACCGGAACCCGGGAATGGGCAGCAAAGGTTTCCACCATGTCATGGCGGTGCGCGCGGATCATCACCGCATCCACCATGGCGGAAATCACCCGGGCGGTGTCTGCAACTGGTTCACCGCGTCCAAGCTGGCTGTCGCGCGGTGACAGGAACAAGGCGTGACCGCCGAGCTGGGTCATGCCCGTCTCGAAGGAAACCCGCGTGCGGGTGGAGGCCTTTTCGAAAATCATGGCCAGGGTCTTGTACTGCAGGGGCAGATGGGTTTCGCCCCGACGGTGCATGGCCTTGAGCGCGTGGGCGCGGCTCAGCAGTCCTTTGAGTTCGTCGGTGGAAAAGTCCAGCAGGGTCAGAAAATGGCGAACCGTCACGAAAAGTCATCCTTGACTGGGCAAGCGGTCCAGAGCACGCCGCAGGCGCGGGACCAGATGGTGGGTGTGGGTTTCTTCCCAGATCAGCGGTGGCAACAGCCGGATCACCCGTTCGGCAGTGACATTGATCAGGATCCCTTCTTCCAGCGCCAAGGCCGGAAGGGTGGGAACGGGCCGATCCAGCTCGATACCGATCATGAGGCCCCGGTGGCGAATCTCGCGCACCATGGGCAGGTCCTGCAGGGCCTCACGCAACGCGGCGACCAGACGCTCGGCTGTTCCTGCGACGGCTTCCACCCGTCCCTCGGCGGTTAGCGTTTCGATGACCGCCAGGGCAGCGCGGCAAGCCAGCGGATTGCCGCCAAAAGTGGTGCCGTGGCTGCCGGGCTGGAGCGCTAGGGCGGCGGGTCCCCGTGCCAGGCAGGCGCCGATCGGCACGCCGTTGCCCAGGGCTTTCGCCAGCGTCATGACATCGGGCTGGATGCTGGCGGCCTGGTGGGCGAACCAGGTACCGCAGCGCCCCATGCCGGACTGGATCTCATCGACCATCATCAGCCAGCCTTGCCGGTCACACAGGTCGCGTATCCCGGTCAGATACGATGCTGACGCAATGCGGATGCCGCCTTCGCCCTGGACCGGTTCCAGGAGGACCGCAATGATGCCGGCTTGCTCCTTGGCGAGCCGTTCCAGGGCCGCCAAGTCCCCGAAAGGAATGCGGATGAAGCCCTCGACCAGGGGGCCGAAACCTTCCTGGGCCTTGGCGTTGGCGGTGGCGGTCAGGGTGGCCAGGGTGCGGCCGTGAAAAGCGCCTTCCATGACCACGATGCGCGGCAGTGTGAGCCCCCGCGCGTGGCCCAGGCGGCGGGCCAGCTTGATGGCGGCCTCATTGGCCTCGGCGCCGGAATTGCAGAAAAATACCCGCTCCATGCCAGCGAGCTGGCACAGTCGATCTCCCAGTTTTTCCTGCAAGGGAATGCGATACAGATTGGAGGTATGCAGCAAGGTGGCCGCCTGATCAGCCAAGGCGGCGGCCACGGCGGGATGGGCATGGCCCAGGCCGCATACGGCGATTCCGCTCAAGGCATCGAGATAGCGCTGACCGTCCTCGTCCCACAGCCAGGCCCCTTCCCCGCGGACGAACGCAATCGGCAAACGGGCATAGGTCGACATCAGATGTTCCGGCATGGTGGTTGGCGTCCACGAGTTGTTCTTGATATTCCAAGGCGGATAGGCGCCGTCCATTCCCTCAGACGTAAAACAAAGGCGGGGCCGCCCGCGCCGGGCAGCCCCGAGATCTTCATCGCCTGGTTTGATTAGGCAGCGAAGTTCTTCGCCACGAATTCCCAGTTTACCAGATTCCAGAACGCTTCCATGTACTTGGGGCGGGCGTTGCGGTAGTCAATGTAATACGCATGCTCCCAGATGTCACAGGTGAGCAGGGGCACCAGGGTGGTATCGGTGAGGGGCGTGGCGGCGTTGGAAGTTTCCACGATCGCCAGGCTGCCATCGGCTTTCTTGACCAGCCAGCCCCAGCCGGAACCAAAGTTGGCAATGGTCTGTTCCGTGAAGGATTTCTTGAATTCATCAAAGGAGCCGAAGCTTTTGTCGATGGCGGTGGCCAGGGCGCCAGTGGGCGTGCCGCCGCCCTGGGGGCTCAGGCAATTCCAGTAGAAAGTATGGTTCCAGACCTGCGCGGCTTGATTGAACAGCTTGCCGGTGGCCTTGCGAATGATCTCTTCCAGGCTGAGATCCGCGTATTCGGTGTTGGGGATCAGGCTGTTGAGGGTATCGACATAGGTCTTGTGGTGCTTGCCGTAGTGGTATTCCAGGGTTTCCTTGGAAAAATGCGGTTCAAGGCCATCCAGGGCATAGGGCAATTCGGGAAGGGTATGGACCATCGGAGGACTCTCCTGTGCGGAATGTAGGGAGGGAATCAATCAGGCGTTCAAGCGATACCGCGGTTACCTGCAGAGGGAGCGGCGCCACCCTGCTCAGGCCGACAGTTTGAAGCGAAGTTTTACCATAGGCGATCCTACGGGTTGAATGCAATGCATCGGGTTCTGGCCGATCTGGACGGCAGCTTTAACACCTTGAAACACGTGCGATTCATGCTCGCGATTGGATCAGTTCAATGGCATAGCCGTCCGGGTCCCGGATGAAGGCAATGTGCGTGGTGCCATGTTTCATGGGACCGGGTTCCCGGGTGATCACCCCACCGCGCTGGCGCAGCGTCTCGCAAGCGCCATAAAGATCTTCCACGCCGATGGCGATATGCCCAAAGCCATTGCCCAGTTCGTAATGATCGGTGTCCCAGTTATGGGTCAGCTCCACCACCGCCGTGGTGGATTCCTCTCCATAGCCGACGAAAGCGAGCGTAAATCGGCCCTCCGGATAATCCTGGCGGCGCAACAGACGCATGCCCAGCACTTCGGTGTAGAAGGCCAGGGATCGCTCCAGATCGGTCACGCGCAGCATGGTATGAAGGATTCGCATGAGATGGCTCCAGACAGTGATTCCGATCCGGCATTTCCCCAATCACGGCATCGGCAAGAAGAGCGGAACGACGGCAGTTGGGGCGGCTTTGCCGTGACCGGCGACCCATCATCGATTACGGTGCCGTCAATCGCCCTCGCCACGAGACTGGCCTGTTTCAAGCGCCTGTTCTCTGTAGGATGACTTTCGTTCATGACAATCGTTCCATTGATTTCGCTCAGTTGCGCTCATTCGCCACCTAAGCCTTCATCCCAGCAAGGTTTTTGGCATCGCACCGTCGAGGCGCTGGATCAAGCGTGGAATTGTTGGCGAAATGTGAACCTTAAGCCGTGAAGGTGCGAGCGTTCAACGGCCAGCGCAGGCTGAGACCCGTCGCCAGCCGGGCAATGTCCCGTTCCCGGTCGCGCATCAGGGCGTGGGCAGCATCCACTGTGATCGGTGTGAAGCCCACCGCGTCGCCAGGGCGCAATTGTCCCAGTCGTGGCCAATCGATGCGGGCGAGAGTGCCCAGCACCGGGTAGCCGCCCGTGGTCTGACGGTCGGGACCCAGGATGATGGGCTGGCCATCCGGGGGAAGCTGAATGGTACCGAAAGTCACCCCCGCCGACAGACGCTCCGGACCGTCCGGCATCGACAACGCGGGACCCAACAGCCTCACTCCCATGCGGTCACACTGGCTGCTGATGCGATAACGGTTTCCCGCCAGTTCTTGTCGTTCATGTTCCGGCAGGGCGGCCCAGTCCGTAGCGGGGATAAAGCGCAGGCGTGCCGGGAGATTGATCTGGATATCTGCCCTATGAGTCACCCACCACCGGGACCATTTCGGGCGGTCGGGATGCTGCGGCGGCGGCAGGTGGGCAGTCCCCAGGGGCAGGCGGTCACCAGCCTGCAGCGGGCGTCCCGCCAGACCGCCCAGTGCGGCCCTTGTGTCGGTGCTGCGGCTGCCCAATACCTGCGGCACATCAAGCCCCCCATCCACGGGCAGATAGGCCCGGCA
>JBARUT010000112.1:0-5967 GCA_049645885.1 Candidatus Macondimonas sp.
ACGCTGAGATGCGCCCAGTGGGCGCGCGGCGACTTGCCTTGCGCCTGGGCCTCACGCGCCACCACCGGTGCGCACAGCAGCAGATCGCCGAGATAGTTCCCCGACCAGCCCGGCGGTGGATCAAAGGGAAAGGACAATACATTGGTGGGGCCCGGCTTGTTGCGATAGGCCAGATTGAGGGCAGCAGATTCGGCTTCATCCGTCACCCGCAAGGTCAAGCCCCCAGCCCGCTCCAACACGCCCAGGCTGGTCTGGATCCAACGGCGGAAACTCGCGGGGGCCGGGACCCCGCGCCGCCCCACGGCATACTGGATGCCGCAGCGCTCATCAGCCACCCCCCGTCTCCGGCGGGTCGGCTGGTGTTTCCCAGCGGGCATAGGCGTCGACGATTTTCTGCACCAAGGCATGGCGCACCACATCCTGGCTGGTGAAGAAAGTAAAGCTGATGTCTTCCACATCGCGCAGCACGTCCTGCACGTGGCGCAAGCCTGAAGTCGTCTGGCGCGGCAAATCCACCTGGGTGGTGTCGCCGGTGATGACCGCAGTGGACCCGAAGCCCAAACGGGTCAGGAACATCTTCATTTGTTCCACGGTGGTGTTCTGGGCCTCGTCCAGGATGATGAAGGCTTCGTTCAGCGTCCGCCCTCGCATGAAGGCCAGCGGGGCCACCTCGATCTGGGCCCGTTCCATCAAGCGCTCGACCTTGTCCATGCCCAGCAGATCATGCAGCGCATCGAACAGGGGGCGCAGGTAGGGATCGACCTTCTGGGCCATGTCGCCGGGCAGGAAACCCAGCCGCTCGCCGGCTTCCACGGCAGGTCGTACCAGCACGATGCGGCGGACCTGGCCGCGCTCCAGGGCTTCCACGGCAGCGGCCACAGCCAGATAAGTCTTGCCGGTGCCCGCCGGGCCGATGCCGAAATTGACATCGTGGGTGAGGATGGCGCGCAGATAGCGCTGCTGATTGGGGCCTCTTCCACGGATCATTCCGCGGCGCGTGCGAATGGCGATCACATCCTCGGCGGGCGCATCCTCGGCCACTGGATCGGCCAGGCTGGCCGATTGCAGCAGCAGATGAATCTGCTCTGGATTCAGGGATTCCACCAGGCTCATGCGGTGCATTTCCTTCAGCAACCATGCGGTCTGGTCGACCTTGTCGGTGTTCCCCAGGATCCGGAAGTGCGCGCCACGGTTGCGGATCTCCACCCCCATCCGTCCTTCGATCTGGCGCAGGTGTTCATCGAAACGGCCACAGACCCGGGCCAGACGCAGATTGTCATCGGGTTCGAGCTGCAAGTCGCGGGTGATGCGTTCGGATGCGACGGCTTCAGGCATGGGTCTCCACCTCGGACAGGATCGCTTCCGCGCGCAGCGAATTGGGTCGTAGCGCAACGATGCGCACGGGAACCATTTGCCCGATCCACTCGGCGGGACCGGCAAAATTCACCCAGCGATTGCAATCGATGCGCCCGGTCAATTCCAGGGGGTTCTTGACCGACGGCCCTTCCACCACCACGCGCTGGACCGTGCCCACCAGGCTTTCGCTGTATTGACGACCCAAGGCCAGGATACGTGTCTGCAGGCGCGCCAGCCGGGCCTCTTTCCCCGTCATGGAGGTGTCATCCGGCAAGGCGGCGGCGGGGGTGCCAGGACGCGGGCTGTAGATGAAGCTATAGGCCTGATCAAAACCGACCGCGTCGATCAAGGCCATCGTGGCCTCGAAATCGGCCGGAGTCTCGCCGGGAAAACCGACGATGAAATCGGAGGACAGCGAGATGTCGGGCCGGACCTCCCGCAGCCGCCGCAGCCGCGCCTTATATTCCAGCGCGGTATGGCCACGCTTCATCAGGGCCAGGATCCGGTCCGAACCACTCTGCACCGGCAGGTGCAGGTAGTTGGCCAGTTTGTCGACCGTGGCGTAGGCCTCGATCAGGGAGTCGCTGAATTCCAACGGATGAGAGGTGGTGAAGCGGATGCGCTCGATGCCGTCGATTTCGGCCAGGTAGTGGATCAGCAGGGCCAGATCAGCCGTTTCCGCACCCGACATGGCCCCGCGATAGGCATTCACGTTCTGCCCCAGCAGCGTGATTTCCCGCACGCCCTGCTCCGCCAGCACCAGGCATTCGGCCAGAACGTCATCGAAGGGCCGACTCACTTCCTGGCCGCGCGTGTAGGGAACCACGCAAAAAGTGCAGAACTTGCTGCAACCTTCCATGATGGAGACGAAAGCAACCGGCCCCTTGGCGCGGGGTTCGGGCAGGCGGTCGAACTTCTCGATCTCGGGGAAGGAGACATCGACCTGTGCTGCCCGCTCGCGGCGCACGGCGTCGATCATCTCGGGCAGGCGGTGCACGGTCTGAGGGCCGAATACCAAGTCCACGAACGGCGCCCGGCGCAACAAGGCCTCCCCTTCCTGGCTGGCGACGCAACCACCCACGCCAATGAGCAGATCGGGACGCGCCAGCTTCCATTCCCGCCAGCGGCCCAACTGGGAAAACACCTTCTCCTGGGCTTTCTCGCGGACGCTGCAGGTGTTGAGCAGCAGCACGTCGGCCTCCTCCGGCCGATCCGTGGATTCCAGGCCATGCGACTCGGCAAGCACGTCGGCCATGCGCGCCGAGTCGTACGCGTTCATCTGGCAACCCCAGGTCTGGATATAAAGCTTGCCCATTGCCCCCTTGACCCGATCCTGTGCCTGAAAGGCCTGATTCTACACCGAAGCGGCCCCGTCCAGACGCGCCATCAGGTCAAGCAACTCCTGAGTCTTTGCTTCCATGAGCGCCTGATCGCCGCGCGACTCCACATTCAGCCGCACCACGGGCTCGGTGTTGGAGGAACGCAGGTTGAAGCGCCACTGCGGGAAGCTGATGCCCAGCCCGTCGGTATGATCCACCGCCAACGCCTGGCCGGCGAAGTGTGTCTCGATCGCGGCAATCACCTGCGCCGGATGTTGCAGGGTGCGGTTGATCTCGCCGCTGGCGGGATAGCGCGCCATGCGTTCCTCCACCAGATCGGCCAGCGAACGCCCGGTCTTGCCGATCATCTCGGCGACCAGCAGCCAGGGCACCATGCCGCTATCGCAATAGGCGAAGTCGCGGAAATAGTGGTGCGCACTCATCTCGCCGCCGTAGACGGCATCTTCCTGGCGCATGCGCGCCTTGATGAAGGCATGCCCGGCCTTGCTGAGCACCGGCTCGCCGCCCGCTGCTTCCACCATTTCCACGGTGTTCCAGACCATGCGCGGGTCATAGACGATGCGCGCGCCAGGAAGCTTTTCCGCAAAGGCGCGGCCCAAGAGACCGACGATGTAATAGCCTTCGATGAATCGGCCAGTTTCGTCGAACAGGAAGCAGCGGTCAAAATCACCGTCCCAGGCGATTCCCATATCGGCCTTGTGCTCGCGCACCGCCTGGGACGTGATGGCGCGGTTCTCGGGCAGGATGGGGTTGGGCACACCGTTGGGGAAGCGGCCGTCAGGCTCATGGTGCAAACGGATGAATTCAAACGGCAGGTGCTCGGCCAGCGCATCCAGCACCGGCCCCGCGCAGCCGTTGCCCGCATTCACCACCAGCCGCAGCGGCTTGAGCGCCGCGACTTCGACAAAGCGCAGCAGATGGGCCACATAGGCCGGCCGCACGGCGAGGGACTGGGTGGTTCCCGGCGTCGCGGCCGGCGTGAACTGATTGGCCTCGGCCAGTGCCTTGATTTCCGGCAAACCGCTGTCCCCGCTCAAGGGACGGGCTTCTTCGCGGACGAATTTCAAGCCGTTGTAGTCGGGGGGATTGTGGCTCGCCGTGACCATGATGCCGCCGTCCATCTGCTCGTGGAAAGTGGCGAAATAGACTTCCTCGGTCCCGCACAGGCCGATGTCATAGCAATCCACCCCCTGCGCCATCAGCCCGGCCATCAGCGCCTGGGTCAGGGCCGGACTGGACAGGCGCATGTCCTGCCCCACCACCACCCGGCGCGGCTTGACATAATCGGCATAAGCCCGGCCGATGCGGTAGGCGATGTCCTCGTTGAGTTGATCAGGCAGCCGCCCGCGCACGTCGTAAGCCTTGAAGCAAGTCAGTGATTCAGCCACGTTGATTCCTCGTCGGCTCAGGTGGAGGGGGTGTCATCGCGACGACCGTAACGGTCCTCGAAACGCACAATGTCGTCTTCGCACAGATAACTGCCGGTCTGCACTTCGATCAGATCCAGCGGAATCTTGCCCGGATTCTCCAGGCGATGGGAGGTGCCCAGGGGAATGTAGGTGGATTCGTCTTCCCGCAGCAAAAAGCTGTCCTCGCCGCGCACCACCCGCGCCGTGCCCTTGACCACGATCCAGTGCTCGGCGCGGTGATGGTGCATCTGCAGCGACAGGGTGGCGCCCGAATGGACGCGGATGTGTTTGACCTGGAAGCGTTCGCCGCTGCCGATGCCCTCGTACCAGCCCCAGGGCCGATAAACCCGCCTGTGGGCCAGTGCCTCATCCCGCCGCGCGGCCTTGAGCTGGGCGACGATGGCCTTCACATCCTGGGCGTGGTCCTTGTGAGCGACCAGCACGGCATCCGCCGTTTCGACGATGACATGGTCGCGCACGCCCACCGCAGCCACAAGCCGACTCTCGGCGCGCACATAGCTGCCTTGCACGTCCTGCAGCAAGACATCGCCCAGCACCACATTCCCCTGCGCGTCGCCGGGACCGGCCGCCTGCAGCGCAGCCCAGGAGCCCACATCGCTCCAGCCGGCCGCGAGCGGCACCACCACCGCCCGATCGGTCTTCTCCATCACGGCGTAGTCCAGGGAATCCGATCGGCAACCCAGGAAGGGCGCCGACGCCAGGCGCGTGAAGTCGAGATCACGGGCAGCGCCGCTCCAGGCCGCCTCCGCAGCGGCCAGGATATCCGGCGCATGCTGCGCCAGGGCGTCGAGTACCGTCCGGGCCGTGAACATGAACATGCCGCTGTTCCAGAAATACCCGCCTTGGCGCAGATAGGCCTCGGCCCGCTCACGGTCGGGTTTCTCCACGAAAGCCGTCACGGATTGCCAGCCGGTTTCGCCTGCTGCGTCAGCCCCCCGGATATAGCCATAACCGGTCTCGGGCGTCGTGGGCACAATGCCGAAGGTCACCAGATGCCCGAGCTGCGCCGCTGCGCGCGCCGCGCCCAGCGCCTCGTGAAAGCGTTCAGGCTCCTGGATCAGATGATCGGCCGGCAACACCAGCAGCAGCGTTTCGGGATCCCGGCTCGCGGCGTCCAATGCCGCGATGGCCACCGCCGGCGCCGTGTTGCGGCCGGCGGGTTCCAGCAGGATGCCCGCCGGTTCGCGGCCGATCTGGCGCAGTTGTTCGGCCACCAGGAAGCGGTGCTGCTCGTTGCACACGATCAGCGGCGCGGCCAGCTCCGGCACGCCCACCAGTCTGAGCAGGGTGTCCTGCAGCAAGGTGTGCTCGGAACACAAGGCCAGGCACTGCTTGGGCAGTTGCTCGCGCGACAAGGGCCAGAGCCGGGTGCCCGAGCCTCCGGACAGGATCACGGGCACCATGCGGGATGCGGCGGGAAGCGAGTCGACGGGCAGGGATACCGATGCAGCGCTCATGGGGAATGCTCCGGGATGGCGGAAAACTGCAGGCCAAATTGTCGGCGCAGGAGCCGGTCCCGCCAGGGGATGGGCAACCGCGCCAGCAAGGGCATCAGGCTGCTGCCGTTGCCGATGCGCACCACGGCGCGGGGGCGGGGCGCGGTCACCGCGCGATAACAGATGCGCGCGAAGGTTTCGGCCGACGTCGCACGGCGCTGGGAGGCCCGTGCCCGTCCATAAATGGCTTCCCGGCACCGGTCATACCAGGAGTCCGGCCGCAACACCCGTTCCACCGCCTCGCTGGCATGATCCCCGAAGCGCGAGCGAATCGCGCCCGGCTGGATGGTGATCACCGCGATGCCAAAGGGTGCGAGCTCCATGCGCAGGGCATCGGACAGGCTG
>JBARUT010000113.1:0-4301 GCA_049645885.1 Candidatus Macondimonas sp.
ACAGCGCCTGCAGAGCTGGAGCCAGCCCCGCTGAACACATCATCGCCCTTGCGCCCTTCCCACGCCGTCACTAAACTCGGTCGGTCACATCGCCCTTCCCTTCACTGCGCGCGCGCCAAGCCATGCCACCCCTCGATCCCCCCGACCCATTGACCCAGGCCAGTCCGTTTCCCAGCGATTCTGTCGGACTGGTGGCGCCTCAGCGCATGGCCTTCGATATCCCGCTGGAACTGGAGGGAGGCAAGCGTCTGGATGCCTATGAGTTGGTGTATGAGACCTATGGCACCCTCAACGCCGACCGCAGCAATGCCATCCTGGTATGCCATGCCCTTTCCGGTGACCATCATGCTGCCGGCTACCATCGCCCAGAGGATCGCAAACCCGGTTGGTGGGACGTCTGTATCGGCCCGGGGAAGCCCTTTGATACGCGCAAGTTTTTCGTGGTTTCCCTCAACAATCTGGGCGGTTGCAAGGGCAGTACGGGCCCCATCAGCACCAATCCCGCCACCGGCAAAGCCTATGGGCCGGATTTTCCCATCATGACCGTGGGAGACTGGGTGAACAGCCAGCGGCGCCTGGGAGAACGACTGGGCATCCGACAATGGGCGGCCGTGGCCGGTGGCAGCCTGGGAGGCATGCAGGTCATGCAGTGGAGCATCCACCACAGCGAATGCGTGCGCCATGCCCTCGTCATCGCCGCCACACCCAAGCTGTCGGCCCAGAACATCGCGTTCAACGAGGTGGCGCGCCAAGCCATCCTGTCAGACCCGGACTTCCATGACGGACGCTATGACGAATATGGCGTCGTGCCGCGGCGCGGCCTGATGCTGGCCCGTATGCTGGGGCACATCACCTATCTCTCCGAGGATGCGATGCGGGAGCGCTTCGGCCGGGAATTGCGGGAAGGGCGGATCCAGTTCGGTTTCGACGTGGAATTCCAGGTCGAAAGCTATCTGCGCTATCAGGGCACCTCGTTCGTGGATCGCTTTGACGCCAACACCTATCTGCTGATGACCAAGGCATTGGATTACTTCGATCCGGCGCAGGAATTTGGCGGGAATCTGCCGCAGGCCTTCGCAAGCAGTCAATCTCAATTCCTGGTCGTCTCCTTCACCAGCGACTGGCGGTTTTCCTCGGCTCGCTCGCGGGAAATTGTCAACGCGCTGATGGAGGTCCGCAAGCCGGTCTGCTATGCGGACATCCGCTCCACCCAGGGCCATGATGATTTCCTGATGCCCAATCCGCACTATCTCCACGTGCTGCAGGCCTATATGCAACGGGTTGCTCTGGAAATTGGCGCATGAGTGTGCTCCGTCCCGATCTGGAAATCATTTCGCACTGGATCCGGCCTGCTACGCGGGTGCTGGACTTGGGCTGTGGGGATGGCACGCTGTTGCGACACCTGCAGGACACCCGGCAGGTGACCGGCTATGGTTTGGAAATCGATCCGGACAACGTGGTGCGTTCCCTGCAGGCCGGGATTCAGGTCATTCAGATGGACATCGATCAGGGGCTCACCCCGTTTGCGGATCAGTCCTTCGACTATGTCATCCTGACACAGGCCCTGCAGGTGGTGCGCTACCCGGAACGGTTGCTGAGCGAAATGCTGCGTGTGGGACGGGAAGGCATTGTCACCTTTCCCAACTTCGGCCATTGGCGATGTCGGCTGCAAATGGCCTGGAAAGGGCGCATGCCCGTTTCCGAGACCCTCCCGGAACCGTGGTACAACACACCCAACATCCACCTATGCACCGTGCAGGATTTCGAGACCCTGTGTCGGGATCAAGGCTATCGGACGCTCAGTCGGCAGGTGGTGGATTCGCGGCATCATGGCAGTTGGTTCATGCATTTCGCGCCCAATCTACTGGGCGAAATTGCCCTTTACAGCCTGACCGGCATGAAGGGCGCGCCGCCTCGTTGAAGTAGGCTATACTTTCGAAAAACATCGGGGCGCTTCGCGCCAGGTCCAGGGAGGCTGCTATGCACGCAAAAAAAACGACCACCGCCTATTGGATGGCGGGTCTTCTGTTTCTCACGCTGTCTCTTTCAGCGGCATGGGCCAACAGCTTCGAGTACGAAAACTACATCTTCCATTACAACGCCCTGCGTACCGATGTACTGCCCGCGGAATCAACCCAAAAGGTCGGCATCCCCCGCAGCCGCAACCGGGGCATGATCAATCTTGCGCTGCGCGAGAAACGGCCCGATGGCAGCACCGTTGCTGTTCCAGCCCAGATCACGGTTAGTGCAGTCAACCTGAACAACCAATACCGCGAGCTTTCTCTGCGCGAGGTCCGGGAGCAAGACGCGATCTATTACATTAGCGATTTCGCCATCAATAACGAAGAAACGCTGCGTTTTCAGGTCAATGTACTCCCCGAAGGCGCGAAAAAACCATTCAAGGTCCAGTTCGAAAAGCAGTTCTTTACCGCGCCCTGAACGAATCAACCACGCCTAGAGCGCCTCTGCGCGCCCTCAGCGAATCGCCAAAACCACCTTCCAGCGCTCCGCGATCATCCAGGGACCGACTTGTCCTTGACGCCACGACCAAACGTCGTGTTGAGCATTACCCCACGGTAGAAGGCCTCGCCCACACCATGACCTGATGTTGGCGAGGCCGGAGGCTTAGGGCCTCTTCAGTTGGGGCGCCAACGGGGCTGATAGCGGCCGCTGGCATAACCCTTGAAAAAAGTCCGCAACGACAAATGATCCACAGGTGCTTCCAGGGCGTCCCTTAACAGGTCGGTCTCGGGGACGTAGGTCTGATGTTGGTTGCCGTCCACCAGAAGACGATACCAAGGCTGTTCCCGGTCTGGCGCGGGCAGGGCATCCTGGGGATACCAATCTTCCCGACCGAGGAACCAGGGATCCACATCCAGTACCACAGCCCGATAATGCAATTCCCGGTGCTCGACCACATGACCGGGGGCGAATTTTGCTTGACATACGGTAGCCATCGCGGACTCCTTTGGTCTTGTTCTTGGTGGATGAGAACAGCGGATATGCAGGATTTCCTGCTGCCTCTCTTGCGACTCCAGCGGAAGCACTTTGTTCAATCTAGCGGCCGCTCAAACCACGTCTTGAGCGGCCTTCAGGCTTCGTTGAGGCGGGGCAGCAGGGCAACCAGGTTGCATGGCTTGTGGCGGGCATCGAGTTGGAACTGGATGATGCGTTCCCAGCCGGTCTGGCAGGCATTACGGGAGCCCGGCAGACAGAAGATCAGCGTGGCATTGGCGACGCCGGCAAAGGCGCGGGACTCCAGCGTGGATACCCCGATTTCCTCATAGGAAAGTTGCCGGAACAACTCCCCGAACCCGTCAATGCGCCGATCCAGCAAGGGAGTGATGGCCTCCGGGGTCCGATCCCGTCCGGTCAGCCCGGTACCGCCGGTGGATAGGATCACCTCCACGGCCGGATCCGCGATCCAGGCACTGACCTGAGCTCGGATACGATAGAGATCATCCCGCAACAGCGCCCGATCCTGAAGATGGTGGCCTGCCGCCCGCAAGCGCTCAACCAACAGATCCCCCGAAGTGTCGGTTTCCGGGGTCCGGGTATCCGACAAGGTCAGGACAGCGCAGCGTAGCGCGCGGAATTCGGCTTGGGCCGGCATGTTTAGATCTCCCCTTCGCCCTGGCAGAAACGACGTGCCAGATCGCGCAGAACAGCCAACTGACCATGGAAAAAATGACTCACGCCCGGCAGGGTAACCAGTCGCGGCGGGGGAACCATCTGTTCCACCCAAGCCACCACCTGGCCCGCATCCACCACCTCATCTGCCATGCCCTGGATGACCCACCACGGGCAGCGCGGCGCGTGATCCGGAAAATCAGCCCATCGATCCACCGGCGGCGCGACCGTCAACAAGCGCGAAACGGGCACTTCCAAGGCCAGTCGCAGCGCCACCCAGGCGCCGAAGGAGAATCCTGCCAGCGCCGGCGGATCGCCGGGCCACTGTCGTGCCGCCCACGCCAGTACGGCGCGGGCATCCTCACGCTCACCCTCACCGTGGTCGAATACGCCCGCGCTGGCACCGACTCCGCGGAAATTAAAGCGCACCGCGCTCCAGCCCAAATCGGTGGCTGCGCGCGCCAGGGTGGTCACCACCTTGTTGTCCATCGTGCCGCCGAACTGAGGGTGAGGATGGCAGATGACCACGACCCGCTCCCCTTCCGGCACGGGCCGTGCGGGCCGATCCACTTGGATCTCCAAGCTTCCGACGGGACCCGAGATGGCCCGCGTATCCACCGAATCAATGGGATGATCGGTCATAACACCTCATCAGGTCGCCAGGGTGATCG
>JBARUT010000114.1:0-17888 GCA_049645885.1 Candidatus Macondimonas sp.
TGTCGGGTCCGATCCAGCGCCACACGCTGATCTACACTGTCGTCATCGCTTCGGCGCTGGCTGTGTTCTTCGATCTGGGCCGCATCGCGTCGCTGGGCGCATTTTTCTACCTGATCATGGACATGACCATCCATTGGGGCGTGTTCCGATACCGGCGGCAAGAGATCGGTGCCGCGGGCGCTGTCCTGCTGGCGGCGATTGCCTCCGATGCGGCGGTGCTCGCGGCCTTCACTACAATGAAGCTGCAAAGCGATCCCGCAATCGTCCTCTACGCCGCGATCGCGATCGTCGCAGTGTTCGGCTTTCAACGGAGCTACCTAGGTCAATGGACCGCAATGCCTGGCGATAGCCACGCGGAGCACAAGGCCGGTGGATCATGAACTTCGGTGCATTCAGCAGCGCGGACGACCTACGCATGGCTGCATGCGCAAGAGGGTTCGATTGATGTTGCTCTGACCCCCAAAAAACTGGATCGTTTTTGATTGGTGTTTTCCGCTGCAATTTCCCGGCTGGGAGAAAGAGCGGAAGCGATGAAGGCATCGAAGTTTTCGGACGCCCAGAAGGCGTTCATTCTGAAGCAGGGTGATGACGGCGTGCCCATGGCAGAGATCTACCGCAAGGCCGGGATCAGCCAGGCGACCTATTCCAACTGGAAGAATGAAGTATGCCGGCCTGTTGCCTAAGGAGATGCGCCGGTTGAAGGCGCTTGAGGATGA
Organism: Candidatus Macondimonas sp.; assembly: GCA_049645885.1. Lineage (GTDB taxonomy): Bacteria > Pseudomonadota > Gammaproteobacteria > UBA5335 > UBA5335 > Macondimonas. The sequence goes on from JBARUT010000114.1 coordinate 717, forward strand.
GAATGGGCGTCTGAAGAAGATCGTTGCCGATCTGACGCTCGATCACGAGATGCTGCAGGACGTCATCCGCCGAAAGCTCTGAGGCCTGCCCGCAAGCGCAAGCTGGTCGACGGGATGCTGGTGAATTGGGGGATATCGATCCGACGGGCCTGCAAGGCGCTGAAGTTCGACACCTCCACCTACCATTACAAATCCCGCCGCACCGGGCAGGCCGCGCTCGAACGTCGCATCAAGGAAATTTGCGAGACGCGGGTTCGCTATGGCTACCGTCACCTCCATGTGCTGCTGCGTCGTGAGGGATCGACAATCAACATGAAGAAGACTCGCAGAATTTACAATGAGTTAGGCCTGCAGCTTAGGACAAGCATGCTTGAGATCGGCTTTCAGACGCTCCTCCGGATTGAGTTCCGGGCTATAACTGGGCAGGTAAAACAACTCGATCTTGTCCTGCCGTTCAGCCACCCACGCATTCATGGGTTTGCTGTGATGGACACGCAGGTTATCGAGGATCAGGAACACCTTCCGGCCGGCGTCCTTGATCAAGGCTACCAGAAACTCGATCAGCCGGTCTGAGTTGAAGGCCTCGTCGATGATCATCCAATGCGCAATGCCGTATTCCTGCTCGATCAGTTGAACCACCGACGCCCGACTCCACAACGCAAAGTCCATCTTCAGTTGTTCGGCGCGCTTGTCGCAGATCGTTCGGCAAATCGCTTGTTCCTGTTTGGCGCTCAGGCTTCGGCCCTCACCGGCCAGGCCGACCCCATCATGGCGATGGGTTACCAGTTGCTCATCGGCGCGGCACCCTTGGCTCTGCTGTCCATGTTGACGGAAGATGTCTCGTTGCTGATGTGGTCGCCGGAGTTCGTTCTCGTCCTCGTGGCTCTTGCGGGCCTCGGATCATCGCTCGCATTCTGGCTCTGGTTCGAGGTGCTGGAACGAGTTACGCTCAATCTGGCCAACGCTTTCACGTTTCTGGTGCCGGTCTTCGGGCTGATGATTGGCGCGGCCTTCTTCGGCGAGCGGCTCGAGGTAATCCAGGCCGCAGGTGTCGTCCTGGTGCTGATCGGTATCATGCTGGTGCAGCGGCGCGCCGCTGCATCCCTGACGGTGCCAGCGGAAACGAATATGGCATTGGATAAGCCATGGTGAAGCTCACGTCGTTCGAAGAAATTTGCCGAGCCGGGTGGTTTCGGGGCAGTAACTGAGCCACTTTCGTGGAATACTTGGAAGAATTTCGCCAGACAGACAGCGGCACATCACGGACGTGCGCTTCCGATGCAAGGAGAAGCCGATGACCCCAGCGAAAAAGATCCGCGTCGCCGTCAACGGCTACGGCGTGATCGGAAAGCGTGTCGCCGACGCCGTGGCCTTGCAGGACGATCTGGAGGTGGCTGGCGTTGCGGATATCAGCGCAGACTGGCGGCCGCGCATGGCGACGCAGAAGGGTTACCGCCTTTTCTCGGCCTCTGAGGACCATGCTGAGGCGATGCGGAACGCCGGTCTCGAGGTCGCCGGGAACCTCGATGATCTGCTTGAGGCGAGCGATCTGGTGGTCGACTGCACGCCGAAGCGGATCGCAGCGGTGAACGTCGACATCTATCGACAAAGGGGCATCAAGTTCATCGTGCAGGGTGGCGAGAAGCACGAGGTGACCGGACACTCCTTCGTTGCGGAATCTACCTATGCGAGTGCGCTGAGCCGGGACAGCACGCGCGTCGTCTCCTGCAACACCACCTCGATCGTGAGAACCCTTACGGCATTGAAGCAGGCAGGCCTGCTGCGTCGCGCGCGCGGGACGCTGCTGCGCCGGGCGACAGACCCTTGGGAAAGTCACCTTGGCGGGATCATGAACACGCTCGCCCCCGAGCCCGAGATTCCCAGCCATCAGGGGCCGGATGCGCAGAGTGTCGACCCCGATCTCGATGTCGTCACGATGGCGGTCAAGGTGCCAGAGACCCTGGCGCATCTGCACTACTGGTCGGTGCAGTTGACCCGCCCGGCCTCAAGGGATGAGGTGCTCGAAGCCTTCTCCGCATCGTCTCGGATCGCCCTGATCCGCATGGATGCCGGATTGACGGCGATCAACGCAGTCAAGGAACTCATGGCCGACCTCGGCCGGCCGCATGACAACCTCTATGAGGTTGCGCTGTGGTCGGACATGCTGAAAGTCGAAGGGGACGAGCTATTCTACGCTTACATGGTCGATAATCAGGCTATCGTTATTCCCGAGACAATCGACGCGATCCGGGCACTATCTGGAACGATCAGCAACGCCGCTGAATCGATCGCAAAAACTGATGCAGCGCTCGGGGTCGGCCTGCTGACCGAAACGCTGGGGCAACGATGATCGTAAGAATAGTCTACGCCCACCTCGGGCTTGAAGCGCGTCCGGTCTGGGCGGAGCAATGGCTTTGTGATCGATGAGCGATCCAAACCCCACTTCCTTTGGTGCAGTTCAGACCCTCTCGGACCGGCTCAACAAGAACTGCTTCTGCGTCACGCTCGACCGTCAGTCGCTATGCGAGGCGCTGGAGCACGAGGCCGGTGACCCGGCGTTTTGTGAGACGTTCATCCACCCCAGGGCCCACTTATTTTCGAAGGTTCCGGTGTTTCTCTCCGCCACAGAGGTGGCCGAGATGCAGGAGGTGGTCGCAGCAATCGAGACGACAGCGCAGCTCGCTGCATACAAGGCAGCGATCCTCTCTTGGGCGCCGGAAATCTCGCAAGTGGATCACGGCCCTGTTGGAGCGTTGATGGGCTACGATTTCCATCTCGGCGAAGACGGCCCCCGGCTCATCGAGATCAATACCAACGCCGGCGGGGCATTCCTCAACGCTCTTCTTGCAAGGGCTCAGCGCGCCTGTTGTGCCGAAATGGACATGCCCTTGAAGCCGCACACCTTCGAGGATATGGCATTTCGCATGTTCCAGGACGAATGGATGCGCCAGCGGGGAAGCGGTTCCGCAGGCCGAATTGCCATCGTCGACGATCGGCCGGAGGAACAGCATCTCTATCCTGAGTTCGTCCTGGTGCGGCAGGCGCTGGCCGCTCGCGGTGTGGACTCGGTTGTCGCGGACGCCCGTCATCTTCGCCATGAAGCCGGCCGGCTTAGCGTCGAGGGGAAGCCGATCGACCTTATCTACAACCGGGTCACCGACTTCGCATTCGATCAGCCGGAACACAGGGCGCTAAGAGATGCCTACCGGGAGGGTGCGGTGGTCGTGACGCCAAATCCGCACAACCACGCCCTTCTCGCCGACAAGCGGAACCTTTCGCTGCTCTCGGATTCGGCAACGCTGCAGGCCTGGGGGCTGGCCCCAACAGTTCTTGCGCGGCTCGAATCCGTCCCGCACACCATCCTTGTAACTCCCGAAAATGCCGATGAATTGTGGAGAGCGCGCAAGAGCCTGTTCTTCAAGCCGACAGGCGGACATGGCGGCAAGGCGGTGTACCGTGGCGACAAGGTGACGAAAGGCGTCTGGTCGGACATCGCGCATGGCGGCTACGTTGCCCAGACCTTGGTCAAGCCGAGCGAGCGCATGATCCGGATCGACGACGCAATCGAGGCGCGCAAGATGGACGTGCGGCTCTATACATATGACGCGCAGGTGCTTCTGGTCGCTGCCCGCCTCTATCAGGGCCAGACCACCAATTTCAGGACGCCGGGGGGCGGCTTTGCCCCGGTCTTCGTGATCTGAGTTGCCAAGGCATGACCGGCGACCCCAAACAAGTGGAGGCTATCGATGACCCAGAAGATGAAGGTGACCATTTTCGTGGAGCCCGGCCGTATCGCGCTGGATGAAAAACCGATCCCCGATGTCGGCCCGCTCGATGCGCTCATCCGCATCACCACCACCACGATCTGCGGCACGGACGTACACATCATGAAGGGGGAGTATCCGGTCGCGAAGGGGCTCACGATCGGACATGAACCGGTCGGCGTGATCGAGAAGCTCGGCTCTGCGGTCGTCGGTTACACGGAGGGGCAGCGCGTCATTGCTGGAGCCATCACTCCGAGCGGCTGGAGCAACGCCTGCCTCTGCGGCTACTGCTCGCAGGATGGTGCCGGCACGAAACACGGCTGGAAGCCGATGGGGGGGTGGAAATTCGGCAACAGCATCGACGGCTGCCAGGCGGAGTACGTTCTCGTACCAGACGCGATGGCCAACCTTGCGTCCGTGCCGGACGGTCTCACCGACGAGCAGGTGCTGATGTGCCCGGACATCATGTCGACGGGCTTCAGTGGCGCGGAGCGCGGCAGGGTCCGCATCGGTGACGCGGTCGCGGTCTTCGCCCAGGGCCCGATCGGTCTTTGCGCGACAGTCGGCGCACGGTTGAGCGGCGCGACGGCCATCATCGCCGTGGACCGGGTGGCCGAGCGGATGGCAATCTCGCAAAAGCTCGGCGCGAACCACGTCATCGACTTCACGAAGGTCGATCCCGTGGACGAGATCATGCGCATCACCGATGGCCGGGGCGTCGATGTCGCCATCGAGGCGCTGGGCACTCAGGCAACGTTCGAAGCCGCGCTTCGCGTCCTGCGGCCAGGGGGATCCCTGTCAAGTCTTGGTGTCTATTCAAGCGACCTTAAGATACCACTCGGCGCGTTTGCTGCGGGGCTCGGTGACCACACCATCGTGACAACGCTCTGCCCGGGCGGCAAGGAGCGCATGCGGCGACTGATGGAAGTCATCCGGTCCGAGCGTGTCGACCTGACACCGCTGGTGACGCACCGCTACAAGCTGGACGACATCGAGGCGGCCTACGACCTCTTTTCTCACCAGCGTGACGGCGTTCTGAAGGTCGCAATCACGCCGTAGCGGCACAGGAATCCGGGCGTCGCGCCCGTTCCGCGTTGACGTGACGCGAGCAACGGATCATCGGTCGGGTGACTTGGCCGCATTCCCCGAGACGGGCAGAGTCCTGCCACGCACTCAAGCATCGTGACGTACCGAACTCGTGGCTTCGAGGAGAGCATGGCGTGCGCTACCAGCATCCCGAAGACCGCAAGACCCGCGAGAAACCCTGCGCGCAAATTCATCTCAGATCGCCGCGACGGCCTTCGATAGTAAGGTCGCGAACCTCACCCGCGACCGCGGTCAGTTCAGGGTTCTCGATCGCTTGCATAGACGCCACCGGGTCGATCGCGCTGACCACGACGCCGCCTTCGACCTCGCGCAGGATGGCATTGCAGGGCGGCATCGCGTCCACGCGAGGCTCGATCCCGATCGCCTGATGCGCCATCTGCGGATTGCAGACGCCAAGGATGCGATAAGCCGGCATCTCGACGTCAAACTTCGTCTTCATCGTCGCCTTGACGTCGATCTCGGTCAGCACGCCGAAGCCGCGGTCTGCAGCGCTTTTCGGGTCCGCACGTCGAGGTCGTCGATATTCGCGTCGGAGATCATGCGATTGATCATGTAGCTCATGTAAGCGTTCTCTTGGTTATGTGAATGGCGACACCGGGTAGGCCGCCGCAGAGCGGGCGAGCCGGATTCGGCGTTCGTGGCGAGCATGCGGGGCGACCCGCTCCAGCCACCTTCTGCAACATAGCCCTGAAAGCAGGATCGCGGAATTGATGTAGATCAGGGCGCGGGGGTTACTCACCCTTTAATGGCAGCCATCCCCGGAATGATCCTGTGGGTACGGAAGCTGAGCATCCAATCCCTCACGCTCCTTTCTGCCAATACGATCGGCGACACCTGGCATGCCCAGCAGCCATCAGATAATGAATGAGAGCAAATTCCTGACGCCTGGTCACAGAGCATTATCGTGACGGCATTTCGGTGGGGACGCTTCGAAACTGGCGAGCAATGCGGGTCGGGCCGTCATTTGTAAAAGTCGGCAAGGCGGTTCTTTACCCATCAGCGAGCTTGATGCGTGGGACGAGAAGAATAGAGTTGCATGCCGAACGTCAAAGAGGATCACCGAAAATTTCGGTGATCGAGCGTGATGGTCGCGGTAGGGCATCCTCAACATACCCTAGTTCACGGCACCACATCCCGGCCATCGAAATGCTCTCCTCCTTTTTTTATTTACTTGCATGATAAAGAGGTCTGTTCCCCAATCAGCCAATGCGGCGTACATGCCGGTGTCGAATGAGTTGTATTTAGGTGCGTCGCAAATAAGGCTGGGTTCTCGCCCACACGACCACCGGCCATGGGACTCCGGCACCGTTTTGACCTGCCCAGCGAAGAATTGGAAAGTGGCCCAGTGCAACAGGCGCCCGCAATGCCGAGCACTTATGACCCTTATGGCCCTTATGGCCCTTATGCGGTGATCGGTTGTGGATGTCGTTCGAGGAAATCGACGATGGCAGCGCTGAAAGCGTCGTTGTTATCTCCCGCCACCATGTGTCCGGCACCCGCCACGTCGACGAATTCGGCATGGGGCACCATGTCGAGGAATTCCTCCACGCCCTGCGTGCTCACCACGTCGCTGCGCTGGCCGCGCACCAGCAGGGTCGGCACCTGGATCGCGCGGGCCGCGTCGAATAGGCCCCTGGAGTCGGCCATGGCCTGGGGATTGCGGGGCTGGAGCATCTGCGGGTCCCAATGCCAGTACCAGCGGCCATCGGCGCGCTGGCGCAGGTTCTTGCGCAAGCCGGCGAGATCGGCCGGGCGCTCCCGGGTATCACGGCGGTAGGCCGCCACGGCATCGGCGGCCTCTTCCAGCGTGGCGAATCCCTCCGGATGGGCCTGCATGAACTGCATGATGCGGCGCACGCCGGAACCCTCCATGCGCGGCACGACATCCACCAGTACCAGGGCATGGGCCAGATCCGGATTCATCCGACCCAGGGCATAAAGCGCCGTCATGCCGCCCATGGAGGCGCCCACCAGAACCGGGCGATGGGCCAGGGTCCGGGCAATGCCTTCCACGTCGCGGGCCATGCGGCTCAGGGCGTAATCGCCGCTCGGCGACCATTGCGAATCACCATGGCCGCGCAGATCGAGAGCCAGCGCCTGCCAACCGGCAGCGGCCAGGCGGGCGGCGCTGTTGCCCCAGGCATGGCGGGTCTGACCGCCCCCGTGCAGCAGGATGACACTGCCTCGTTGCGGCTGCCCCCAGCGTGCGCAACACAGTTCCAGCCCATCATCGGTCTGGAACACTTCGATCCGGCCCTCGGCTTGGACCTGTGCATGAGTCGTCCCCATCGCCCCTCATCCTCCCTGATGTGTTCTTTCCTGTTTCGCAAAGGCGCGCCACGCGTCCTCGCAGGCGCCAATATCCCATTCGGCCGCCTCGAAGCGCTCATTGTCCACCGCCAGCAGCAGGTAAGCGAGGAAATGCGCTACATCCACGGGGCTGCGCAGCTGGTTTTCCTGATGCAGGCGGAGAAAACGCCTGACGCCGGGGAATTCCCTGGCCGGCGTCGCGCGAATCAGCGCCTGCATCGGCGTATCCACCACCCCCGGCCGAGCGCTGCCGATACGGATGCCGCGATCCCCCAGCTCCTCGCGCCACACTTGATACAGCATGTGCAGCGCCGCCTTGCCCATGCAATAGGGCCCCCAACCTGCGTAGGCATGATGCGCCGCGCCGGAGGAAAGGTGCAGGATGCGCCCGCCGGAAAGCAGGGGCAACAGGCGCTGGCTGAGGAACAAGGGGCCTTCCAGATTGGTGGCCAGATGAGCCCGCAGCGCCTCGGGGGTCAGGGTTTCCAGCAGGCCAATCGGCGCAATGGTGCCGGCATTGTGAACCAGGAAACGCAGCCGCCGGCCGGTTCCGACCGTATTGGCGATGGTCTCCCGGCCTGCCGGCGTGGCCACATCGGCCACCACCGGCTCGACGCGCCCGGGAAACTCGGTTGCCAGCGCCTGCAAGGGTTCCGCGCGCCGCCCCACCGCCAGCACCGTGAGTCCTCGCTCTGCGAGCACGTCACATAACGCCCGCCCGATTCCCGTTCCGCCTCCGGTCACAACAGCCACGTCCATGGATGATGTCCTCAACTCCGCAGACCAGTGCCACGTTCCAGCAGCCACAGGGCCCAGCCGATCCCCACGACGATGGCCAGCAACATCATGGCGTAGGCCATGGACAGCGAGATATCGGAGTGCCCCAGCATGCCAAAGCGAAAGGCATTGACCATGTAGAGGATGGGATTGAGCCGGGACACGCCCTGCCAGAAGCCGGGCAACAGGTCGATGGAATAGAACACACCGCCCAGATAGGTCAGTGGGGTGAGGACGAAGGTCGGGACGATGGAGATATCGTCGAAAGTCTTGGCATACAGGGCATTGATGAATCCGGCCACCGACAGCAGGGTCGCGGCGAGCAGCATCACGCTGAGTGTGATGAAGGGATGGGCAATGTGCAGGTCCGTGAACAACAGCGAGACGCCGGTCACCATCCCCGCCACCAGCATGCCGCGCACGATCCCGCCCGTCACAAAGCCCGCCAGAATGATATAGCTGGGCACCGGCGCCACCAGCAGCTCTTCCACAAAGCGCTGGAACTTGGCGCCGAAGAAAGAGCTGACCACGTTGGCGTAGGCGCTGGTGATCACCGACATCATGATCAGGCCCGGCACGATGTAGTCGACATAGTTGTGCCCACCCATGGTGCCGATGCGGGAGCCGATCAGGTTGCCGAAAATGACGAAGTACAGCGTCATGGTGATTGCCGGCGGCACCAGGGTTTGCGGCCAGATGCGCAGGAAGCGGCGAATTTCCTTGCGGAAAATCGTTTCAAAGGCGATGGCATGGCGGCGCAGTCGATGAGATGCCACGGCTTCGCTCATACCTGCCCCCTGGCGGTTGCGTCGCCTTGTGGATTGGCGGCCACCAATTGCACGAACAACTCCTCCAGTCGGTTGGCCTTGTTGCGCATGAAGCGTACCTGGATGCCACGCGAGGCGAGCCACTCAAACAAGCCATTGAGGTCCTGATCAGCCCGCACGTCGACTTCCAAAGTGTGGGAATCCCGCAGTCGCGCAGGATAATCGCCGGTGGCGGGCAAGGCATGCACCGGTTCAGCCAGCGTCAGCACCAGGGTTTCCGTGCCCAGCCGCGCCAGCAGCTCGTGCATCGTGGTGTGCTCGATGATGCGGCCGTGATCGATGATGGCGATGTTGCGGCACAACTGCTCGGCTTCTTCCAGGTAGTGGGTGGTCAGGATGATGGTGACGCCCTGCCGGTTCAATTCCTGGAGAAAGGTCCACATCCCCCGGCGCAGCTCGATGTCCACTCCGGCTGTCGGTTCGTCCAGGATCAGCAGACGAGGTTCATGCACCAGCGCCCGGGCGATCATCAACCGCCGCTTCATCCCTCCCGACAGGTTGCGCACCACCTCATTGCGCTTGTCCCACAGGCCCAGTTCCTTGAGGTAGTGGGCGGCGTTGCGCTGCGCCACCGCGCGCGGCACACCGTAATATCCGGCCTGGTTGAGCAGCACATGGAGCACTGTTTCAAAGCCGTTGCAATTGAATTCCTGGGGCACCACGCCGAGGCAGCGCTTGGCGGATTCCAGATCCCGGTCGATGTCGTGATCGAACACGCGCACCTGCCCGCCCGTCTTGTTCACCAGTGCGCTCAGGATGCCGATGAGGGTGGATTTCCCCGCCCCATTGGGTCCCAGCAGGGCGAAGAAATCCCCTGCCGCCACCGTCAGGCTCACATCCTTGAGCGCCTGTACGCCGCTGGCATAGGTCTTGGTCAAATGCTCGATCACCAGTGCCGGTTGCGCGGCGAGTGGACTCATGTTCACGGGTTCTCCTCGAAGATCGATCGGGACCGGCCCGAGCGCTGGCGGCGTTGGGCAAGCATCTCGGCCACCACCGCCAAGGCGATTTCCTCCGGCGTGCGTGCGCCCAGATCCAGGCCCGCCGGCGCATGGACCTTGGCCCATAGTGCCGGGGACAGGCCGGATTGCTGCAGGTCCGCTTGCACCAGGCGCGCCCGATGCCGGCTGGCGATCAGCCCCACATAAGCGACTGGCTGCGTGAGCACCTGGCGCAATGCCAGATGATCGCCCTTATGCTGGGTGGCGATCACCACATAGTCCCCGGCTGCCGCCCCGGCCAGGGCGGCATAGGCCGGATCATCGTTCACTACCGCCCACGCGGCCGGGAACTGAGCCGCTTCGGCGCGTGGATCCAGCACCGTCACAGCGAAATCCACCCGCGTGGCCTGCGCGCACAAGGCTTCGGCCAGGCGGCCACTGCCCAACAGCCAGAGCATGGGCGGCGGCAGAATGGGATCGATGAATACGGTCATGGCGCCCCCACAGGGCATCCCCGTCCCCAGGATTTCATCGCGCAGATCCAGGGCAAGCAGGTGGCTTTCGCCGGTAGACATCGCCTCGCACGCCAGCTCCCCGACCCGGGCTTGGGCGCATCCCCCGCCAACCCAGCCGGCCAGAAGCCGTCCATCCGGCGCGAAGATCGCCTTGGCGCCAGGATCCGCCGAAACCGAACCCTCGATGGCAACCACCGTGGCCAGGGCGCAAGGCTGGCGCGCGCCGATGCAAGTGCCCAGAACCACCAGCCACTCAGGCGTCATGGGCCAGGCGCCGGCACAAGGCGGCGTACGCCGCGGGGGTATCGATATCGCGGATCACGGCGGGATCGTCCACATCCCAAAAATGCACCGATTGGGAATGGGTAGCGAGATAGGCGGGTACATCCACCGCGTCGCCTTGCGCAATGAGAGCGGCGACATGCGCCGTGCCGAAACAGCGGGGATGGCCCGCCTGCCCCTGGTGACGGGGAATCAGGATGTCCTGGGCGCCGTCCTCGCAAAAGCGTCGCCATAGGCTACCGACTCGCCCGGCCGTCAGGTCGGGTAGATCCGCCAGGGTGATCATGACCGGGCCCGCTTCGGCCAGGGCAGCCAGGGCGCAGGCCACCGAGGAAGTGCGGCCACATTCGGGATGGGGATTGACGATGGTCTCGAAACCGAGCTCGGCCAAGCGAGCCGCCAATGTTTCATCATCGGTCCGGATGACCGCCAGATGGCGCGTCAGCGGAGCGCCCTTCACGGCTTGTGCCACCCGTAGGGCCATGGGAAGGCCGTTCACGTCCAGCCAACGCTTGTCCCGCCCCATGCGTACGGACTGCCCCGCCGCCAACAGAATCCCCACGCTGGTCAAGTCAGTTCGACTCAGTTGCTCTCCCATGGCGGCGCCACCTTACCGTCATCCGGTCCTACCAGCATTGGAGTGGGCGGATTGCCGTCGTACACCTTGGCCAGGCGGCGCTGGAAATAGGCGTCCCGCACGAAGCTATAAGGGTCATACACCGTCTTCAGCGTCTGGTCGGCGTCGAGCAGGCCTGCGCGCAGATCAACCACGCGCAGCGCCAGCAGCGACCATTCGACGCGATCCTCGTCGATGGTGTCCAGCAGATTCAGTTGCCAATCGGCAACCGCACCGACCCCATCGCGAATCGTCGTCCCGCCATAGAGCGGCACCACCACGTACCAGCCCATAGGCACGCCCCAGTAGCCCAATGTCTGGCCAAAATCCTCATCGCTCCTGGGCCAACCCGCCCAATCCGTGGCGAGATCGAAGAAGCCCAGGATGCCGAAGGTGCTGTTGAGCACGAAACGCCCCAGGTCGGTGACCGCCTGGCGGGGCTTGGCCTGCAGCACGTCGTTCACGAAGCGCACAGGTTCGCCAAGATTGCTGAAGAAATTACCGATTCCCCGTTGGATCGGTGACGGCGTCACCCGATCATAGGTCACGGCCACAGGCCGCAGCACCCATTCATCGGCTTTCTCGTTGAAGCGGTAAGTGACCCGATTGATCCGCTCAAACTGATCATTCACGGGAGCTTGAGATGGATTGCTTGCGCAAGATGCCAAAAGACATGCCGTAAGAGAGGCGCCGACGATGGTGGGGAATCGCCCCATGCTGAAATCCTCGCAAGGCCAAGTGGCTTATGAACAGACCTGATAATCAACGTCCGCCATCCTAGCAGATCGAATTGGCGCTGCGTGTAGCGCGCCAGCCCAAGCGGCTGGAGGGCCGGCGGACGGCATTGATCCGGGCAGCTTGCAGTTTCTCCAAGGCTTCACTAGGCTATTGCGCATCCAGTGAGTGCTGGATCGCAAACCACCAAATGGATCTTGTTGATTCCTTTAAGGAGATTTAAAATGGCCGATCGTCCCACTCCCCCCGCCGACATCACCCCGAAGGACTTCTTCGAGAAGTTCATCCCCGAGCAAATCGCTGCCCTGCCCGAAGACAAGAAGCAGGAAGCCCGTGACAAGGCTGGCGATTTCTCCACCGTGATCGGCTTCAACATCACCGATGCGGGCGCTGCCTACTCGTTCCACATCAAGGGCGGCGACATCGAAATCAAGCCCGGCGTGGACGACGCTGAAATGACCCTGGTGACCGACGAGGCCACTTGGCGCGAACTGATGATCGATCGTTCCGCCAACCCCCAGCAGCTGTTCATGTCTGGTCGCATCCAGATCGAAGGCGACATGTCCATCGCCATGCAGCTGCAGAACGTGATGCCCGAAGGCATGCTGATGTAAGCAAACCGCCCCCAAAGCGGTTTGACTCGAAAAGGCCTTGTGGAGACCATCCGCAGGGCCTTTTCCCTTTAAGATGTTGCTGTTTGCAATGTTCGCCGCTCTCGGAGCCGGGACCGATCGAGTGCGGTTCAACTCCTTGATGCGCCACCCAGGATGGATTGATGCCTGAAACTGCCCCCTCCGCTCACCGCCAGCAACAACTGCGGGATGCCTTTTTGCAACGCATCCTGGTCATCGACGGCGCCATGGGCACCATGATCCAGCGCCACAGGCTGGAAGAGCACCACTACCGCGGCGAGCGCTTCAAGGACTGGCCGCAGGACGTCAAGGGCAACAATGACCTGCTGGTGCTGACCCAGCCGGATATCATCCGGGATATCCACGGTCAGTATCTTGCCGCCGGCGCCGATCTGATCGAAACCAACACCTTCAACTCCACCACCGTTGCACTGCATGACTACGGCATGGAGGCGCTGGCTTATGAATTGAATGAAACTGCCGCGCGCATTGCCCGCCAAGCGGCTGACGCCTATGCCACCCCGGATCGGCCGCGGTTCGTCGCCGGCGCCATCGGCCCCACCAATCGCACCGCCAGCATCAGTCCGGATGTCAACGACGCGGGTTTTCGCAACATCTCCTTTGCCGAGCTGGTCACGGCCTACCTGGAACAGGCGCGCGGCCTGGTGGCAGGGGGCGCGGATGTGCTGCTCATCGAGACCATCTTCGACACCCTGAATGCCAAGGCGGCCATCTTTGCCTGCGAGCGACTGTTCGAGGACTTGGGCGAACGCTGGCCCATCATCCTCTCCGGCACCATCACCGACGCCTCCGGCCGCACCCTTTCGGGCCAGACCACTGAAGCCTTCTGGAACGCCATTCGCCATGCCCAGCCCTTGGCGGTGGGACTGAACTGCGCCCTGGGCGGCAAGGATATGCGCCCTTACATTGCCGAGCTGGCGCGCCTGGCGGACTGCCATGTGTCCTGCTACCCCAATGCCGGCCTGCCCAATGCCTTTGGCGAATACGACGAAAAACCCGAGGATACCGCCGCGATCCTGGCCGAGTTCGCTGATGCCGGATTGGTGAACCTGGTGGGTGGCTGCTGCGGCACCACGCCGGAGCACATCCGCGCCATCGCCGAGGCGGTGACGGGCAAGCCGCCCCGCGTGCCGGCAAAACCCGCGCCCGCCTGCCGCCTCTCGGGCCTGGAACCCTTCAACATCACGGCCGAGACGCTGTTCGTGAATGTCGGCGAGCGCACCAACATCACCGGCTCCGCGCGTTTTCGCGAACTGATCAAGGCCGAGGACTATGGCGCGGCGCTCGCGGTGGCCTTGCAACAGGTCGAGGCTGGCGCCCAGATCATTGATGTGAACATGGATGAGGGCATGATCGACGGGGTGGCGGCCATGCGCCGCTTCCTGAACCTGATCGCTGCCGAGCCCGACATTGCGCGGGTCCCGGTGATGATCGACTCGTCCAAATGGGAAGTGATCGAGGCGGGCCTGCAGTGCGTGCAGGGCAAACCCATCGTCAACTCCATTTCCATGAAAGAAGGTGAGGAGAAGTTCATTCGCGAGGCCCGGCTGTGCCGCCAGTACGGTGCCGCCGTCGTTGTCATGGCCTTCGATGAACAGGGACAGGCAGACAGCCTGGTGCGGCGTCAGGAGATCTGCGCCCGAGCCTATCACCTCCTGACCGAGGTGGTGGGTTTTCCGGCCGAGGACATCATCTTCGATCCCAATATCTTTGCGGTTGCCACCGGTATCGCCGAACACAATGCATATGGCGTGGATTTCATCGAGGCCACGCGCTGGATCAAGCACAATCTTCCCGGCGCATTGATTTCCGGCGGCGTGTCGAATGTCTCGTTTTCCTTCCGCGGCAACAACGCGGTGCGCGAGGCCATTCACGCCGTCTTCCTGTATCACGCCATCCAGGCCGGCATGGACATGGGGATCGTCAACGCCGGTGCGCTGGTGGTCTACGACCAGATCGATCCCGAACTGCGCGCACGCATCGAGGATGTGATTCTCAACCGCCGCGAGGATGCCACCGACCGCCTGCTGGAGATTGCCGAGCGCTTCCGGGGCGATGGCCAAAAACAGGTGGTTGAAGACGAAGCCTGGCGCGCGCTGCCCGTTGGCGAGCGCATCACCCATGCCCTGGTCAAGGGCATTGATGCCTTCGTCGAGGCCGACACCGAGGAATTGCGCAGCGAAATCGCCGCTCGCGGCGGGCGACCCATCGAGGTCATCGAAGGCCCGCTGATGGCGGGGATGAATGTGGTGGGCGATCTATTCGGTGCGGGCAAGATGTTCCTGCCCCAAGTGGTGAAATCCGCTCGGGTGATGAAAAAGGCGGTGGCCTATCTGATCCCCTATATCGAGGCGGAGAAAAAACCCGGTGACGCCGTCCGCTCCAAAGGCAAGATCATCATGGCCACGGTCAAGGGCGACGTGCACGACATCGGCAAGAACATCGTCGGCGTGGTGCTGCAGTGCAACAACTATGATGTCGTCGATCTCGGGGTCATGGTGCCGGCCCAGAAGATCCTGGACGCCGCAATCGCAGAAAAGGCCGACATCATTGGCCTGTCAGGCCTGATCACGCCCTCCCTGGATGAAATGGTCAATCTGGCCCGGGAAATGGCGCGCCAGAATTTCAGCATTCCCCTGCTGATTGGCGGCGCCACCACCTCGCGCGCGCACACGGCGGTAAAGATCGATCCAGCCTATCCGGGCCCGGTGATTTGGGTGAAGGATGCCTCCCGCTCGGTGCCGGTCGCCGCCGCCTTGCTGTCGCCCGAACAAAAGCCCGGACTGCTGGCGGAGGTGGAGCGGGAATATGACCAAATCCGCAGCCGTCACGCCAACAAGGACCGGCAGGAAAAATTCCTCCCCCTTGCCGAGGCCCGCGCCCGCCGCACGCCCATCGACTGGAAGAAGAATGATCGGCCGCCGCGGCCACGCATGCTCCTGCAGCAGGCCATGGACGTCTGTCAGGGCCCGACTTGTGATCACACAACGCATCCGGCGACCCAATTCGTGAAGGTCTTCGATGACTATCCGCTGGCCGAGTTGCGCGACTTCATCGATTGGCAGCCCTTCTTCATCAGTTGGGAGCTGAAAGGTCGTTATCCAGACCTGCTGCACAATCCCGCCACTGGCGAGGCGGCACGCCGACTGTGGGACGATGCCCAGGCCATGCTGGATCAACTGATCGCGGAACGCTGGCTACGGGCCAGCGGCGTCATCGGCCTGTTCCCGGCCCATCAGGTCGATGACGATGACATCGTGATCTATCGCGACGAAAGCCGGCGCGAGGAGCTCACCCGTCTGCATCAATTGCGCCAGCAGGGCGAGCATCGCGACGGTGTCCCCAACCGTTGCCTGGCGGACTATGTCGCCCCCAAAGACAGCGGTCTGGCCGATTATGTCGGCGCCTTTGCGGTCACGGCGGGACTGGGCTGTGCCGAGCGGGTTGCCGATTTCCGGCGCAATCTCGATGATTACAGCGCCATCCTGCTGGAGTCCCTGGCGGATCGGCTGGCCGAGGCATTCGCCGAGCGGCTGCACCAGCGGGTGCGGCGCGAATTCTGGGGCTATGCCGCGGATGAACGGCTTGATTGTACCGATCTCATCGGGGAGAAATACCGCGGTATCCGCCCAGCGCCGGGCTATCCGGCCTGTCCCGACCACACCGAAAAAGCCACGCTCTGGCGATTGCTGGATGTCGAGCGGCACTGCGGAATCAGCCTGACGGAAAGTTATGCCATGTGGCCGGGTGCGGCAGTCAGCGGCTGGTATTTCGCCCATCCCCAGTCACAGTATTTCGTGCTGGGCCGGCTGGGGCGGGATCAGGTGGTCGATTACGCCCGCCGCAAGGGATGGGCCCTGGCCGAGGCCGAGAGATGGCTGGCCCCCAACCTGGGCTATGAGCCGGAGGATTGAACGTCGCGCCAGAGGGCCGGTCGAACGCTGACGCGTCGCTGGCCAGCGACATTTCTCGATCCATGGCGTGTCAGCCATGCTTTGCATTCCCTTATTTAACGAGGAGATTTAAGTGATGGTTCACACGACACGTATCGCCCTGATGGTCGCTCTGGTCGGTTTGGCTGGCAGCGCCTTGGCAGAAACGGGCGACAGGGGGCCCGGCATGATGAAACACATGTGGACGATGGCGGATGCGGATAAAGATGGCCGAATCAGCAAGGCCGAGTTCACGGCGATGAGCGACAAGCGTTTTGCGGTGCTCGATGCCAACAGCGATGGCTTTCTGGACGACAGCGAACGGGAACAGGCCCAGGCGCGCATGCGGCAGCATATGGGCAAGCTATTGGGCGGCGGAGCACGGACATCTCCCACCGACCCCTGAACCCTGTCGCCCGTTGAATGAGACAGCCAACGCCATGCGAATTACCGTTGCCGCGCTGACTCCGCACTGGTGACCCTGACCCCCAATGCCCCACTGCCTCAACATCCCGCTGATCATGATTGATCCGAGCGGCACGGCGGCTTGCCTGGATTCTGACAGCGTCATCAGGCAGGCGAGGACCGATCGTTGTATCTCAAGCAGGATGACGAAAGGCCGATGTTGATGGACGACGGAGCTCAATCCGGCAGTAACGGGGATCACTGATCCGCTTACTTGCCGGCACCCGCCGTCGATTTTTTTTTTTGTT
>JBARUT010000115.1:0-23133 GCA_049645885.1 Candidatus Macondimonas sp.
GGGGCGCCAGTCCATCGCGCAGCGCCCGGTAATACAGCACGGTCCCGCCCACCAGCAAGGGAACGCGCCCGGCCTGCTGGATCGTCTGGATCGCCGCCCGGGCATCCGTCACGAAGCGACCGGCGGAATAGGGCTCAGCGGGATCCACTTGATCGAACAGATGATGCGGCGCTCGCGCGCGAGCCGCCGCGTCGGGCTTGGCGGTGCCGATGTCCATGCCCCGATAGACCTGGGCCGAATCCATGTTGACCACATCCACCGGCCAGCGCTCGGCCAGCGCCAGGGAAAGGTCGGTCTTGCCCACTGCGGTCGGTCCCAGCAAGGCCAGCACCGGGATCTGGCGTGCGCGGTCCACCCTCAGCGCCCGCGCAGAAACAATCGATCCAGCGCCGCCCGATCCAGTTGCACCCAGGTGGGACGGCCATGGTTGCACTGGCCTGAGCGCTCGGTGCGCTCCATGTCGCGCAGCAGGGCATTGAGCTCCGGCAGGGTCAGGGCGCGTCCGGCCCGCACCGCGCCATGACAGGCCAGTGAAGCCATCAGGGCCTGGTGCTGATCCTCCAGTCGGGCGCTCGCCCCATCCGCCATGAGATCGGCCAGCAGGTCGCGAAACAGGCCGATGGGATCGCGCGCCGGCACGTCCGCCGGCAAGGCCCGCAAGCTTGCCGTGGTCGGTCCGGTGCGATCCACTTCCAGGCCCCAATCCAGCCAGCGGGGCGCCCAGCGCTCCACCCAATCCGCCTGCACCGGGCTCAGGGGAATTTCCACCGGCACCAGCAAGGCCTGGCGGGGAACAGGTCCCGTCGCGCTCAGGGTTTTCAGGCGCTCGTAGAGGATCCGCTCATGGGCGGCATGAATGTCCACCACCACAAGGCCGGCGGCGTTCTGGGCCAGAAGATAAATGCCGAGCAACTGTCCCAGCGCAAAACCCAAGGCTTGCGCATCGACCCCGGCGGACGCGACGGGGTCCGCTGCGATCGGGGCCAAGGCGGCGGGAAATGCCGTGTTGCGCATCGCGGGTGTGCTGCCTGCCAGTCCAGGAAAGGCATAGGCTGGCACTGGCTCGGCAACGCGCAGCGCCAGATGGTCCTGTTCCGGAACCGGATCGGCACCAGGCACGGATCCCGGCATGCGGCTGATCCCGTGCCCCGCATCAGGACCCGGCCGCACTGCGGCCAACGCCTCTTCCAGGGTGCGGGCCACGAAGTCATGTATCTGCCGGGCATCGCGCAGCCGAATCTCGTGCTTGGCCGGATGCACGTTCACATCCACCGACTCCGGATCCAGGCTCAGGTGCAGGACATAGGCGGGGTGGCGCTGGTGGTGCAGCACATCGCGATAGGCCTGGCGCACGGCATGGGCGAGCCCCTTGTCACGCACCCAGCGGCCGTTGATGTACAGGTGTTGGACATCGGGCTGGGCACGGGAGAAGGCCGGCACGGCAATCCAGCCCGTCAGCGCCGAAGCCGCGCCCGCGTGCTGAAGATGCAGCGCGTGACGCAGAAAATCCGCACCCAACAAGATGGCCAGGCGAGACTCCACGACCCGCGGCTCATCGGCCGGCGGCAGTTGCCAGAGGGTGCGGCCATTGTGGGTCAGCGTCAGCCCGACTTGGGGCTCGGCGAGGGCGAGCTGGAGTACCACCCGCGCCAGATGATCGAATTCGGTGCGTTCGCTGCGCAGGAACTTGCGCCGCGCCGGGGTATTGTGAAACAGCTCCCGCACACTCACCTGGGTCCCTGGCGGATGGGGCGCGGGCAGGGGTTCGGACAGGCCGCCATCCTGCACCTCCACGCGCCAGGCATGGGGGCTATCGGCCGTGCGCGAGGTCAGGCTGAAACGGGACACCGCCGCGATGCTGGGCAGTGCCTCGCCGCGAAATCCCAGAGTCGCGATCCGTTCCAGATCCACGAGACTGCGGATCTTGCTGGTGGCATGACGTTCCAGGGCCAGCAGGAGCTCCTGGGGCGCCATGCCCGCCCCATCGTCCGTCACCCGGATCAGGCCGATCCCGCCCCGCTCCACCTCGATCTGGATCCTGCGCGCCCCCGCATCCAGACTGTTCTCCACCAGCTCCTTGACCACCGAGGCCGGTCGCGCCACCACCTCGCCGGCGGCAATCTGGTTGATCAGGGCATCGGGCAGGCGGGCAATCGACATGATGGCCCGATTTTATCAGAGGCACGCCCTCTGGGATGGACAGCGCTGGACTGCAGTGGGACCATTAAAGCGATTCGTCGCGCAATTTCGCCCGCCCCAGCAAGCCGTCCACCATGAAATTCTGTCCTCATTGCGCCCAACCCGTCGTCCGCAAGATTCCCGATGGGGATCATCTGGCCCGCTTTGTCTGCGAGACCTGCAATCTGGTCCACTACGACAATCCGCGCATGATCGTCGGCTGCATCCCCACGTGGGAGGATCAGGTGTTGCTGTGCCGGCGCGCCATCCATCCCCGTCGCGGCCACTGGACCCTGCCCGCCGGCTTCCTGGAAAACGGTGAAACCACCCGCCAGGGTGCCATGCGGGAAACCCTGGAAGAGGCCAATGCACGGGTGGAAATCGAATCGTTTTATCGGCTCTTCGACCTGCCCCATATCAACCAGATCTATGTGTTCTTCCGCGCTCGGCTGCTGGATCTGGATTTTTCGCCCGGCGTCGAGTCTCTGGAGACCGCACTGTTTACCGAAGCCGAGATCCCCTGGGACGACCTGGCGTTCCATACCGTGCGGCTCACCCTTGAAGACTACTTCAAGGACCGCCGCCACGGGGCCTATCCCACACTGGATCTGGATGTGCGGCGCGGGTCACGCTGATTCCAGGCTGATCTCCTTGCTCGCAAGCTAAGGTCCAAACCGCTAGAATTTCGCCTCCGACGACCTTGCGCGCGGCCGCATGACACTTTGAGAGAGAGCACATGACCTACGTCGTCACTGAAAACTGCATCAAGTGCAAATACACCGATTGCGTGGAGGTGTGCCCAGTGGACTGCTTCCACGAAGGCCCCAACATGCTGGTGATTGATCCTGAGGAGTGCATTGACTGCACCCTTTGCGAGCCGGAATGCCCCGCCCAGGCGATTTTTTCGGAAGACGACCTCAGCGCCGAACAGGCGCCCTTCCTGGTCATCAATGCCGATCTGGCCAAAGACTGGCCTGTGATCACGGAAAAGAAGGACGCGCCCGCGGATGCGGAGGAATGGGACGGCAAACCCGGCAAGCGCGCGTTGCTGGAACGCTGACGCGATCAACCGCGTGGATGATGGGCCGCATGCAGGGTCTTGAGGCGCGCCTGCGCCACATGGGTATAGATCTCGGTAGTGGACAGGTCGCTATGCCCCAACAGCATCTGCACCATGCGCAGGTCGGCGCCATGATTGAGCAGATGCGTGGCGAAGGCATGACGCAGCGCATGGGGTGAAAACGCCCCGCGAATGCCCGCGACCCGCCCGAGCGCCCGCAGCCGGTACCAGCAGGCCTGGCGCGTGAGCGGGGCGCCATCCCGGCCCGGAAACAGCGCATCGCAACGACGGCCGGCGAGCAGCTCGGGACGGGCCTCGCGCAGATAGCGCGCCACCCAATGCAGGGCTTCCTCCCCGATGGGGATCAACCGCTCCTTGCGTCCCTTGCCGTACACGCGCACCCAACCCACCCGCAGATCCATCTGCCCCAGTTCCAGCCCTACCAGCTCGGACACCCGCATCCCGGTGGCATAGAACAGTTCCAGCATGGCCCGGTCCCGCAAGCCGAGTGGCGTGTCCAGGGCTGGCGCCTGCAGCAGGGCGTCCACATCCAGCTCGCTCAAGACCCGAGGCAGGGTGCGTGGCAGCCGCGGCGGCTGAAGATCCTCGGTGGGATTGGTGCGCCCGCTTTCCCGGCACCAATCGGCATAGAACTGCCGCCAGGCCGAAATCTGCCGCGCCACGGAACGGGCGCTGATGCCAAGCGCCAGGCGTTCAGCCAAGCAGTCCTGCAATTCGGCCGGCCCCGCCGATGCCAGATCCAGTCCCCGCGCCGCGAGCCAGGCCGACAGCACTGTCAGATCGCGCCGGTACGCCTCCCGGGTATGGGGAGAAATGCCCCGCTCGCTCCACAAGCGGGCCAGGAAAGCATCCAGTCGCGCCCGATCTGCCGCGGAGACGGCCGTCATGTCGTCGGGCGCGGCGCGGGCGGCCAGGATCCCTGCGGCGTGGCAGCGGCGGCAATGCCGACGCCCTTGCCATCCATGCGCTCCAGGGCGCAGGCCAGCAAGCTGCCATAGTCGCTGCCATCACTCGGCGCCTGCACCTGCACCGCGCGCACGCTCACCGCCTCGCCGCTCACCTGACCCAGGCGCCGCTGCAGGGACAGTTGTAGGCGCTCGCCCACCGCAGCACCGTGAACTGCATCGGTATCCGGCAGCAATACAACGAAGCGGTCGCTATCCTGCCGTCCCGCCAGATCGTAACTGCGCAGTCCATAACGCAACACCTCGCCGCAGGTGCGCAGCAACCGTCGCGAAAGGCCCGCTGCGCCCTCCAAATCCGATCCGGTTTGGAACAGCGGAACCTGGAACAGGATCAGGCTCAATGGACGTCCGCTGCGGGCATGCAGGTTGAACAGCACATCGGCCTGCTCTGCCAGTGCGCGTCGGGTGAGCACGCCAGTGCTTTCGTCCCGGGGGCTGTGGCGATCCAGACGCCGCCGCAGGCGCTCGCTGCGCCAGATCAGCATTGCGCCATACATGGCCAGCACGGCATAGAGAAACAGCGTCAGGAAGGTGGCGGTCTCCGGCATGATGCCGCTCAGCAGGGCACGCAGGGTCATGATGCCCGGCAACACCAGGAAACTACCCGCCAGCACCGACTCCAGCGCCAGCGGCCCGAAGCGCAGGCCGTGGCCGAACAAGACCGTCAACAGGATCGGCGCTGTGGGCAAGGCGGGATTGGGATCATGCGCCACGATCAGGCCGAGGATCAGGTAATCCAGCCAGAGGCTCGCTGCCACCCGCCTGGGTGAAACCGGACGCCAGCGCGCCCAGATCATCAGCACCAGCATCACACCGGCATAGACGGCCGCAATGGAGAGCACCCCATCCAGTCCCCACAGGACAGGGGCGGCCGTCTCCAGGCTCAGGAAATACAACACCAGCAGGGCCATGAAGAAATAGCGCACCCAGAACTGGCGCCGCTGAACCGGCCAGGACAGTTCGCCAGCAGGCAGGAAAACCCGAGTCCCTCGGCCCTTGGCGCCGTTCACCCGCCATCCTCCTTGACGTCGACCCGAATCATGCGCATAAGAGGCTTTCCTTGATCTATCCTGGCTCGATTCATGTCCTCGCGCCCCACTGTTCCATCCACGCTGGCCACCATGATTTACACCCTTTGGTGCCGACTGAGCTTCACCCTGATCCTCGCCAGTTGCGGGCTGTTGGTGCTGATTCTACCGGGATTGCGCTGGCGTCAGGGCATGGCAAGGCGCGGCATGCGCCTGGCCTGGACACTGTGCGGCCTGCGTCCCACCGTAACCGGCCTGGACAATCTGCCCACGAAAGGCGCCATCGTGGTCGCCAACCATGCCAGCTATCTGGACGGTTTGCTGCTCATGGGTGTCTTGCCGGCCGGATACGTGTTCGTGGTCAAGCGCGAAATGGCGCGGGTCCCGCTGGCCGGTTGGCTGTTGCGCCGGGTAGGGACGGCATTTGTGGAACGTCTGGATGCCAGCCAGGGTGCCCGCGATACCCGATCGATCCTGCGCCTTGCCCAAAACGGCACCCCTCTGGTGTTTTTCCCCGAGGGCACCATTCCGGCTACTGGATTACTGGGGCCGTTTCGGCTCGGCGCATTTCTGACCGCCGCCCAACTGGACAGGCCAGTGGTGCCGGTGAGTCTGACAGGAACCGCTGCCGTCCTGCCCGACGATGGCCGCTGGCGGATGTTCCGGGCGCCCTTGCGGGTGCGCATCCATCCCGCGATTCAGCCTCGTGGACGCCAACGCAGCGCGCTGGCCCAGCTGCGCGATCAGGCACGGGCCTGCATCGAAGGGGATCTGATGCCACCAACCGCAATGCCTTACGTCGAACGGGATCCAACAGATCGCCACAACGGATAGGCCAGCACGGCCAATGCGCTCAGCCCCCAGATCCACGCCATCTCGCCACCGGGCGGCCGCATGAACAGACGCGTGCCGCCCAGCACCACCCACGCCGCCAAGGCAATTCCTGCCAAGGCTTCGCCGGTAATCCAGCCAGCAGCTCGCAACAGGCCGGGATCATGCTGACTCGTTGATCCAACGGTACCGCGCCGCAGCAAACTGCCCAAAAAGATGGCTGCCGACAACTCCACCGGCAGATACACCCCCACCGCAACCGCCAGCACCGGCACTCGCCAAGAGCTGCCGCGCCACACCAGGGCGCGATCCAACAGGATCACCGCAGCCCCCAACGCAACGCCTATCGTGATCATGCCCCAGGGCAGATCCCCGACAAACACACCCTGGGCCAAGGCCGCCATCAATCCGGCCTGGGGAGCGGGTAAGGCATGGGGATGCGCCGCATCGGCCGGGCCAAAGCCGTAGGCCTGTTCCAGCAATATGAGCACTGGCGCCATCACCAGCGCGCCGGCGACCACGCCCACGATCTGCGCGATCTGTTGACGCCACGGCGAGGCGCCGAGCAATGCGCCTGCCTTGAGATCCTGTAAGTTGTCACCCGCCAGGGCGGCAGCGCAGCATACCGCCGCGCCCACCAGCAGCACCGCCCCCGCACCACCGGGCAAATCGGCACCCAGCAGGAGTCGCAGCAGCACCGCGGTCAGCAAGATCGTGGCGATGGTCATGCCGGAAACGGGATTGTGGGAGGAGCCCACCAAACCCGCCATGTAACCCGCCACCGCGGAAAAGAGAAATCCCATCAGCGCCAGGATCAAGGCGAGCACTACGGCCAGCACAAGATTGCCTACGACCCACAGACAAACGGCGCCCAGCCCCCCCACCAGCAGTATTGCCGTCACGCGCAGCAGGGGTGTGGGCAAATCGGAACCTTGAGTGGATGTGTCCCTCGCAGTCGACGCCCGTGAGCCCAGCAATACCCATAGCGGGCGCACCAGAACCAGCAAAGACCATAGGCCGCCAACCAGCATGGCACCCACGCCCACATAGCGGATGCGGGTCGACCACAAGCGCTGAGCCAGAATCCATGGTGTCTCCGACGTTGCCTCGATGTTCCAGGCCAACAGCGGAATCCCGATGCCCCAGGCCAGCGCGCCACCTGCAAAAATCAGCACCGCAATGCGCATCCCAACCAATGCCCCTACGCCAAGCAAGGCCGGCGACAGCGCAACACCGCCGGCGCCCAGCCAGGAACCCCACCAAGCGGCGCCATTCCAGGCGACCGGCCATAATCCGGCGCCACCCTGCAGCAGTTTGTAGGTCGCCGCTCCCAGTGCGCCCCCGACCAGATGACGCAGGCCGGGTGCTTCCGAATCAGTCAGACGCACCACCTCGGCGGTCGCGGTCCCCTCGGGAAAGGGCAGGGCCGGGTCGTTGATCAACAGGTGACGCAATGGAATCGTGAAAATCACGCCCAGCAGGCCGCCACCCAAAGCAATCAAGGTCAGCGGCAGGGGACGGATTTCAGGCCAAAACTGAATCATCAACAAGGCGGGAAAGGTAAAAATCACCCCGGCCGCCAGGGCTTCTCCCGAGGAAGCCGCGGTCTGCACCAGATTGACTTCCCGCGCATCCCGACCACCCAGCAGGCGCAGCAAGCCCATACCCATCACCGCGGCAGGGATGGAGGCCGAGACGGTCAGCCCCGCATACAAACCCAGATAGGCATTGGCGGCGCCCAGCACCACGGCCAGCAGCGCGCCCAATGCCAAGGATCGAACAGTCAACGCTTCTGGCTTCACGCCCTACCCTCCATTCATCCAGGCATTCCCGCTAGGTGCCATGACCGGCGGTTATAATGGTCGCCCAGGTCATCTTCGACTCCCGAAGCTTCCCCGGCGTCCCTTGACCCTAGCGAGTCGTGCTGTGCCCCATCCCGATCCAACCCAAACGACAGTTGAAACGCCGCTCTCCCGTTATCGTGCTGACCAGGCACAGGAAGGCTTCCTGCCTGATCCCGCCCAGGAGCGGATTGCCGAGCGCCTTGACGCCCTCCATCACCAACTGGTCGCCACCCATCCTCGCCACGGCCTGGCGGCGCGCTACCTGCGGACCTTGCACCGGCCGCGCTGGCCTGCCGTGAATGGACTCTACCTGTGGGGAGGGGTCGGGCGGGGCAAGACCTACCTGATGGATTGCTTTCACGACACCTTGCCCTTTCCCGAAACCCTCCGCGCCCATTTCCACCCCTTCATGGCCCAGCT
The DNA here is from genome assembly GCA_049645885.1 of Candidatus Macondimonas sp. GTDB lineage: Bacteria > Pseudomonadota > Gammaproteobacteria > UBA5335 > UBA5335 > Macondimonas. Next base: position 8,348 of record JBARUT010000115.1, read on the forward strand.
TCACACTGAACTGGCGGCGCGCGCCGGCGCCCAGGATCCCCTGCGTCTCATTGCTCGCCAACTCGCCAAGCGCGCCCGGGTCATTTGTTTCGATGAATTTTTTGTCTCCGACATCACCGACGCCATGCTGCTGGGCACCCTGTTTCAGAATCTCTTTGCTCAAGGCGTGTCGCTGGTCGCCACCTCGAACGTCCCTCCCCAGGATCTCTATCGTGATGGCTTGCAACGTGAGCGCTTTCTGCCGGCCATTGCCCTGTTGGAACGTCATGCCGCAGTCGTTGAAATGGACGCTGGTGAGGATTTCCGCCTGCGCGCGCTCAGTGCAAGCGAAATCTATCATGCGCCCCTGGATGCGGCCGCGGAGGCCATGCTGGCCCGTCAGTTCTCCCGGCTCTGCCCCCACCCGCAGCAAGGCGAAACCGAGGTGACCGTGCTGGGACGCTGTATTCCAGCGCGCGGCCTGGGCGGAAACGTGGCGTGGTTTGACTTCTCGGCACTGTGTGGTCCTGGGCGAAGCCCGCAAGACTATCTGGAACTCGCAGAGCGATTCGAAACCTTGCTGGTGAGCGGGATCCCCATTCTGGATCGACTGCAGGACGATGCCGCGCGCCGCCTGATTCATCTGGTGGATATTGCTTATGACCACCGACTCAAACTCATCATAACGGCGCAAGTCGAGCCCGGATCGCTTTATCAGGGTGAGCGGCTGACCTTCGAATTTGGGCGCACCGTGAGTCGTCTCCAGGAAATGAGCAGCATGGCCTATCTCGCGCAAACCCATCGACCCTGACGGGGATCATGTCCTGACTCAGCACGGGAAGTCGATCCCATAACAACGAAAAAAGCCGGGAAGATCCCGGCTTTTTTCGTTACGTCCTGCAGATTACAGGCTCTTATTCGCTGTCTTTTGATTCACCGGCGGGTTCAGGCCGATCCACCAATTCAACCACCGCCATGGGTGCATTGTCACCCGCACGGAAGCCATTCTTGAGAATCCGCAGATAACCACCTGGGCGCGCCTTATAGCGGGGACCCAATTCATTGAACAACTTGGTGACCACGTCGCGATCACGCAGGCGATCAAATGCCAGGCGGCGACGGGAAACACCATCTTCCTTGCTCAGGGTAATCATGGGCTCGGCAAGACGGCGCAATTCCTTGGCCTTCGGCAAGGTGGTCTGGATCAGCTCGTGCTTGAGCAAGGAAACTGTAAGGTTGCGCAGCATGGCCTTGCGATGGGAACTATTCCGGCTGAGCTGTCGACCGCTGTTACGATGTCGCATAGTGAGATTCCGTTAAAGTCGCGCCCCCGGGATCGGGGGCGAAAAATCCATCAGACGCCGGCTTCAACACCCGCGGGCCGTGGTTGCAGATCAGCAGGCGGCCAATTATCCAGGCGCATGCCCAACGACAGGTCATGCGATGCGAGTGCTTGCTTGATCTCTGTCAGTGATTTCTTGCCAAGATTGGGTGCCTTGAGCAATTCCACTTCGCTGCGCTGAATCAGGTCACCAATGTAGAAAATATTTTCGGCCTTCAGGCAGTTCGCCGAACGCACGGTGAGCTCGAGATCGTCAATGGGGCGCAGCAAAATCGGATTGAGATCCGTAACGCGCAAATGGCGATCTTCGAATTGTTCCGATTGCAAGTCAACAAACGACGACAACTGATCACTCAAGATCGTCGCCGCACGACGAATGGCCTCTTCAGGGTCCAGGACACCATTGGTCTCAAGTTCAATCACCAATTTGTCGAGGTTGGTACGCTGCTCGACACGGGCATTCTCAACCGTATAAGAGACACGTCGGACGGGGCTATAGGAAGCGTCCAGATGCAGCACCCCAATCGGGCGCGCATCATCTTCCATCAGCAGACCTAAGCGAGTGAGCGCAGGCTCATACCCGCGACCCTTGCGCACCTTGAGACGGGCATGCAGGCGTGCACCTTCATTGAGGTGTGCGAGGATCAGATCCGGATTCACAATCTCGACATGATGACTGGTCTGGATATCCGCAGCAGTAACCGGGCCGGGCGTATCCTTGGTCAGCATCAAATTGACTTCGCTCACCGTGTCATCCGTGATGCGCAAGGCAATCCCTTTGAGATTCAGCAAAATGTCGATGACATCTTCCTGAACCCCTTCGATACTGCTGTACTCATGGAGCACCCCGTCGATCTCCGCCTCAACGACTGCAGCGCCCGTCATCGAAGACAGCAGCACCCGCCGCAAGGCATTGCCCAGGGTATGACCAAAACCACGCTCCAAAGGCTCGAGAACGATCCGGGAATGCGTTGAAGACAACCGTTGGACATCAACCAGCCGGGGTTTTAAAAAATCAGCACCGAAACCCTGCATCCGCCATTCCCTCTTACTTGGAGTACAACTCAACAACGAGGTTTTCGTTGATGTCCGGGGATAGGTCAGAACGGTCAGGAACCATTTTATAGGTTCCCTGAAGTTCCTTTTCATCCACTTCCACCCACGAGGGCAGACCAATTTCCATTGCCACTACCAAAGCGCCACGAATCCGGTCCTGGCTACGCGCCCGATCCACGACCCGAAGCACATCGCCAGGGCGGATCTGCATCGACGGGATGTTGGCTAACCGGCCATTCACCTGGAAAGCCTTATGCCCGACCAATTGCCGCGCTTCGGCACGCGTTGAAGCAAAACCCATGCGATAGACAACATTGTCGAGTCGATTTTCGAGCAACTGCAACATCATCTCGCCAGTATTGCCCCGCACCCGGGCGGCATGCTCGTAGTAACGATGGAACTGATGCTCCAGAACACCGTACATACGGCGTAGCTTCTGCTTTTCGCGCAACTGAAGACCATAATCCGACACTCGGGTGCGCCGCTGACCATGCTGGCCAGGAACGGATTCACTGCGACACTTTTTTTCATAGGAGCTTCCACGTGCCTTCAGGAACAAATCAGTTCCTTCCCGGCGGGAGAGCTTGCATTTGGGACCAATGTACTTCGCCATGCCTATCTCTCGTACGAGCGCATCAAATTTGCGCGTCGATTAGACCCGGCGCCGCTTGGGCGGCCGGCAACCGTTATGGGGAATGGGCGTCACGTCAGTGATGCTCAGCACTTTGAAACCCACGTTATGGAGCGCGCGAACAGCCGCCTCACGGCCGGGGCCAGGACCTTTCACCAGTACGTCCACATTGCGAACGCCATGTTCCTGAGCCGCATTCCCGGCTTTTTCAGCAGCGACCTGCGCTGCAAAAGGGGTGCTTTTGCGGGAGCCACGAAAACCAGAACCACCCGAAGTCGCCCAGCACAGGGCATTCCCTTGACGATCGGTGATGGTGATAATCGTGTTGTTAAATGATGCATGCACATGCGCCACCGCATCGGTGACATGCTTCTTCACGCGCTTACGTGGTGCTGTTTTTGCCATGGGGATATTGCCGGTTCCGTGAATGATACGCTAAGGAACAAAGACGCTGATTACTTGCGGATTGCGCGCCGCGGGCCCTTGCGGGTGCGCGCGTTGGTACGCGTCCGCTGGCCACGCACCGGAAGACCCCGGCGATGACGCAGACCACGATAGCAACCCAGATCCATCAGGCGCTTGATGTTCATGGAGACTTCGCGCCGCAGATCACCCTCTACAGTGAAACGGGCAACTGCCTGACGAACGCTTTCCAACTCGCCTTCAGTAAGATCCTTGATAGGCGCAGCCGGATTGATACCCGTCGCCTCGCAAATCTGCTTTGCGCGACTCTGGCCAACACCATAAATTGCCGTCAAAGCAATCACGGCATGCTTCTGGTCGGGAATATTGACACCGGCAATACGGGCCATCTTCAACGATCTCCTACTGAGATTGACTACCCGTCGGCTGACATGGCGAGCCGGCGATTATAGCCTTATCTTTTGCTTATGACAATCCAGGCAGGACTTAGCCCTGCCGCTGCTTATGCCGGCCGTCCGTGCAAATGACGCGAACATGGCCATGACGGCGAATAATCTTGCAATTGCGGCAAATACGCTTCACGGACGCACGTACTTTCATGATCCAGATACTCCTCGATGCCAAGACGGCTCAGCGGGACTAGCCGCTCCGTCCGACGGTTTTCAGGTTGCTTTTCTTCAACAGACCTTCGTACTGATGAGACATCACATGAGCTTGTACCTGCGCCATGAAGTCCATCGCGACCACGACGATAATGAGCAGTGAGGTCCCGCCAAAATGGAAAGGCACGTTGAAAGACAAAATCAGGAACTCCGGCATCAAACACACTGCGGTGATATAGAGCGCGCCAACAATCGTCAGCCGAGTCAAAACGCCATCAACATAGTTCGCAGTATTGAGGCCTGGACGAATACCGGGAATAAAGGCGCCAGAGCGCTTCAAGTTATCCGCTGTTTCTCGCGCATTGAACACCAGTGCAGTGTAGAAAAAACAGAAAAAGATGATCAGTGCAGCGTAGACCATGACATAGATCGGCTGACCAGGCGAAATCGCAGCTGTGATTGTCTGCACCAGCGACGCCCCCCAGCCATCCCCCATTGCTCCGCCCAGCCACCCGCCCAGGGTCACGGGGAACAAAATCAGGCTGGACGCAAAAATCGGGGGAATGACCCCGGCCATGTTGAGCTTCAAGGGCAAATGCGTGGTCTGCGCTGCAAAGAGCTTCCGTCCTTGTTGCCGCTTGGCATAATGCACAGGAATGCGGCGCTGTCCGCGCTCGACGAAAACCACACCCGCGATCACCGCAAAAGTGAGCGCGAGAATCACCACCGCGAACAAAGCATTCATCTCGCCATTGCGCACCAGCTGCAAGGTCCCGCCCACCGCGGATGGCAGGCCAGCGACGATACCCGCAAAGATGATCATGGAAATGCCGTTTCCAATGCCTCGCTCAGTGACCTGCTCACCCAACCAGACCAGAAACATGGTGCCAGCAACCAAGCTGGTTGCGGCGATGACCACGAACAAAGGACCTTGTACGGCATTTACACCCTGGCCTTGCAGCGCAACAGCAGCACCAATTGCCTGAAAAGTCGCCAGCACAACCGTGCCATAGCGTGTGTACTGTGTCAGCTTGCGCCGCCCGCTTTCGCCCTCTTTCTTGATCTCTTCCAGCGCTGGCACCACGGAACTCATCAACTGAACGATGATGGATGCCGAGATATACGGCATCACGCCCAGCGCAAACAGACTCAAACGTTCCAAAGCGCCGCCCGAGAACATGTTGAACATGTCCAGAATGGTGCCGCTGGTGCGCTCGAACATCTGCGCCACGGCCACAGGATCGACGCCGGGGACCGGGATAAAAGTGCCAATCCGGAAAACGACCAAGGCGCCCAGCAAGAACAGAATGCGCTGGCGCAGCTCGGTAAGCTTTCCCATGTCGGGCAACGGACGGTTAGCGGCCACGAGGCATCATTCCTGGATGGTTCCACCGGCCGCTTCGATCGCGGCGCGAGCGCCTGCTGTCACCGCGATGCCCTGGAGGGCAACAGGCTGCTTCAAGGCACCAGAGAGGATCACTTTGGCCTTGACAGTACCTTGAGGAACGATTCCAGCGCCGATCAAGGTGAGCAGGGTCACCGGATTCTCCAGTCGGTTCAGTTCAGACAGGCGCACTTCGGCGTTGGCGCTGGCAGACCGGGAACGAAAACCACGCTTCGGAATCCGGCGCTGCAGCGGCATCTGGCCGCCTTCAAAGCCGACCTTGTGAAACCCGCCCGCCCGGGCTTTCTGGCCTTTATGACCTTTGCCGCTGGTCTTGCCCAGGCCGGAGCCCATGCCACGACCAAGACGGCGCTTTTCCTTGCGACTGCCTTCCGCGGGCTGCAGTGTATTAAGACGCATCTCAAAGTTCCTCAATGCTCAACAGGTAGGAAACCTTATTGATCATTCCACAATTCTCAGGGGTGCCTGCAACCACCACAGAGTGGTGCATGCGGCGAAGGCCCAATCCACGCACGCAAGCCTGGTGCTTTTTCAGCCGGCCGGCCACGCTGCGCACCAGAGTCAGACGATATTGCTTGATCGCTTCCGTCACGTCATTCATCCCAGGATATCTTCAACCGTCTTGCCGCGCTTGGCTGCCACGGACTGCGGATCATGCAAGCCATAGAGCCCCTTGATAGTCGCGCGCACCACATTCAGCGGGTTGCGTGAACCGAGGCATTTGGCGCGGACATTGTGCACACCGGCAACTTCGAACACTGCACGCATCGCGCCCCCGGCGATCAAACCCGTGCCCTGGTCGGCCGGCTTCATGATCACGCGGGTCGCGCCATGCGATGCCATCGCAGGATGCTGCAATGTTCCTTCGTTCACATAGACCGGGCGCATGGTCTTGCGTGCCCGCTCCATGGCCTTCTGAATGGCCTGGGGCACTTCGCGCGCCTTGCCGTAACCAAAGCCAACGCGGCCATTGCCATCACCAACCACAGTCAAGGCCGTAAAACCGAACTGACGTCCGCCTTTAACCACCTTGGCAACACGGTTGACCGCCACCAACTTTTCCAGAAGGCCATCACCACTTGTCTGCAAACCAGTATTCGACATGTTCGGAATCCTTTAGAACTCAAGCCCGCCCGCGCGGGCGGCATCGGCCAAGGCTTTCACGCGGCCATGGTACTGGAAACCGGAACGGTCGAAAGCAACGCGCGTGACGCCCGCCTCGCGACCGCGCTCAGCAATGAGGCGCCCGACAATCACGGCTGTCTCGGCATTGCCGGTCGTCTTGACCTGCTCGCGGACGTCCTTGAGCAGGGAAGATGCAGCCGCAAGAACTGTTGCGCCATCGGGGCCGATCAATTGGGCATAGATATGGCGCGGCGTGCGATTGACACACAAGCGAACCACGCCCAATTCACGAATCTTGGCTCGACCACGGCGCGCTCGGCGCAGACGTGCGGTTTTCTTATCCATAACGGCCACCTGTTACTTCTTCTTGGTCTCTTTGAGAACCACACGTTCGCCAAAATAACGCACGCCTTTGCCCTTGTAAGGCTCGGGAGGCCGATAGCCGCGAATTTCAGCAGCCACCTGGCCGACGCGCTGTTTATCGGCGCCCTTGATCACGATTTCGGTCTGGCTGGGGGTTTCGATGGTGATTCCTTCGGGAACTGAATAAACCACCGGATGGGAAAACCCAAGCGACAGGTTCAAATCCGATCCTTGCATCTGCGCCCGATAGCCAACGCCAAGCAATTGCAGTCGACGAACGAAGCCTTCGTGGACACCACTGATCAAATTCTGACTCAGCGCGCGCATGGTGCCCGCCATCTTGTCTGCCGAAGGCCGAACAGGCGCGAAACGCAGCTCTCCATCCTGATGATGGACATCGACATCTGGATGGATTTGCAGATTCAACGCACCGTTCTTTCCCTTGGCCGAAAGAAGATGCCCTTCATAGGTGACATGGACCCCACTCGGGATAGTCACCGGATTTTTCGCTACGCGAGACATCGCAAAAATCCTCAGTAAACGGTGCAGACGACTTCGCCGCCCATACCCTGGGCGCGTGCCGTCCGATCGGTCATCAGGCCCTTGGACGTGGACACAATCGCCACACCCAAGCCACCGAGCACCGACGGCAATTCATCATTTCCGCGATAAATTCGCAGCCCTGGGCGACTGATGCGCTCCAGATGTTCAATCACCGGGCGACCGTCAAAATACTTCAACTCCAAGACCAAGGTGCTTTTGACGCCTTCCTCGATGACCTGGACATTGTCCACATAGCCTTCTTCCAGTAGCAGTTCGGCAATGGCCTTTTTGCTCCGGGAGAGAGGCATGCTGACTTTTGCCTTGCCTGCGCGCTGGGCATTGCGGATACGCGTCAGCATGTCCGCAATGGGATCTGTCATACTCATGAAATCGGTCGCTCTTGTCCTGTGATACTTACCAACTGGCTTTGACCAGCCCGGGGATTTCGCCGAACATCGCGGCTTCACGCAACTTATTCCGGCCCAGACCGAACTTTCGGTAGTAACCGTGCGTGCGTCCGGTACGTCGGCAACGATTGTGCTGTCGAACCGGGCTGGAATCGCGTGGCAATTTGGCCAGCGCATCCACGGCGGCAAAACGCGCCTCGTCATCGAGCGCCGGGTCCCGAATGGCATCCTTAAGCGCCTTGCGCTTGGCGGCGAAGCGAGCCACCACCTCGGTGCGACGCTTCTCCCGTTCAATCATGCTACGTTTGGCCATTGCTCAACCCTTAATTACGGAACGGGAAACCAAAACCTTCAAGCAGGGCGCGCCCTTCCTCGTTGGTTCGAGCGGTCGTGGCGATGGTGATGTCCATGCCGCGCAAAACGTCGATCTTGTCGTAATCAATTTCCGGGAAAATGATTTGCTCCGACACGCCCATGCTGAAGTTGCCACGCCCATCGAAGCCACGCCCACTCACGCCGCGAAAATCGCGCACACGCGGCAAGGCAACAGAAATCAGGCGATCCAGGAACTCATACATGCGCTCGCGGCGCAAGGTAACTTTGCAGCCAATTGGCCAACCATCACGGATTTTGAAACCGGCAATTGAATTGCGCGCCTTGGTTACCACCGGCTTTTGACCCGCAATCTGCGCCATGTCGCGCATTGCATGATCAATGATCTTCTTGTCGGCAACCGCTTCACCAAGCCCCATATTCAAGGAAATCTTGGCAATGCGCGGGACCTCCATCACGTTCCGGTATGCAAACCGGGACATGAGCTGGGGAACCACCTTTTCCTGATAAGTCTGCTGCAATCTGGCCATGATCAAATTCGCCTTAAACGTCTAGAACTTCGCCATTGGACTTCAAAAAGCGCACCTTGCGCCCGTCCGCCAGCAACTTGTATCCAACCCGCTCCGGCTTGCCCGTCTGCGGGTTGCGGAGCATCACGTTGGAAATATGAATGGAGCGTTCTTGTTCCAGGATGCCGCCTGCCTGACCGGCTGCGGGATTTCCCTTGGTATGACGCTTCACCACATTAACGTTCTCAACCACGACGCGATCCGTGGCGAGCACACGCAGGACACGGCCCTGGCGCCCCTTGTCCTTCCCTGTCGTGACGATGACTTCGTCACCGGTCTTAATTCGTTTCATCGCAATCTACCTTGGCCGTGCGTCAGAGAACTTCAGGCGCCAACGAAATGATTTTCATGAAGCGCTCGGAGCGCAACTCTCGGGTCACAGGCCCGAATATACGAGTTCCGATGGGTTGCAACTGATTGTTCAGCAATACAGCCGCATTGCCATCAAAACGAATCAGCGAACCATCCGGCCGACGTACGCCCTTGCGGGTACGCACGACAACGGCGTTATAGACATCGCCTTTCTTGACCTTGCCGTGCGGGATCGCGTCCTTGATGGATACCTTGATGACATCACCAATGCCCGCATAGCGACGCTTGGATCCGCCCAGCACCTTGATGCACATTACCCGTTTCGCGCCGCTATTGTCGGCTACCGCCAACTCGGACTGCATCTGGATCATCGTTCAATCCGCCTTGAAATTCTGAATGGCACGCCGAATCAGTCCCGGCGACGCTCCACGACTTCCACCAGCTGCCAGGATTTGCTTTTGGAAATGGGACGTGATTCAACCACGCGCACCAGATCACCTTCCTGACAGGTATTTTCTTCGTCATGAGCATGCAGCTTGCTCGTGCGAGTCACATACTTCCCGTATAGGGGATGCTTGACACGACGTTCAATTGCGACGGTAATGGTTTTATCCATCTTGTCGCTGACCACACGACCCACGAGGGTCCGATTCAGCTTTGCATCTTCAGTCATTGATCGTTTCCTGCTCACGCTTCGCGTTCATTGCCGTTTTGATCCGGGCAATGTCCCGGCGCACTCGCGAGAAATGATGAAACTGGGCAAGCTGTCCAGTGCTGCGCTGCATGCGCAGATCAAATTGTTCACGCCGCAGCTTGAGCAGGGCCTCCTGCAGCTGCTGAGGGCTCATTGCCTTGAGTTCGTTGGCTTTCATCACATCACCGTCCGCGTCACGAAGGCAGTCTTGATCGGCAGCTTGGCCGATGCCAGCTTGAAGGCCTCGCGGGCAATCTCCTCGGTCACGCCTTCCATCTCATACATGACGAAGCCGGGCTTGATCTTCGCCACCCAGTATTCGACATTGCCCTTGCCCTTGCCCATGCGAACCTCAATGGGCTTCTTGGTCACGGGCACATCCGGGAAAATCCGAATCCAGACCTTGCCACCCCGCTTCACATGACGGGTCATCGCGCGACGTGCGGATTCGATCTGGCGGGCCGTCAAACGGCCTCGCTCCATGGCCTTGAGACCAAACTCACCAAAGCTGACGCGCTCGCCACCCTTGGCCAGCCCCTGGTTGCGGCCTTTCTGCTGTTTGCGATATTTGGTTCGCTTTGGCTGACGCACGGTACTGAACCCCTTAAGCCTTGGTCTTTTCGCCGGCGTGTTCCGTCACCGGTCCATCGCCATGGAAAACTTCACCTTTGAAAATCCATACCTTGACGCCGATCACGCCATAGGTCGTATGTGCCTCGGCGAGGGCATAGTCGATGTCCGCACGCAGCGTGTGCAACGGAACCCGACCCTCCCGATACCACTCGGTGCGGGCAATCTCGGCGCCGTTCAAACGACCGGCAACCTGGATCTTGATGCCCTGCGATCCCAGCCGCATCGCATTACCCACCGCACGTTTCATTGCGCGGCGGAACATAATACGCTTTTCTAGCTGTTGCGCCACACTTTCCGCTACCAACTGTGCATCCAGCTCGGGCTTGCGAATCTCTTCAACATTGATGCTGGCAGGCATCCCCACCAGGCGACTGAGCTCTGCACGCAGGCGCTCGATGTCTTCACCCCGCTTCCCGATCACGATGCCGGGCCGGGCCGTGGTGACCGTTACCTGAACCGATCGTGCCGGACGGGAAATGCGAATCTGACTGATTGATGCGTTGGCCAGGCGGCGGCGCAAAAAATCACGGATCTGCAGATCCTGGTTGAGAAAATCGGCAAAATCACGCTTCTCGGCATACCATGTGGACGACCAGTCGCGCACGATACCCAGGCGAATGCCGATGGGATTGACCTTCTGACCCATAGCCTGCGCTCCCGCTTACTGCTGATCGCCAACCAGCACAGTGATGTGACTGGTCCGCTTGTGAATCCTTGTCCCCCGACCGCGAGCACGGGCATGGAAACGTTTCATGGTCGGGCCTTCGTCGACCCAGACCGCGGCAACACGCAACTCATCGACATCGGCGCCTTCGTTATGTTCCGCGTTGGCAATCGCCGATTCCAGGACCTTGCGCAGCAAGTCCGCGCCACGCTTGGGGCTGAACGCCAACACCTGCAGGGCCCGGTCAACCGGCAGCCCGCGGATTTGATCGGCCACCAAACGGGCCTTCTGGGCCGAGATATGGATGTATTTCAACTTTGCTGAGACTTGCATGCTCAAATCCCTATCCTTACCGCGCCTTCCGGTCAGCAACGTGACCTTTATAGGTGCGGGTGGGCGAAAATTCGCCCAGCTTGTGGCCCACCATATTCTCTGACACCAGGATGGGAACGTGCTGACGGCCGTTATGCACAGCGATGGTCAGGCCCACCATCTCCGGAATCACCATTGAACGCCGAGACCAGGTCTTGATGGGGCGCTTGGTTCGAGACCCCTGGGTCTCCAGCACTTTCTTCACCAAGTGGTGGTCTATGAAAGGGCCCTTACGAATGGAACGCGGCATATCGAACTCTCTTACTTGGCACTGCGTCGACGAACGATCATCTTGTCGGTGCGCTTGTTGCTTCGTGTCTTGTAGCCCTTGGTAGGAACACCCCAAGGCGTCACCGGATGACGCCCACCGGATGTACGGCCTTCGCCACCGCCGTGAGGATGATCAACCGGATTCATGGCGACGCCACGGACGGTGGGACGAATACCACGCCAGCGTTTGGCACCGGCCTTACCGAGGGAACGCAGATTGTGCTCCGCGTTACCGACTTCTCCGACGGTCGCCCGACATTCCAGATGAATCCGCCGCATCTCGCCAGAGCGCAAACGCAAGGTGGCAAAACCGCCTTCGCGGGCAACGATCTGCGCATAGGCGCCAGCGCTACGAGCAAATTGAGCACCCTTGCCCGGCTTGATTTCGATGGCGTGCACACTCGTTCCCAGCGGGATATTGCGCAACGGCAACGTATTGCCCGGCTTGATCGGTGCCGACACGCCGGACTGAAGATTTGCCCCGACCTGCACACCCTTGGGCGCGAGAATATAGCGTCGCTCGCCATCGGCATAACACACCAAGGCGATATGTGCCGTGCGGTTTGGATCATATTCCAAGCGCTCGACCACGGCCGGAATGCCATCTTTTTCACGGCGAAAATCAATCAAGCGGTAGCGCTGCTTGTGGCCACCACCTTGATGACGAACCGTGATGCGCCCCACATTATTGCGCCCGCCACGGGTTGACTGCCGCTCCACCAGCGGCTCGTAAGGGCCGCCTTTGTGCAGATCAGGGGTCTGTACCCGGACCACAAATCGCCGACCGGGCGAGGTGGGTTTGGACTTAACCAGTGCCATGATCGATCTCGCTGTTCACTGCGCGTTCGTTGCGCTATTAAGGATTCACGGCCAGTTCAATACGACTGTCTTCAGACAGTCGTACATAGGCCTTACGGGTGCCGTTGCGCTTGCCGTGGAAACGGCCATGACGCTTGATCTTCCCCTTCAGGTTGACCACGTTCACCGCCAGCACCTGCACGCCGAAGAGAGATTCAACCGCCGTCTTGATCTCACCCTTGGTGGCATCACGGCAGACCTTGAATACAGCCTGGTTGCCCTGATCAGCCAAACGGGTGGACTTCTCGGTCACCACAGGCTCAAGCAGAACCTGCAAAATGCGCTCTTGATTCATTGCAGCCACCCTTCCAGGGTCGCCAGGGCGCCCCGCTCGATCAGAACGTGTTCGGCGCCCACCAAGGCCACCGGATTTACGCGCCCAGCCTCGCAAATCTGCACACGGTAGAGATTGCGGGCCGCCAGGATCAGACTTTCAGAGACAGATTCCACCACCAGCAAAACACGTGCGGTGGGGGCGATGTTCCATTGGGCGAGCTGCTCAACCAAGACGCGTGTACGTGGCTCTGTCACGGCAATGCGCTCAGCCACCTGCAAACGATCCTGACGCACAAGCTCGCTCAAAATGGCGCGCAATGCACCGCGATACATCTTGCGGTTGACCTTCTGCTCATAATCCTGAGGCCGCGCCGCGAACGTGACACCCCCATGGCGCCAAAGCGGACTGCGAATCGTACCTGCACGTGCGCGGCCACTGCCTTTTTGTTTCCAAGGCTTGGCGCCGCCGCCCCTGACGTCGGAACGGCTCTTCTGTGCCCGCGTTCCGGCACGGCCGCCTGCCAGATACGCAGTGACGATCTGATGCACGAGGGTTTCGTTGAACGGTGCCCCAAAGGCCACGTCCGAAACCACGGCTTGCGTGCCGCCATCCACTGATTTCAGTTCCATGACTTATTCCTTCCCGCGCTGAACTGCGGCCAGATGGACCAGCACATCGCCACCCTTGCAGCCAGGGATCGCGCCCTTGACCAGCAGCAAATTGCGATCAACATCGACCTGAATCACACGCAAATTGCGTGCAGTCGTTCGCACATTACCCATGTGACCGGCCATCTTCTTGCCTGGGAACACGCGGCCCGGCGTTTGGCGCTGACCGATGGAACCTGGTGCCCGGTGGGAACGAGAGTTACCGTGGGTCGCGTCCTGCATGGAAAAGTGGTAGCGCTTGATGGGGCCCTGAAACCCTTTTCCGATGCTGGTTCCCGTGACATCAACCATTTGCCCGATTGCAAACTGATCGACCTTGATCTCACCGCCCACTTCATGGCGGGATGCGGCATCGGGGCCGTCCAGACGGAACTCCCAGAGTCCGCGTCCGGCTGCAACGCCAGCCTTGGCGAAATGCCCGGCCTGAGGTTTCTTGACCCGAATCGGACGACGCTCACCCGTAGTCACTTGCACCGCGGAGTACCCATCCACTTCCAAGGTGCGGACCTGGGTCACGCGATTCGGCTCCACCTCAATTACGCTGACAGGAATCGACACCCCTTCTGGGGTAAAGATCCGCGTCATGCCGAGCTTGCGCCCCACCACTCCGATCGCCATGTTTTCACCTTAAAACAACATTTATCTGTAAAAAAACAGCGCCTGCCCAACCTGCGAGGGACCTGAACCTAATCCCAAAGCCCACAAGTTGAGACTGGACTCAATACAACTTCAGCTGGACATGAACGCCGGCCGCCAGATCAAGCTTCATCAGGGCGTCCACCGTCTTCTCGGTTGGATCGATGATCTCCATCACCCGCTTATGGGTGCGAATCTCATACTGATCGCGCGCGTCCTTGTTGACATGGGGAGACACCAGAACTGTAAAGCGCTCCTTATCTGTGGGCAGAGGGATCGGTCCCTTCACCTGGGCGCCTGTACGCTTGGCGGTATCCACGATCTCGCGTGCCGACTTGTCGACCAAACGATGATCGAAACCCTTCAAACGGATGCGAATGTGTTGCTGGTTGGCCATGACTTACTTCAGCACCTTGGAGACGACGCCGGCGCCCACGGTACGGCCGCCTTCGCGGATGGCGAAGCGCAGACCCTCTTCCATGGCGATCGGATTGATTAACTGGACCACCACCTTGATGTTGTCGCCCGGCATCACCATCTCGACGCCTTCCGGCAACTCCACCGCACCCGTCACGTCCGTGGTGCGGAAATAAAACTGCGGCCGATAGCCATTGAAGAACGGCG
>JBARUT010000116.1:0-4506 GCA_049645885.1 Candidatus Macondimonas sp.
CGTCAAACCGCGCGCAGCGGGCCGCCGCCGGCCGTAAGCGTCGCGGTTGGCGTCCGCGCCGGCCGTGGTCATCCCGATGCCAATGGGGTGTGTAAGAATCGCCGGGCTTGCGCCGACCAACGGGGCAAGCGGTCCGTGGCGATCTTTGCGGCCCGTCTTGCAGGCTACGCGCACCGGGGATGAAAACAGGGCAGAACGACTACGCCTGTCCTGATGCACGCAGCGCTTGAAGCAACCCTTGTCACATCAATTTCTTCAATCTCAAGGAGTAGACATGAGCCAATCCACCAAAACAGCGGTGATTTCCGGGACGGCGCTGGCAATGGCCTTCGGCGCGGCGATCACCCTGGCGGCCACGCCCGTGATGGCCGAGAGCGACCATGGCGCCACGAACGGCGCCATGGAAAAATGCTACGGCGTTGCCCTGAAGGGCAAGAATGACTGTGCCGCCGGGCCGGGCACCTCCTGCGCTGGGTCGTCCAAGGTGGACTACCAGGGTGATGCCTGGAAGATGGTCCCCAAGGGCAGCTGCGAAAAAACCGCCTCGCCCACCTCTCCCACTGGCTTTGGCCAGTTGAAGCCCTTTGCGAAAAAGTAAGGCTGAACGAGCCTTGAACTGAGGATCAGGGAGCGCCCGCGATGACATTGCCGACCCATGGCGAGACGGTTGCGCGGGCGGCTCCCGCCCTGGATCCGGGCCTTCCGGTGCGTGCCGGGCTGGGGCTGAAATCCCCGCATTTCCGGGATGTGCTGGAAACCCAGCCCGATATCGGTTTTTTTGAAGTCCACGCCGAGAATTATTTCGTCGAGGGCGGGCCGTTCCATCACGCCCTGACCCGCATCCGTGAGCGCTATGCGCTGTCGGTGCATGGGGTGGGGCTGTCGATCGGCGGCGCGGAGCCGCTGGATCGTGGGCATCTGGACCGGCTGGCGCGGTTGCTGGCGCGCTATGAGCCGCAGTCGTTCTCCGAACATCTGGCCTGGTGTCGCCATGGTGGCGATTTTTTCAATGATCTCTTGCCGATTGCCTATGACGAGCGTGCGCTCGAGCGGGTTTGCGCGCATATCGACCAGATCCAGGAACGCCTGCGGCGGCGCCTGTTGCTGGAAAACCCGGCCACCTATGTCGAATTCGCGGCCTCGACCCTGAGCGAGACGGATTTCATCACGGCGGTGGTGCGCCGCACCGGCTGCGGACTGCTGCTGGATGTGAACAATGTCCATGTCTCCTGCGTGAACCATCATTGGGATGCGGCGGCCTATCTCCGCGCCCTGCCGCTGGATGCAGTGGGCGAGATCCATCTCGCCGGCTTTGGCGAGGACCGCGACGGCGCCGGCGATCTGCTGCTGATCGATCATCACGGCGCGCCGGTGGCCGCTGCGGTGTGGGCGTTGTACGCCGAGGCGCTCGAGCTGACCGGGCCGGTGGCGACCCTGATCGAGCGCGACAACGACATCCCTGCCTTTGCCGTGTTGCTGGCCGAGGCCCATGAGGCGGAGCGCTATCTGGCGCAGGCGGCAGTTCCGGCGCGGCGGGCGCGGCCATGAGCGACCAGGCGGGCTTTGCGAACGCATTGCGCGACCGGCTGGCGCCCTGCCCGGCGGGTCTGACGGCCTGGAACGGCTCGGACCCGGCCGTGCGGCTGGCGGTGTATCGCAACAACGTCTGGGTGTCCCTGATCGACGCCTTGGCCGATGGCTTTCCGGTTACCCAGGCCCTGGTGGGCGCGGACTTCTTTCGCGCCATGGCGCAATGCTTCATGGCGGCGCAGCTGCCCCGCAGCGCGCTGCTGGCGGAATACGGCGCGGACTTCCCGGATTTCATCGCGGACTTTGCGCCCGCCGATCCGGTGCCTTATCTGGCCGATGTGGCCCGGCTCGAGTGGCTGCGGGTAAGGGCCTATCACGCCGCGGATGCCGACCCCGTCACCCCGGAACGGCTGCAGCTCGCCCTGTCCCAGCCGGAGACGCTGGGGCAATGGGGGCTGCGGCTGCATCCTTCGCTCAGCGTGCTGGCCTCCGATTACGCGGTGGTTGCGCTATGGGCCGCGCATCAGGGCGTGGAGGATCTGGGCGCTGTCGACCCGACGCAAGCCGAGACGGCGCTGGTGCTGCGCGCGGGTCTGGAGGTGGAGGTGATCCGGCTGGCGGCGGGGGCCGCGGAGTTCATCCAGCAGGTGCAGGCCGGCGCGCGCCTCGGCGCGGCGGTTGAGCAGGCCATGGCGCGCGCCGCTGATTTTGATTTTTCTGAGATGCTGGCCTTGTTGCTGCGGGCCGGGGCGATCACCGATCTGCTGCCCCCCGAACAGGAGATGTCATGATGGCGCATCCGGCTGAAAAAGCAGGATTGTTTTATTCCGCGCGTGCCGGGATCGGCTGGATCATCGCGATTCTGTCGCGAATTCCGGACAGCCTGATCGCCGTCATCGGCCGATTTTCCATCGCCGCGGTGTTCTGGTTGTCCGGTCAGACCAAGATCGAGGGGTTTGCCATCGATCTGGTGCAGGGCCAGTTCAGCCTGGGGATCCCGAGACTGTCGGACAATGCGGTGACCCTGTTCCAGTATGAGTATGCCCTGCCGCTGTTGCCTCCCGCCTTCGCCGCGACCCTGGCGGCGACGGCCGAGCATGTGTTTCCCGTGCTGCTGCTGTTGGGGCTCGCCACGCGATTTTCGGCGCTGGCGCTGCTCGGCATGACGGTCGTGATTCAGTTCCTCGTCTATCCCGGCGCCTATCCGACCCACGGGGTATGGGCAACCGTACTGCTATTTCTGATCGCCAAAGGGCCGGGAAGGCTTTCCGTCGACCACTGGATCAAGCGCCGTTATGGCCTGAATGGCTAGGCCCGTATCTGGGCCGGCATCACGGCGTGGCCCGGTTTGCCGCCTGGGTGGTCCATCAAACCGGGTCTTTGCCATCCTCGGACCGATCCGTCGCACCGGCGCCCTGGGCATAGGCGCGGGACACGCGACGCAGGATATCCATCTGGCGGGAGAAATTTCGGCAGCCGACACACATCGCCAGATGCACGCGCAGCGCAGCGCGTTCGCCGAGCGTGAGGCTGCGTTCCTGGGCCTGCGACAACAGGCGGGTGCTTTCATGGCAGCTCAGCATGGTTTTCCGGACTCCGCGAACCATTGATTTTCCAGGCAGCGGCGCAAGCGCAGGCGCGCCCGATGCAGCAGCACATGCAGATTGGTCAGCGAAACTGCCAGAATCTTACAGATCTCCTCCGATTCCATTTCCATGAACTCGCGCATCATGAAAGCGCGTCCCTGGCGCACCGGCAGGTGTTCCAGACAGGCCTCGAAGACACGCCAGAACTGTTGATCCTGCAATGCGGCCTCGGGTCCTTTCCAGTGCGCCGGACGGGCCTCGCTCTGCCAGTGCCCTCTGGTGTCGAACAGGGCAGTCGGTTCGTCGTCATCCTCTTCCGCCCGCAGCAGGCTGGAGGCTGGGACGAGGCGATGCTGCTGGCGCAGCGCATCGGCAATCTTGTACTTGAGGATGGAAAACACCCAGGTCTTGAGGGCTGCCCGGCCGTTGAAACTGCGAGCGTTCTTGAGGGCGCCGATCAGGGCTTCCTGGACCGCGTCCTCGGCCAGATCCGGGTTGGCGAGCTGCAGGCGGGCAAACTTGAGCATGTGGCGCCGCAGGTCTGCGAGAAAAACCGGGTCTTGGGCCCAGGACGGCGTGGATTCCGGCGATTCGAGTGGGTGTGTCATGTGGGGGCGCGACTCGTTGGATCGTGTTGCGGGTCGCTGCGTGTGATCATGTCCAACAAATCGCAACTGGTATTTGAGATGACGCTGGCGTGATCCGCGGCGGCAACGCCCGCGCCGTTCAGCGTTTCCTCGGCGGCATCAGGTCGGTGATGGTGCCGGCGTAGGATTCGGCGGCGAAGGCCACGGTTTCCGACAGCGTCGGGTGGGCATGGATGGTGAGGCCGATGTCTTCGGCGTCCGATCCCATCTCGACCCCCAGCGCCACCTCGGCGATGAGATCCCCCGCATGCGGCCCGACAATGCCGCCACCCAGCAGCCGCCCATTCTTGGCATCAAAGATCAGCTTGGTCATGCCGTCCTCGCGTCCCATGCCCAGCGCCCGGCCGCTGGCGGCCCAGGGGAAGACGCCCTTACCGATGTCCAGGCCCTGGGCCTTGGCCTCGGTTTCGGTAAGTCCGCACCAGGCCAGCTCCGGGTCGCAATAGGCGACGGAAGGAATGACGCGCGCGAGGAAGGCGGATTTCTCGCCAGCGGCGACCTCGGCGGCGACCTTGGCCTGATGGGTGGCCTTGTGGGCCAGCATGGGGCCGGGCACGCAGTCGCCGATGGCGAATAGCTGCGGCTGGGCGGTGCGCATGCGCTCATCCACGCCGACCAGGCCGCGCGCGTCCAGTTCGAGCCCCACCGCTTCCAGGTTCAAGCTGTTGCCATTGGGAATGCGGCCCACTGCGACGAGGATGCGGTCGAAGCGGTCTTCGGCCGGCGCATCCTTGCCCTCGAAA
>JBARUT010000117.1:0-2132 GCA_049645885.1 Candidatus Macondimonas sp.
GTGCTGAGCGGCATGCATGAGGCAGTGCGCGAGATGAAGCGGCTGATGGTGGAGGCGCGCCGGGCGTGATTCTCGGCATCGGCACCGACATCGTCGCGGTGGCGCGCCTGCGGGCTGTGCTGGCGCGGCGGGGAGACCGTTTCGCGCGCCGCATATTGCATGCCGGAGAATGGCCCGGTTACGCGGACGCAGCCGACCCCGCCCGCCTGTTGGCGCGCCGTTTCGCCGCCAAGGAAGCCGTCGCCAAGGCGCTGGGGACCGGCTTTCAGGAGGGCGTGGGGCCGTCCCAGATCGAGGTGGTGCACGATGCCAGGGGGGGGCCTGGCGCGCAGTTGCATGACGCCGCTGCCCGGGTCATGGCGGCGCAGGGTGGCGTGCGGATGTTGTTGAGCGTGAGCGATGAGCGGGATTATGCGGTGGCTTACGCCGTGCTGTGGGGCGCGGCGGGTTGATCCGGACCGAGATCCTTCAAGACGGTTGCCATCGCCAGGGACAATTGCTGGACCAGAGCGCCTGTCTGGGCGTCTGATCCGCTGTCGCGCAGGTGGTTTTCCAGCGCGGCCGCGGCGTTCTTGAGCGCTGGCAAGCGGCAAAAGGCCGCTGAACCATGGATTTTGTGGGCCAGGGACTGCAGAGCAGCGTGGTTCGTCTGACCCCACGCCACGGCCAGGGCAGCGCGCTGGGCGGACAAGTCTTCCCTCAGGAGCGCCATCAAGGCCGGATCCTGAGTCAGCGAGGACGGCATGGGGGTCGCCGAGCCCGGCTCAACTGGGGACAGGCTGCCGACCCCATGACGACCCAACAGGGCCAGTAGGTCGGCCTCGTCCACCGGTTTGACGAGGCAATCATCCATGCCGGCTTCACGAAATTTCACCCATTCCTCCGGCACCGCGTTGGCTGTCACCGCCAGGATCGGGGTGCGTTGGCCGG
Organism: Candidatus Macondimonas sp.; assembly: GCA_049645885.1. Classification (GTDB taxonomy): domain Bacteria; phylum Pseudomonadota; class Gammaproteobacteria; order UBA5335; family UBA5335; genus Macondimonas. The sequence goes on from JBARUT010000117.1 coordinate 931, forward strand.
CCACTTCCAGTCGCCGCATGGCCCGCACGGCATCCAGGCCACTCATGACCGGCATGTGCACATCCAGCAGCACGGCGTCATAACGCTGGCGGGAAAAGCACTCCAACGCGCCCTGCCCCTCGCTCGCCTCGTCCACCTCCGCCCCCTGGCGGCGCAGCAGGGTGGCAAGGAGGCGCAGATTGATGCGATTGTCGTCGGCCACGAGCAGGCGACAACCCGCCAGGACACCTTGCTGTTGATGCGTTACCACCGGCACCAAGGCGCACGGTCCATCCGGCATCAGCAACTGGCACAGGCGGGCATAGAGTTCCTGTCGGTGCAGCAGCTTGGGCAGGCAGGCCACGGCGCCGGCGGCGCGGATCTGGGCGTGTACGGCGGGATCCAGGGCATTGATCAGCGCCACCACCTGGCAGCCGCCTGCGCGCAAGGCCTGGAACTGGGCCGTGACTTCCGACAAGCGCAGGTCCTGCGCGGACAGACCGGCAACGATCAGGGCCGGCTGGCGGTGAGCCCGTTGCAGCAGTTGTTGGGGGGTTTCCGCTTCCTCCACCGCCAAGCCCCAGCTTTCCAGACGATGACGCAAGGCCAGCCGACTGAGCGGAAAGGCATCCCAGACCAACACCCGCTGGCCGGTCAGGGGACGCAGTGGCGCATCCTCGGTGATCGCGGCGTGCGACCGTTCGAGCGGGACCGTGAACCAGAAGGCCGAGCCCTTGCCCGGCGTGCTGTCCACGCCGATTTCCCCACCCATGGCCCGGACCAGGCGCTCGGAAATGAACAAGCCAAGGCCAGTGCCGCCAAACTGACGAGTGGCGCGTGCATCGACTTGCGTGAAGGGCTGGAAAATCTGCTGTTGTTGCCGGGCATCGATGCCAATGCCGGTGTCGGTGACTGTGAAACGAATCACGGGGCCCTGGTCGGTTTCATCCGCCAGGGTGGCCCGCACGGTGATCTGGCCATGCAAGGTGAACTTCACGGCATTGCCCAGCAGGTTGGTCAGTACCTGACGCACGCGCTGGGCATCACCATGCACTAGGGTAGGGACATCCCGGTACAGCAGCGGGACCAGTTCCAGCCGCTTTTCGAAGGCCAGTGGGGCGAGCATGCCGGCCACCTCTTCGAGCAGCCTGGCGAGGTCGAAATCCACCCGGTACAGGCTCAGTTTGCCGGCCTCGATGCGGGAGAAATCCAGGATGTCCTCG
>JBARUT010000118.1:0-3650 GCA_049645885.1 Candidatus Macondimonas sp.
GGCCAGGCCCAGCTCGGGCAGGCGCAATTGGCGGCTGTAGCGGATCAGGGCGTCGCGGGACAAGGGCATGGGGCGCTCCTTCAAGAGTGGGGGCGTTGGCCCAGGCTGATGCGATCGTGGCCGGCGAAATCCTGGCGCCGCGTTACCGCGCGATAGCCGGCCGCAGTCAACAGATCCTGTACCGCCTGGCCTTGATCCCAGCCATGTTCCAGCAGCAGCCAGCCAGTCGGCGCCAGGCAGGCGGCCGCTTCGTGAATGATCCGGGCCAGGGCTTCCAGACCGGTGGGGCCCGCCACCAAGGCGCTGCGCGGTTCATGATGCAGGGCCGGCAGGTGCGGATCGTCCGCTGCGAGATAGGGCGGGTTGGCCACGATCAGATCAGAGACTCCAGGGGCAAGCGGCGCGCACCAGTCAGCCTGCACGCAATGCACCCGCCCGGCCAGATCCAGGTGTTCGGCATTGGCGCGCGCGACGGCCAGGGCCGCGGCGCTGCGATCCACGGCCACGACCTGCCAATGGGGGCGCTCGGCCGCCAGTGCCAGCGCGATGGCGCCGCTGCCGGTCCCCAAATCCGCCACCCGAGCCGCAGCCGGAAGCGCCAGGGCGAGCGCCGTCTCCACCAGCAGCTCGGTTTCCGGACGGGGAATCAGGGTGGCCGGACCCACCGCCAGGGTGAGGGTATGGAAGCCAGCTTGTCCCGTGAGGTAGGCCAAAGGCTCGCCGGCGAGTCGACGGCTGGCCAGCGCGGCCAGTTGATTCCATTGCGCCACGGACAAGGGCATTTCGGCATGGGACCACAGTCGGCTGCGCGGCCAATCCAGCACATGGGCCAGCAGCCACTCGGCTTCCTGCGCGGCGAGGTCCGCGCTGTCGGGATTTTCCCTCAGCCGGGCACGCAGGGCGCGCAGCGCTTGCCCCACGCGGGGAGGGTCAGGCGCCCAGGGCGGCGAGTTGTTCGGACTGGTGGGCGTCTTGCAGGGCATTGAGCACTTCGTCCAGGTCGCCGTCCAGAATGGCTTCGAGCCGGTAGAGGGTGAGGTTGATGCGGTGGTCGGTGAGCCGACCCTGGGGATAATTATAGGTCCGGATGCGTTCGGAGCGGTCCCCGCTACCGACCAGCGCGCGGCGCTGCTCGGCGGTCTGTTGATGTTGCGTTTCACGCGCCTGGGCGAGCAGACGCGCCTTGAGCAGGGACAGGGCCTTGGCGCGGTTCTTGTGCTGGGAGCGCTCGTCCTGGCATTCCACCACGATGCCGCTGGGCAGGTGGGTGAAGCGCACGGCCGAGTCGGTCTTGTTCACATGCTGGCCCCCTGCCCCGGAGGCGCGGAAGGTATCGATGCGCAAATCAGCGGGATTGATGTCCAGGTCCGCGACGGCTTCCACCTCGGGCAAGACGGCCACGGTGCAGGCCGAGGTGTGGATCCGGCCCTGGGATTCAGTGGTCGGGATGCGTTGCACGCGGTGGGCGCCCGATTCGAACTTCAGGCACGAATAGACGCCTTCGCCGATGAGCCGGGAGATGATTTCCTTGAAGCCGCCGTGCTCCCCCTCGCTCTGACTGATGATTTCCACCTGCCAGCCGCGGCGCTCGGCGTAGCGGCTGTACATGCGGAACAGATCGCCGGCGAACAGGGCGGCTTCGTCACCGCCGGTGCCGGCGCGGATTTCCAGGAACACGTTGCTGGCATCAAAGGGATCGGGCGGCAGCAGCAGGCGCTGGAGTTGCTGCTTGAGTTCGATCAGATCGGCCTGGGCGGCCTGCGCTTCTTCCATGGCCAAGGCGCGCAGGGCGGGTTCCGGGTCCTGGCGCAGCTCATCGGCTTCGGCAAGGCGCTGTTCGGCGGCCTCGCAGGCATGAAAGGTCGCCACCAGATCCTCCAGCCGGGCATATTCCCGGCTCAGGGCGCGGAACTGGGCGGCGTTGGCCAGCACCGTGGGTTCGGCCAGCAAGGCTGCGACTTCCCGGTGACGGTCGCGCAGTCGTTCCAGTTCGGTAGCAAGGCCTGGGGTGATGTTCATGGTTCCGGTTCATCCAGATCGAACAGGCGCCGGGCGTCGTCGATCAGATCCTGCTGGGACTGATGGATGGCTTCCCGCAGCCGGTGGGTCGGTGTGTGCAGCAGGCGATTGGTGAGCGCACGGGAAAAATCCTCCAGCACCCGTTCGGGGGCCTCACCGCGCTCAAGGCGTTCATGGGCCTGCGCCAGCGCGATGAGGCGGGTCTGTTCGCCGCGCTCGCGCAATTGCTGCAACAGGCGGCGGCGGTCATGATCGCGCAACCAGCGTGTGAACCGCGCCGTTTCCTCCTCGACGATTTCCTCCGCCAGCGCGGCCTGCGTCGAGCGCGCCTGGCGGTTGGTCTGGCTCTCCGCAGTCAGATCGTCCAGCGTATACAAAAAGACATCATCGAGCTGGCTGATGTTGGGGTCGATGTCGCGTGGCAGGCCCAGATCCACCATCAGCATGGGACGGTGCTTGCGCCGGCGCAGGGCGGCGCGGACTGCCGGCAGGTGAATCAGCGGTTCCGGGCTGGCGGTGCAGGCGATCAGGATGTCTGCTTCGTCGAGATGGGCGTCCAGATCGGTCAGGCCGATGCCGAAGCCTTGCACGCCCTGGGCGATGGACAGGGCGCGCGTGGGACTGCGGTTGGCGATGATGATGCGGCCCATGCCTTGCGTATGCAGATGGCGGGCGCAGAGGGCGATCATCTGGCCGGCGCCCACCAACAGCGCCGTGTGTTCGGCAAAATTGCTGAAAATGCGCCGCGAGAGGTCGACTGCGATGGAGGCCACGGAAACCGGCTGGGCACCGATGCGGGTATCGGTACGCACCCGCTTGGCGGTGGCGAAACCGCAGGCGAACAGTTGATTCAAGCCGTGCCCGACGTGGCCGTTTTCCCGGGCGGTCGCGTAGGCCTGCTTGAGTTGGCCGAGGATCTGGGCCTCGCCCACGACCATCGAGTCCAATCCCGCCGCCACGCGCAGCAGATGGCGCACGGCGCCTTCCTCGCGAAATTGGTACAAATAGGGTGCCAGTTCGTGGCGCGGCATGCGCCGATCCCGGCTCAGCCAGTCGAGCACACCCGTATCGTCCGCGGCCTGGAAGTAGAATTCGGTGCGGTTGCAGGTGGACAGCAGGACAGCTTCTTCAACGCGGGTGTGCCGACGCAGATCAGCCAGCGCCCGTGGCAGGTCATCGGCTGCGTAGGCGATACGTTCACGCACCGGCACAGGGGCCGTGGTGTGGTTGAGTCCAGCGCTGAAGAGGGGCATTGCCGGGGAGCTAGGCGAACGAGAGCTGCGATTCTGCGTCAAACGGGAAGCAGAAGACAAGGATAGGGCAAGTGGCCAAGCGCCGGCGCCCCGCGCTATATTGGATCGCTTTTTTCAACCCATGGGCATGAGGCGGCATTTTTTGTGAGATCTTCACGCTGGCCCCGCTATCTGGGGATTGCCCTGTTACCCCTGCTTTCAGCTTGCGCCTTCAAGACGTATCGCCCTCCCGCGCCAGTGGCTGCGCCCGTGGCGGTACCTGACCTGGCTGAGCAGAGTCCCACATACTGGGCACTGGTGGGGGAACAGGCCCTGCGCGCCCGCGACCCAGCGCGTGCTGCCCAAGCGTATGCGCGCGCGGCGCAGCTTGCGGATGAT
>JBARUT010000119.1:0-6169 GCA_049645885.1 Candidatus Macondimonas sp.
CAAGGCGGCCGATGCGACGACGGGGGCGAGATGCGGCGGTGGCGTCTGTCATGGCTGCGGCTTTTCAATGCGTGGGGAATGGCGGGGCTTGGCGGACAACTGGTCAGCATTGACCAGGATAATGTCGAGAACGCCTTGAAATTCGGTGATCTGTTGCTGATCCAGGCCGGCCAGAATTTCCTGACGTAACGCGCGGGCGATGGCATCCACCTCGTTCAAGGCAAGCAGCCCCTCGGCGGTGAGCAACAGATGCTTGGCGCGCCGGTCTTGGGGGTCCGTGCGGCGTTCCACCAGGCGTCTCGCTTCCAGGTCATCGAGAATGCGCACCAGGCTTGCGCCTTCGATGCCGATCGACTGGGCCAGGGCAATTTGCGCGATGCCATCGCCCAGACGCCGCAAGTGCAACAAAGCCAGCCAGCGGGCTTGGCTGAGTCCACTGTCCCGCAGGCGTTCATCCAGCAATTGCCGCCAGCGCCGCGCTGATTCAGCCAGTCGCAGCCCAACTTGGTCGTGAAATACGGTCGCAGAAGTCTCGCTCATTTGATTAGGATACTAATTATTTGTTTTGCACTCAATAGCGCGGGAAGCAGGCGTGAACGTGCATTTGGCATGAAGTCGCTTGACGTGGCGCGCCATGCTGTTAGAATCCCGAATCCACGAAAGCGGGAATAGCTCAGTGGTAGAGCACAACCTTGCCAAGGTTGGGGTCGCGAGTTCGAATCTCGTTTCCCGCTCCAGATTTTGGGTGCGGCCGGCTCCGAAAAGTGCCGGCCGCATTGCATTTATCTTCCTCTGCGGGGATCATGGGTCATTCGAGCGATCCCCTTCTGTTTTCATGGCTGGGTGGCAGAGTGGTCATGCAGCGGCCTGCAAAGCCGTGTACGTCGGTTCGATTCCGGCCCTAGCCTCCATCCTCTCTCGACTGCCCGCGCTCACGCGTTTTCCATGACGAGAAAATGCGCGATTGCTTCCGCGACGGCTTCCGGTTGTTCGTGGTGAATCATGTGGCCGCAGTCGGCCAGGCAGATCTCGCGCAGATCCCGAAAGCAGGCGCGATTTTCATCCAGCAGGGTCTGGTTCAATCGCACGAAAGGCGAATGCTCTCCCAGCACCCACAGTACCGGGGCCTGGATACGGCGCCAGCAGGCCCGCGCCTCTTCCAGGCGATACAGGATGGGGCTGCGCACCTTGTGTTGGGGGTCTGCCCGCAACAGGGGGCCTTCGGCGCTGTCCTTGGCCCATGCCTGGGCAATGAAGGCAACGCGTTCCGCCGGCAAACGGGGATTGGCTTGTTGCAAGCGCTCCATGAAGGATGCCCAAGTCGCATAGGGACGGTTTTTCCGCGGCGCGGCCTGCTCCCGTAGCCAGGCTTGGTAATTTTGGGGCGCCTGACTCGGCTGGGAGGGGGGCAGGCCCAGCCCTTCGAGACTCACCAGCCGACTGACCCGGTCGGGGCGAATGCCGGCATAGAGGCTTGCCACATTGCCGCCCATGCTGTGCCCCACCAGCCAGACCGGGTTTTCAGGGCTTAGCACGTTCAGCAGGGCGTCGAGATCAGCCAGGTATTCGGGGAAATAGTAACTTCCCGAGCTCCATGCGCTTTGTCCGCAGCCACGCCAATCCGGGGCGATCACCTCCCATGAGGGCGGCAGTGCGTCGACTAGAAACTGGAAGCTGGCGCCTGCATCCATCCAGCCATGCAGCAAGATGCACAGGGGGCCGCCCTGGCTCGGCCAGCGCTGCAGATGGTAGGCAAGCCCGCGAATGTCCAGGGTTTCTGGGTTTGGAATTCTTTGAGGCGGGTAACATGTCCAATCGCGCGCGTTCATCCCTGATTCCTGGGTTGATCCATGAATGACTTCGTGGGTTTGGCCGGGACGGGCATGATATGATCAATAGCTACCCGTCCAATATAAAAAATGGATCGATCATGACCTATTGCCTTGCCATCCGCTGTGATGAGGGACTGGTTTTTGCGTCCGATTCCCGCACCAATGCCGGCGTCGATCACGTCGGAACCTACAGCAAGATGTATATCTTTGAATACCCCGGTGACCGGGTGGTGGTCCTGCTGAGTGCAGGCAACCTGGCGACGACACAGCAAGTGGTCGCCATCCTGAAGCGGCATGCAGGAGATCCCCAGGCCACGGAAAGCCTCCTCACCTTCCAGCATTTCGATGAACTGGTCGGCTATGTTGGGCGAGTCAGTCGCCAGGTGCAGGCCAACTCAGGTGCTACGGCAGGGGCCATGGTGGACACGACTGCCACCTTTATCCTCGGCGGCCAGATCGACAATGAGCGCCCGGATATTTTCCTGCTCTATCCGGAAGGCAATTTCATCAGCTGTTCCGAGCAGATGTCCTTTCTCCAAATCGGCGAGATCAAATACGGCAAGCCCATTCTGGACCGCAACATCCATCGGGGCATTACCCTGGAGGATGCAGCCCGCGCCGCGCTGGTCTCCATCGACTCAACCATGCGCAGCAATATCTCGGTCGGACCGCCGGTAGAGCTGTTGCTCTATCGTACGGGCGAACTCCGGGTCTTGCGGCATCAGACATTTGATCTGGACACGCCGTTCTATGCGGCGGTGAAAGAGGAATGGCAAAACGCCTTGCGTCGGGCGCTGGATAATCTGCCGCGTTTCGATTGGGAATAACGCCGGGCTTGAGACTCACCGATCGCTGAGGACTCAGACAGAGAGAACCCCTTGTGTACCAAGGCCGGTACGCGCCGAGTTCGGGAGATGGCTGCCAGCCGGCTGGTGTGGTTCGCGTTGGCAGGCAGATCTAGCCGCCTCAAGCTGATTGCAAAAAGACACCCGCTCATTTTTGCCGGCTCCATCATCGTAGCCGATAAAGAACCTTGCTTTTGCAATTGTTGATCCCGCATTGACGTCATGCGGCAACGGCTCCTGATGCTGCTCAACGCAAAGTTGAGGGGCGCGCCGCTTTTGGCTCCTCCCTCTCGAACGCCATATTCGCCATGTTCATAGCGGCGGACGTTCCTGGTTAACCCATAATTGCACAGATGGCCGTTGCCACTGACGCGAGGCGTAGGCAGCCAAACTTTCGGGTACTGAATCGCCGTTAAGCGCCAAACGATTAAGCATGACTGCTAAATCGGCATCGGCGATGCACCACTCTTTGCCGCACAAGTGCGGGCCGTGCGAAAGTAATTCCGTTGCGCCTGCAAATAATTTCTGTGCAGCGCTATGTGCCTCGGCAGATAGCGGCGTGGCCGAGGGGGCATAAAACAACACAACGGTGGTTCGCTCCGAGCGAATTGGCATGAAATCACTACGTAACCAGGCCTGTACTTGACGGGCGCGAGCACGATCTTTTACTTCAGCGGGGTACAACGCTGTTCGACGAGGCCCGCCAGTCCGCGCTGGCAATAAATATTGCGGGGATGAGCAGTCGTGAGGCGCCGGCGCCTATGGCCACACTGCTGGCGCAGTCCTCGGTTAATACCGCGCCGGCGAACGCCGCAATTCACACGAATCAGCAAGGCCGTGGTTGAACCCTGCGTCAAGCGGGGATTTCAGGCAGCAACGGTGATTCAGGCAAGAAAAAAGGCCCGGATGTCATCCGAGCCCTTCCCTTCAATTTGGTGGAGCGGAGGAGGATCGAACTCCCGACCTCTGCATTGCGAACGCAGCGCTCTCCCAGCTGAGCTACCGCCCCAACAGAACGGCCTACTATAGCCGATCCTGTTGCGTTCGGATAGCGCCCCCGCGCCCTCAGGGGGTGGCGCCGTAGCCGGTCAGCTCGACGTAGCCGTGGCCCTGGATGTCGCGGCCGGCCAGTTCGCCGGTGGCCTCAACGGCGCCTTCCCAATAGCGCACAGCGAGATTCAGCTCCTGGTCGGGCAGCAGGGGCGTGAGATGCAGGCTGAGCTGGCGGGCGGGAAGCCGCAGGGTCCAGCCGCTGGGGTAGCTGATGCCGGAATGGGGACTGCGCCAACGACCCGTCTCGTAGATTTCGACAGCGCGGGCGTCCAGCGTTTCCGCCTGCCCGTCGGGACTGACCCAGACGCCGTAGTCGAAGGGGTTGGGCGTGCCATCGCGGCGGCGGATGCGGCAGAACATCAGCTCCGAGCCGTCTGCGAGCTGCACACCAAACCAATCCCATCCGGCGCGCTCTTGTCCTAAGGTGGAGGTGCCCCATTCGCGGTCTATCCAGGAATCGCCATTCACCGCGAAGCGCTCGCCGTCCAGCGTCAGCGTGCCGCGTGTCGCCAGGCGGGTGAGGCTGTAGTAGTAGGAGGCATCCCCCGGCGCGGGTCCTTTGCGGCTCAGGCCGGCCGCGCCCTGCAGGACGGGCGGCTTGCGGGCATCGAGTTCCAGGTCGAGGGCAACGGGGCCTTGGGCGGCACGCAGTGCCAGTGGCGGAGTCGGCAGGCTGGGATCGGCGCCGGGTCGGGCACTCAACGCCCAATCGTCCAGCCAGATGCGCAATGGCGCGGCATGTGCCCCGGCCATGTCCAGTGCCGCCCGGTTGAAACGCTCGAAGGCATGGAAGCGGCGGCCTTCTGGGTCGGTGACGGCGAGATGGGCCATGTAGATCTGCCGCGTGGCCCAGGCCGAGCGGCGCGGCGGCAGGGTGGGCGCCAGCGCGACGCGGAAGAAGGTCACTTCATAGCCGAAGCGGCGGCCCTGCGCGGTGCGCAGGTTGCCGGTGACGTACCACCACTCGCTGGCCGTGCCCGGATGGGGGCCATGGTCCGCCGGAAACTGGAAGACACGCGCGCTGTCGGCCCGCTCATAGCCGCTGGCATCAGCCTCGAAGGCTTGGGTGAGGTCGATCTGTCCACCCGGCGCCAGCGGGGGCGGGCGCGGCGTCCAGCGGGGCAGCGCCCAAGCCAGAAACAGCGCGGCCAGCCCCAAAACGATCAATCCCGCGCTGCGCCCGCCCATGCCTATTCCTCCCGCAGGGCCAGGGCTGGCGGTGTGCGACCCATGCGCCAGGCGGGGTAGGCGCCCGCCACCAGCGCCGCCAGCACGGCCAGCCCCAGGGCCTGCAGCAACAGGCCGGGAGCAATCTGAAAATCGATGGTCCAGCCAAAGGCGCGCTGATTGACGGCTCCGGTCAGCACCGCCGCGAGCACCAACCCAACCGGCACCGCGAGCAGCCCTGCCACCATCCCCATCAGGGCGGTTTGCAGGGTGACCCAGCGCCGCACCTGGCCGGGTGTCATCCCCAAGGCGCGCAGCACGGCGCATTCCCGCGTCCGCTCCAGTTGCAGCGCCATCAGGGCGCTGGTCACCCCCGCCAGGCTCACGATCAAGGTGAGCAGGCGCAGCACGCCGGTGACCGCGAAGGTGCGATCGAAGATTTGCAGGGAAAACGCCAAAATGCCGGCGGTGCGCATTACCGACAGTGGCATCTCGGGCGTGGCCAGCGCCTGGATCTGCGTCACCAGCGCCGCCTCATCCGCGCCCGGCGCGAGATAGAGCCCGATGCCGGTGACGCCGGGGCGGTTCCAGTGGCGGCCGAACGTGGCCTCATCCATCAGCAGGTGTCCCTGGTCGGAGGCGAAATCCTGATAGATCCCGACCACCTCGAACGCGCGCCAGCCTGCATCGGTGGCCAGTTGCAAGCGGTCGCCAACCTTGAGCTGGCGGTGCCAGGCCAAGGGTTCGCTGGCCAGTACGGCGGGCGTCTTGCGCTGGGCATTCGTCAGTGCCGCATAGGCCGTCGCCGGATCGCCCGCGAGGAATTGCAGGGCGCCGCGCAGTTGTTCGGTGAAGGGGGCGGCCGAGACGCCCACCGGCCCGTCGGGGGTATCGATAGGGGCGGCGCGGATGCCGACCACCTCCGCCATGCCCGGCAGGGCCGCCAGGGTCGGCAACAGGCTGTCGGGCAGGCGCGCGCCGCGTGGGGCGCCGCCACCGGGGGAGACGTAGATCTGCGCGCTCAACGTGCGTTCCAGCCAATCGGTCACGCTGCCACGGAAGCTGTAGATCATGGTGCCGACCCCCACGGCAGTGGACAGGGCCACGGTCAGGGCGGCGATCGCCAGACCCGTGCGGCTCAGGGAACGCACCACGCCCCGCGCCGCCATGCGCAGCAGCAATCCCCGGCCGGCGGGGGCGAGGTGGGCGACGAGGCCCATCAGTCCGACGGTAAGCGCGGGGATGACCAGGCTCGCCGCCAGCACCAACGCG
>JBARUT010000120.1:0-11750 GCA_049645885.1 Candidatus Macondimonas sp.
CGGAAAGCCGCCAGCGTTTCCTGCCAGCGGAACAAAGCGCACCCGTTGCGCTATACTCCGGGCTCTCCGAGGAGCGCTGCGAGGCGCCTGCCCCGATTCTCCAGGGGCCGGCCCCCAGGCTCGGAAACTTCTCAACTGCGCTCTCCGACTGTCCAACCCTGGCGGGTCAAGGATGGCGGCGAGCGAATCCCGCCCCTCCCCCGCCAGCCAACGCATGGAGCAGACCATGAGTCACGTGGCTGAAGTTCAATTTTCTGATTACAGCGTCGCCGATCTCAAATTGGCTGACTGGGGGCGCCGAGAAATCCGCATTGCCGAAACCGAGATGCCTGGCCTGATGGCGATTCGCGAGGAATTCGCGGCCGGTCAGCCGCTGCGCGGCGCGCGCATCACCGGCTCGCTGCACATGACCATCCAGACTGCAGTATTGATCGAAACCTTGCAGGCCTTGGGCGCCCAGGTGCGTTGGGCCTCCTGCAATATCTTCTCCACCCAGGACCATGCCGCGGCAGCCATTGCCGCCACCGGCACGCCGGTTTTCGCCCACAAGGGCGAAAGCCTGGAGGAATACTGGGCCTTCACCCACAGCATCTTCGCGTGGCCCGACGGTGGCTATTCCAACATGATCCTGGACGATGGTGGCGATGCCACCTTGCTGCTGCATCTGGGCAGCCGCGCCGAGACGGATCTGGCCGTCCTGAACCATCCCACCAGCGAAGAAGAACAGGTGTTGTTCGCAGCTATCCGCGCGCGCCTGGCAACCGATCCCAAGTGGTATTCCACCCGTCTCGCCCACATCAAGGGCGTGACCGAGGAAACCACCACTGGCGTGCATCGCCTCTATCAGATGCACGAGCGCGGCGAGCTGCGCTTCCCCGCCATCAACGTCAATGATGCGGTGACCAAGTCCAAGTTCGACAACCTCTACGGCTGCCGTGAATCGCTGGTGGATGGCATCAAGCGCGCCACCGATGTCATGGTTGCCGGCAAGGTCGCGGTCGTTGCGGGTTATGGCGATGTCGGCAAGGGTTCCGCGCAAGCATTGCGCGCGCTGTCGGCGCAAGTGTGGGTGACCGAGATCGACCCGATCTGCGCCCTGCAGGCGGCCATGGAAGGCTACCGTGTGGTCACCATGGACTACGCCTGCGAACACGGCGACATCTTCGTCAGCGCCACTGGCAATTACCACGTCATCACCCACGACCACATGGCGCGGATGAAGGATCAGGCCATCGTCTGCAACATCGGTCATTTCGACAACGAGATCGACGTCGCCGCGCTGGAAAAATACCCGTGGGAAGAAATCAAGCCCCAGGTCGATCATGTGATCTTCCCGAACGGCAAGCGCATCATCCTGCTCGCCAAGGGCCGCCTGGTGAATCTGGGTTGCGGCACCGGGCATCCGTCTTATGTGATGAGTTCCTCCTTCGCCAACCAGACCATCGCCCAGATCGAACTGTTCACACAGACCCACAAGTATCCCGTGGGGGTCTATACCCTGCCCAAGCACCTGGATGAAAAAGTCGCGCGCCTGCAACTGAAGAAGCTCAATGCCCAGCTCACCGAGCTCACCGACCAGCAGGCGACCTATATCGGTGTTTCCAAAGACGGGCCGTACAAGCCCGATCATTACCGTTATTAAGGGTCACGGCCATGAACCGTCCGGGCGGGGTACGCCCCACGCTGAGCTTTGAGTTCTTCCCGCCCAAGACCCCGGGCGGCATGGTGAAATTGCTGGACACGGCGGGCCGCCTCGCGGCCCTGCGGCCCGCCTATTTCTCAGTGACTTTCGGCGCCGGGGGCTCGACCCGGGAGCGAACCCTGGAAACCGTGCTGGCCCTGATGCGGGAGACCGGCGTCGAGGTGGCGCCTCATCTGTCCTGCATCGGTGCCACGGCCGAGACCCTGCGGGAGATCCTGCATCGCTATCAGGAAGTTGGCATCCGCCGCCTGGTTGCCCTGCGCGGCGACCTGCCTTCGGGCATGGGCGATCCGGGCCCGTTCCGTCATGCGCGGGATCTGGTGGCGTTCATCCGTCAGGAGACCGGGGCACACTTTCATATCGAAGTGGCCGCCTATCCGGAAATCCATCCTCAGGCCCGCAGCGCGGCAGAAGACCTGCAGCATTTCCGCGACAAGGTTCGGGCTGGCGCCGATGGGGCGATCACGCAGTATTTCTACAACCCCGACGCCTACCATCGGCTGATCGGCGAATCCGCAGCCTTGGGCATTGATGTTCCGATTACCCCCGGGATCATGCCCATCACCAATCATCTGCAACTCGCCCGCTTCTCCGATGCCTGCGGCGCCGAGATCCCGCGCTGGATCCGCAAGCGGCTGGAAGCACTGGAGACGGACGAGATCGCCATCCGTCAATTTGGCCGGGAAGCGGTTCATGGGCTCTGCCAACGTCTATTGGACGAAGGTGCACCCGGACTGCATTTTTATACGCTCAACCAAGCCGAGCCCATCTTGGCGGTTTGTGAAGACTTGGGCTTGACACGGGGAGAGTAATCCCGACTCAACCTTTCTCCTTGTCCCGCCGATACTTAGCCCAGATCCCGACAAATGCCGGATAGACTGCAAGCGTGGCAAGCTCTATGATGACGAATCCCTTATTTTGGTTGATGGCAATCCTCGGTCTCGCACTGGGCATCGTGGCTGGCCGACTCTCGAATCGGTCGGTGCCCGACAAGACCAGTGCAGCGACATTGCCCCACACTCGCTCAGCGGCGTGCGATACCCAGACGCGCTGGTTGGCTCTATATGCCTTGGCCAACGGTAACCGTGAACGTGCTCAATTCATCCTCGAACAATGGATCGAAACTGCCGCGCCCTACCATCCAGACGATTGGATCATGCTGCTGGACATCCATCACGCCAGCGGCAATCGTGACCAATTTGACGCATGGGCCAGCCGTTATGCTGAACAATTCGGCGTGAGCGTGCCTGGCTTCACGCAATGGAAGCAGCTTCATCCAGACGGTTCTGGCCTTAACCGGCGCCATCCGAAACTGTTGGCGCTACTGTCCGGACTTCCCGATCGGGAGCAACAAAAAAGATTTTTGGTCAACCTGACACTCGAATCCACCAAGCCGGGACGCCCTGCTTTCACCTTAAGCGAAGCAGAAGAATTATTGAAATTACGCGCACGTCTCAATCCGAAACCGGCTATAGACTTGAATCTCACCGGCTCGCAAGCCATCCCCACCGGCACATGGAAAAGCGATCGTGGCGAGCCTGGCCCGACAGCCACCTCGACTGCTTCGCCCCCATCGGTAACAACGGGTGGCATCATCCCACCCCGCTCGAATCTCGGTCGTACCGGCTCCCAATCTATCCAGGTTGCTCCCCTGGCCCACCCGCCTCAGGATGCACCCTGCGCTCTGGAGCGGCAATTCAAGCGCATTGCAGACAAAATCGCCGAAAGCTGGCCCACCCCGGCATGCGCACGCTATATCGACTCGCTGCTGGTCGATAGTCGGGGTGGGCGCCAGGGATTTCCGCCCGAGGTCATTTCTGAACTCTTCTTGCTTCATGCGCTACTGGAAGACCACAATCCCACTCGGCGGGATCTCTGGGAGCAATCCCCGCTCCGCTGAATGCTGCTATCCCCGGAGTGTGCAATTGCTGCGTATTGCCCATTTGACGGACCTCCATCTTCCCGCCGAGGCCAGTGAGGTCGTTGCCGGCCGGGATGCCGATCAAGCGCTGGAAAGCATTCTGTCCCGCGTGCTGGCTCTTCACCCTGATCTGTTGTTGCTGACGGGGGATTTGACGGACGCGGGCGATGCAAGTGCCTACTTGCGGCTGCAAGCCAGGCTCCGTCCCTTGAATTGCCCGGTCCTGGCCCTGCCCGGCAATCATGATCATCCCGCCCGCATGCGCCGAACACTCGGAATTCGCTATTGGGGCGTCGGGCGTGTGATGCAGCTTGGGGAGTGGCGGGTCATGGGGCTATCCAGTTACTGGCGCGGCCATGCGGACGGTCGGCTCGGTCACGCGCAACGATGCTGGCTCGATCATCAATTGATTCAATTTCCGTCACGACCCACCTTGCTTGCCCTGCATCATCCGCCAATCGCCACCGGAAGCGCCTGGCTCGATGCCATGGGCTTGCGTGATGCCGTGGCCTTCCGGTCCCTGTTGCGGCGCCATCCCCAAGTGCGAGCAGTTTTGTTTGGCCATGGGCATCAAGCCTTGGACCTCCGCCAAGGAGGTTGTCGTTTTTTGGGCACCCCCTCCACGGTGCGTCAATTTCTGCCACAAAGCGACCAATTCGCATGGTCCGCCGAACCCGGCGGATGGCGCTGGCTGACACTGTCCAAGACCGGGCGCATTCATACCCAAGTCGTTATGGCCTCTGTGATCGACAGGGAAGCTTCACACTTCTGTCATTAATCTTGCTAATACCGCCCCTAGAATTACAATCAATAGTGCGCGATCAAGGGTTAGCGCACATGAACAGTGCATTATTGTTTACCTTGGTGGCCAGCATTTGGGGATGTTTGCCTATCCCGGGCAATCCCTATCTTCAGATTAAATCGTAGCCAACTGAAAACAGAAGGAAATAAGGCCATTTTGCGGATAGAAACGAAATTCATGCTCGCGGAGCCAGAGTTCAAGGCATTGTCCTTGCTACCGATACCAAGGATTACGGGCCTTGTTTTGATTTTCATGTGTTCAGTGTCGCGCGCCATGCAGGAGAAGCACTCATGGGAAAAGCCGTCTTCTTTAACCTCCCCGGGGCAACGGGCCATATCAATCCCGCGCTGGGGATTGTTTCGGAGTTGATTCGTCAGGGCGAATCGGTGATCTTCTATGCCGATCCCGGATCAGCAGCCAAATTCACTGCCTTGGGCGCGACGCCGCGTGACTATCGGCGCTGGTCGGACTACGACCACGATCCGGAGACAGCCGCTGACTTGATCGCCGTGGGGGTTGCACTGTTTGAGATGACGGAACAGTGCCTGCTGGGGCTGTTGCAGGAATTGGAGGCGGAACGGCCTGATTACATCATCTATGACAGCTGCGCACCATGGGGACCATTGCTGGCCGATCGCCTGGGCATCCCCGCCATCAAGTTCGTGACCCATGTGCTGTGGACCAGCCGCATGACCCTTGATCCGCGCCATTGGATGAACCTGGACATGTTGTCCATGGTGCTCCGCAATTATCGATTTGAGAGCCGCATCCGAGGCATGAAGCTGGCTATCGGCGCCCGTCGACGCTTCCGTGACCTCATTGCCAGCCTGGGCCTCCCCAGCCGCGGGGTGATCCGCGACGCCACGCAAGTGTTTCGCCGCCCGGATGAGCTCACCATCTGCGTCACATCGGCCCATTACCAGCCCTTTTCGGAACGCATGGGCAGCAACATGCATTTCGTGGGTGCGTCGGTACCGGACGGTCGCGACGGTTTGGCCTTTCATAAACCCGGCAGCGCCCAGCAACCCCTGATCTATATTTCCCTGGGGAGCGTGCACAACCAGAAACTTGATTTCTACCGGGATTGCCTGACTGCCTTTGCCGATGCGCCGTATCAAGTTGTCATGTCGGTGGGCAAGCACACCCA
The DNA here is from genome assembly GCA_049645885.1 of Candidatus Macondimonas sp. Classification (GTDB taxonomy): domain Bacteria; phylum Pseudomonadota; class Gammaproteobacteria; order UBA5335; family UBA5335; genus Macondimonas. The sequence goes on from JBARUT010000120.1 coordinate 5,573, forward strand.
CATCGACGATTTGGGGGCCATTCCCCAAAACATCCACGTCTATCCTTGGGTACCCCAGCTCAAGGTGCTCCAGCACACCGATTTGTTCATCAGCCACGGGGGGATGAACAGCATCAACGAGAGTCTGTATTTCAATGTTCCCCTGCTGATGGTGCCCCAGCAAATCGAGCAGGCTTACAGCGCACGGCGTATCCAGCAGCTGGGTGCGGGTCGCTGCCTGCGCCCAGGCAAAGTCTCCCCGCAACGACTACAGTCCATGGTCGAGAGCATGCTGGCCGATCCCGCTTACCAGACCAATGCGGCGGCCTTGGGTGAATCGGTGCGAGCCGGAGGACATCAACGGGCGGCCCAGTTGATTCTGGATCATATCCATGGGCGCGCGCAGACCAGTGCACGCGAAATGGCAGCCTGACCCCTAATTGATCCTTATTCACAGGCCCACGCGGACATTGGCCCGCGGATGATTTATTACAAGTAGCAGGCGATAATGACCTAGCCTGCGAATTTCCCTGTGCGAGAGAAAAACATGAAATTGCCTTTTGATCCGGGATTCCCCCGTCCCGGGGAAGATGCGTCGTTGTTGCCCCTGATCCAGGACGTTTCAGCACGTCCCGTCTTCATCATGGGACTGCATCGATCAGGCACCACCTTCCTGTATGACTCGGTGGCCCGCTGTTTCCCCATGGCCAACCTGAGCCTGTATCACCTTTTCTACTACGACCGGCTCCTGAAAAATCATCAAGACGAAAATGAAACCCGGGATCGGCGTACCCTCAACCGCCTGTTTCGCCGGCTGGGCATCACCGACCGCAAGCTCGACGCCGTGTATGTCGACGACAACATGGTCGAGGAATATGGCTGGATGCTGCGCAACCACAGCTTCAGCATGAAGGTAACCGCGAGCAACCGGACCGTGCTGGATGAGATGTGTCGCAAACTCCAATATGTCACCCCCGGCGCCCAGGCCGTCCTGCTGAAGAACCCCTGGGATACCGGCAATGCCCGGCAGATCCTGGAGTGGTTTCCCAATGCCCGCTTTATCTACATCACCCGCGACCCCATCTACATCCTGAACAGCCAGATGAATGCGGCTATTTCGCTACTAACAGGTAGCCAGCCCTTCCAGACTCTGCTGGTGGATAATTTCAAGACGGTGTTGGGCAAGGCCAGCCTGAATCTCGCCTATGCTGGTTGGAAGCTGATCCGCGGCATCAAGACACTCACTGGAGACCGCCCCTTCGAGATGATCCTGCGCCCTTTCACGGCGCTGGCCGTGGAACATCAACTCAAACAGTACTATCAGGATCTGGAAGATCTGCCCGCTGACGCGGTCTACGCCCTGAACTATCAGTCTTTTAACGAGCGTCCCCAGGAACATCTGCGAGAGCTGGCCGATTTTCTCGATCTTCCCTTCGTGATGGATCCGGCAAACATAAAACCCCAGCCCCGCAAGGGCCACCTCAAATCCAAGCTGCAGGACTACGAGCCGCGATTCATGGATCGATTGAAACGGCGCATTCCCCAACTCGCCGCTCCGCAGCGGGACTGATGGCGCTGCTCGCCGACCCCCATCCGGGAAACAAGCCGGCGGGGCAAGGGCGCTGGTGGCGTCGTGGCGCGGCCCTGCTGTTCATCATCGTCCTGATCATCGCCGGCCTCGCGATCGCCGAACACACCGAAGCGGGGCAGATCCGCACGGCATTGTCCTGGATCCGCGACCTCCATGCCGCCATCGCCCCCTTCGGTCCCTTTGGATTCTGGCTGGCGGGGACCCTGATCATTGTCGCCAACATTCCCACCATCGTGGTCATCGCGTGTGCGGCAGTCCTATATGGCACGGTTGGGGCTGCCGTCATGGGGATGGCCTGCCTGCTGACGGCGTCTGTGTTCATCTATGCCCTGAGCCGGGTATTCGGACGCTCCCTGATCGCCGCACATCTGGAACGATTCCTGCCCATCCTCGAACGGCAATTCGCCGCCCGCGGCGTCCGTACCGTGATGCTGGTCCGGCTGATGTTCTTTGCCCTGCCCCCCACCAACTGGGCCCTGGCGGTGATGAACATCCGCCTGCGGGAATACCTGTTCGGCACCTTTCTCGGCGCCATTCCCCATATTCTGATGTGGGCCTGGATCGGTGCTGCCGCCATCGATATGCTTGCCGGACAGACTGCCTTTTCCTGGAGCGCCCCTGAAGTGTGGGGTCCGTTGGCCGTGGGTGGCGGCTTGACCGTGTTGACTGCTTTGCTGCAACGTCGCGCCACCCGCCGTGCCGCGGCTTGACCCCTTGATCGGCTTGCGCGAGTCTGGGAGCCTGCTGCCGCTGGAGCCTCCGCCATGTCCGATCCATCGCACACGAACCATCTGATCCACGAAACCAGTCCTTACCTACGCCAACACGCCCACAATCCGGTGGACTGGCATCCCTGGAATGCGGAAGCCTTGGCGCGAGCGGCACGGGAAGATCGGCCCATCCTGCTGTCCATCGGTTACTCGGCCTGTCATTGGTGTCACGTCATGGAACGGGAATCGTTCGAGGACCCGGAAACCGCGGCGGTGATGAATGCCTTGTTCGTGAACATCAAAGTGGATCGGGAGGAGCGTCCCGATCTGGATCGAATCTACCAATTGGCCCACCAGATCCTGACCCAGCGTGGCGGGGGTTGGCCGCTCACGGTGTTTCTCACCCCAGACGAACACATGCCTTTTTTTGCCGGCACCTATTTTCCGCCCGAACCCCGTCACGGGCTGCCGGCATTTCGCGATCTGCTGAATCTGATCGCGCGTTACTACCGGGAGCGAGGCGACGACATCCGTGCGCAGAACGGCGAACTGCGCGAGGTGCTGGCCTCCCTCATGCCCGATCCCGGGCAAACGGCGCTGAACGAGACGCCGCTGCTCGCCTGGCAGCAGGCCCTGCCGCGCTGGTCAGACCGGGAGGAAGGGGGCTTTGGCAGCGGCGCCAAGTTTCCCCATACCCCTGCCTTGCGGCTGTTGCTGCACCGACTGCCCGACATTGCCGATCCCACCGAGCAGGCGGCCGCCACCGACTTTTTACGCCAGAGTCTGGATGCCATGGCCCTGCGGGGTCTGTGGGACCACGTGGGCGGGGGCTTTTTCCGCTATACGGTGGATCCGGCCTGGCGCATCCCACATTTTGAAAAAATGCTCTATGACAACGCCCTGTTGCTGGAACTCTACAGCGAAGCCTGGAGCATCTTTGCCGACCCGCTCTATCGCGAGCGAGCGCTCGGCACCGCCCGTTGGGCCATCCGCGAGATGCACGCGCCACAGGGGGGCTTCTACGCCAGCCTGGATGCGGACAGCGGTGGCGAAGAAGGTGCGTATTACGTCTGGAGTCGAGAGGCGGTTCGGGCAAGCTTGTCCGAAACACTTTGGATCTCTTGCTGCGTCGCATGGGGATTGGATGAGGGGCCCAATTTCGAAGGTCGACATTGGCATCTGCAACTTCAGGCGCCGATCCCGGCGCTGGCGCATCGCCTGCACATCACCCCTGATCACCTTCAGGCCCAATTGCATGCTGCCCGCGATCTGCTTTGGGAAGCCCGGAAACACCGCCCGCCGGTAATGCGCGACGAGAAAGTCCTCACCGCCTGGAACGGACTGATGATCAAGGCCCTGGCCGTGGCTGCAAGGCGTCTGGCGGTGCCCGAATTGGGCGAGGTCGCCGGAAAGGCGCTGGACGCCGTACGCAGCAACGCATGGCAAAACGGGCGTCTGCGCGCGGTACAGACGGCAGGACAGGCCCATCTGCCAGCATACCTGGACGATCATGCCTTCCTGCTGGATGCAGCCTTGGCGGTCTGTGAAACATCTGGCCAGCCTGAGAATCTGCGCTGGGCCATCGACCTGGCAGACACGCTGCTCGCCCATTTTGAGGATCAAGAGCGGGGTGGCTTCTACTTCACGGCGCACGATCACGAGCCCCTCATCCACCGCCTCAAGCCCTTCGCCGACGAAGCCACGCCGGCCGGCAACGCGGTGGCGGCCCGCGCCCTGAACCGGCTGGGACTGATCATTGCCGAACCGCGTTACCTGCAGGCCGCCGAAGCCACGCTGCGGGCGGGAGTGCCGCAGCTGCGCCAGGCGCCCCATGCCCACGCGGAGCTGGCCTTGGCCCTGCAGGAGTTCCTGCATCCCCCGGTTGTGGTGGTACTGCGCGGGACGCCTGAAGCGGTCTGGGACTGGCACCGACAGCTACAAACAGGATGCAGTCCAAGCGTGGTGGTATTGCCCGTCCCGGATCCCCTCGACGACTGGCCAGCGGCGCTCGCCAGCAAGCCTGCACACGGGTCCATCTGCGCCCATGTCTGCCAGGGTAGCCAGTGTGAGGCCCCCTATACGGATGTCGCCGCCCTGAAACGACGACTGACCGCATAAGCCCTGCACATGCAAACATGCACCCCATGCGACATTGAGCCAAGCGCCGGAAAGGGATGCGGTGAAAAATGAACCAAAAATGATGGGGTAAGCGCGTAGGGAAGCAGTATGTCGCGCGATCAGCAGTTGCCTTTCTTGGCCTGACCAGGCGGGCAGAATGTGCCCCGCCCCCCGGGCGGCGCCACAATAATGGCCGGTCCCTGATTGCCCACCGAGTGATGATGCGTATCACCGTCCTTGTCAACCGCAATCGCAGTCCCCGCGGCGCCACCGATGGCGCCGCCCAGAATGGCGCCGTTACGACCGCCGACCTGTTGCCCGATGACCGCGCCGGTGGCGCCACCCAAGGCGCCGCCAATGGCGGCTTCAGTAGTTGCGTCCTGAGCCGCAACGAAACCGCAGCCTGACATCAGAGTGATGGTCGCAATCGTCATACCGATGTGATGCTTCATGGTGACTCACTCCTTTTTTGATAAATTCTTGGCGGTTGCCGCAACCCGGCTGCTCCGCCAAGTTAGCTATTGAAAGCACTATACATTGGGATCAATGGCCATGATGGCGATGATGCTTGCGATCATGCCCTTTGACGTAATGATGACCGACATGCCCCGCCACATGACGTGCCACAGGGTGATGGTGTCCATGACGGACCACCACAGGCCGTGTCACCACAACGGGCCGAGCGTAGTAAGCCGGATAGTAGGCCACCGGCCGCGAGGCCACGACCGGGCGCGCATGACGCGGGTAATAAGCCACCGGGGCCGCATACCCGCCACGATAGGCACGCTGATCGTGGTCATGATCATCAACCGCCAGGCCAGCGCCCAGCGCGCCACCCAAGGCGCCGCCAATGGCTGCTCCCGTCGGGCCGCCGACCTGCTGCCCGATCACCGCGCCCGCAGCGCCACCGAGCGCGCCACCGATGACCGCATCGCGTCGATCATCGCCCGCCAGCGCATCCATCGATCCCAAGCAAATCAGTCCTGCCAGCAATAAGCGTTTCATGACTGTTTCTCCAACCGTAACCCCTTTTGGGGCAAATTCAGGTTGGAACAACGGCAAAAAACGCGCAAGTGTTCCTCTTCAGCGACAGACCGAGAGCATTTCCTCCAGCCGCCTTTCCGATACCCGGGTCACGGTTCCCAACTCCTGCGCAAACAGGGATAGCCGGTATTCCTCGATCAGCCAGCGCAGGGTTTCGCGCCGCGCCAGTCGTTCGGGGTCCGTGGTCGGGGGCAAGTCTGCCCAGCGCTTCATCCAGTGACTCACGCTCGCCTGCCACTGGGCATCCCGCGCCAGCCGCCCCGACAGCTTCTCAAGCCGCAAACGCGCGCCTTTCAGGTGGACAGCGATCCGGGACAACCAGGGATCCGACGTGCGGGCAACGAATCCTGGTTGCATGAGCCATTCGGCCTGCGCCCGAAGATCGGCCACAACGGCGCGCCGGGGCTCCGGCGCCGCGGTTTGCAACAGCGGCCACAGGGCTTTCCATTCCATCAGCGCGCCGTGTACCGCCCGAGCCGCTTGTTCCGCCACTTCCATGAGCCGACCGCGCCCTTCTTCCAGGCGGGCTTCAAAGGACTCCCGATCGCGCGGCAACGGCTCGGCCAGGAACAACCGCGTCAGCACCGCTTCGACCAGATCGGCACGCAGCGCATCCCAACGGCCCAGCGGCGCATACAACAAACCCAGGTCGCGCGCCAGCGGCATGTTCTTTTCCAGATAGCGCAGCGCCGGCCCCAATCGCAGCCGCGCCAAAGCCGCCACGCCGCTGCGATGC
>JBARUT010000121.1:0-10194 GCA_049645885.1 Candidatus Macondimonas sp.
TTGAACAAGGCGATGGCGGCGGGATTGGCTTGTCCGCCACCCACCAGCGTGTTGAGGTTGAAGCGACCCTGTAAATCCACCAGCGTCCCGGCAACCGTACCCCCCGGCACCGGCAGCGTGCGGGCCGGACGCGCCCAGTTCTCGCCGAGATGGTCCACCACGCCCTGCTGGCGATCGCGGCGCAGCGTTGCCACCGCCCAGGCCTCCATGCCGGCGACATAGAGGTCTGCCTGTCCTTCCTCCAGCATCGCCCCGGTTCGCCCAGCGAAGCCATGGAGCCGGTCAAGCCAGGCGACGGCCAATACCGTCGCGATTGCCGCCAGCAGCACCGCCCCCAACAGGGCCACCCCCCGTTGCGGGGCCTTGCGGGAAACAGTCACGGCAACACCCAGCGCCGTTCCAGTATGCCCCAGCCCGCCAGTTCCCAGCGCAGCCGCAGCGCCCGCGGCAGTGCCTCTGGCGGCGCATCCGGCGGCGGCCAATCCGCGCGCCAGCGCCCCTCATCATCCAACCACCACAGCTCGGCGCGACTCACCCCGGTGAGCACGGTTGTAAATTCCGGCGTATCCCCCGGCGCGGCATCCAATACCGGGCTGGCGGCGCGCTGCCAGAGGCCGTCGAGCAGCCGATAATTGATCCGCACAAGATCGGAACGGGGGAAATCGAGCGGGTTGGGCATGCCGCCACGCACCAGGCTCAACTGCCCCGACCGCGCCACCAGGGCCGGCTGCCGATCGCCCCTGGCGTCGCGCACAGGACGCGGCACCAACTGCGTGATGTCGCGGGCAAACAGTGCCTGTGCGCGTTGCAAGGCCGTCCAGCGTGCCTGAGTTTCGGTCACCCCCTCCTGGGCCCGTAGGGCGCCGCTGATTCCCTGGTAGGCCAGCGTTGCAAGAACGGCAAACACCATCATCGCCACCAGCAGCTCCAGCAGGGTGAATCCGGCGTTGCGATCCTTCACGGCGCCCCCAGGTAGGTCACCCACTGCCCCATGGGATCCTCCAACGCCGCATCCCGTGCCACCGCGACCTCAACCTGGCGCAGGGCGGTATCCGCGGCAGGCACGATGCGCGCCTCCCAGAACCAGGTGCGGCCCAGCATCACGGCTTGACCGCGCCGGCGGCCGGGTGCGGGCCATTCGGGTTCCAGGCGCAGATCGGTGATGACATTCTGGGCCACCCACCCGGCCACGGTGCGATCGCGCAGATGAGCGGTATCGGTGGCCGAGCGGCCGGCGGTGCCGACCAGGGCGGCCAAGGCCAGTGCAACCACCAGCAGCGCCACCATGACCTCGAGCAGCGTGAAACCCGCAACGCATCGTGCGTGCTTCAAGAGTCTGCAGCCTTAATGCGGACTTCCCCCAGCGCATTGCCAACGAGAATGCGGCGTGCACCGTCCCGTTCCAGCTCGATGTGAAACGGGCTCACCTCGCCACTGCCCAATAGATACACCTGAGGCAGGGTAGATCCCGGGGAGGCCGCAGCCAGCGCGCGTCCCTCCACCCGCACGCGCCAATGCAAACCCACAGGCCAGGCATGATCTGTACAGGGCAAATCGGCGGGCGTTTCCCACCGCCCGGCGCGAAAAGCGAGGAAACCATAGCCTTGCGGACCCAGCCGCAGACCCAGATGGCGCGGCCCGGCCAGCGCCTGATCGAGTGCCCGATCCAGACACAACGCCAAGCGATCGGCTTCGCGCTGCAGCGCTCGCCCCGGATCCCCACCACGGGTGGACAGCAACACCGCCGCACTGACGATGCCCATGATCACCAGCACCACCATCAGCTCCACCAGGGTAAATCCCGCACCGCGTTGCGCCACTGCTCAGTCCAGCGTCCAGCTCTGGATATCGGCGTCGACGCCTTCACCGCCCGGCTGACCATCGGCGCCCAGGCTGCTGATGTCCACTTCGCCATGCACGCCGGGACTGAGGTAGAGATAGGGTCGCCCCCAGGCATCCTTGGGCATGCGTTCCAGATAGCCCCCCTTCTTATAAGCTGGCGGCAGGGGCTCTACGCTGGGTTTCTCCACCAACGCCTCCAGCCCCTGGTCGGTGGTCGGATAGCGGTAGTTGTCCAGGCGATACAGGTTCAGGGCCGTCTGCAAGGCGCGCAGGTCCTGCTTGGTCTTGGCTACGCGCGCCATGTCGGGTCTATCCATGATGTTCGGCACGATCAAGGCTGCCAGGATTCCCAGAATCACCACCACCACCATGATTTCGATGAGGGTGAAGCCCCCCATTCGCTTGCGCTTGTGCATGATCTCTCCCTAGGCCATCAGTTGGTTCAGATCGAAAATCGGCAGCATAATGGCCAGCACGATCACCAGCACCACTCCGCCCATGAGCAGGATCAGCAGCGGCTCCAGAACACGCACGGCGGTATTGATCCAGGCTTCCTGATCCTGTTCCAATTGCTGCGCCGCCCGCTCCAGCATGTCCCCCAGCCGCCCGCTGCTCTCGCCACTGGCAATCAGGTGCAGGGTCATGGGCGGGAAGCGCCCGGTGCGTTGCAGGCTGGCAAATACGCCACTGCCCTCGCGCACCCGCTCGGCCGCCGCCAGGACCGATTGGCGCAACGGCAGCCGGATCAAAACGGCGGCAGCGATATGCATGGCCTCCATCACCGGCACCCCGCTGCTCACCAGAAGTCCGAAAGTGCGGGTGAAATGAGCCACCTCGGTGGCCACCAACACATCGCCGACCAGCGGCAGGCGCAACAGCAGATGTTCCCAGCGGCTACGGAAGGCGGGTCGGCGCAAGGCTCGCAAGAATGCCATCAGAGCCAGCGTCCCCAACCCCAACCCCCACGGGCCCCAGTCCCGCAAAAAGGCGCTCGAGGCGATGAGGGCGCGGGTCAGCCAGGGCAACGGCCGATCCATTCCCACGAAGACCTGCACCACCTCGGGCACCACGAACACCAGCATGGCGATGACGATGCCAACCGACACCACCGTAAGCAGCGCCGGATAAATCAGCGCCGCCACCACGCTGCGCCGCAGCCGGTCGCGATTTTCGGTGTGATCAGCGAGCCGCTCCAGCACGGCATCGAGATGGCCGGTCTGCTCGCCCGCAGCCACCGTGGCGATATAATCCTCGGGGAATACCCGCGCAAACCGCCGCATCGCCGCCGCCAGCGATAGCCCCTCGCTCACTTGGCCATGCAGGGCCAGGAGCACGCTGCGGGGCGACCGCTTGGTGGTTTGGGTGGCGACCGTGTGCAATGCCTCCGCCAAGGGCGCCCCGGCGCGCAGCAAGGTGGAGAGTTGGCGGGTCATCAGGGCCAGGGCGCGGGTTCCGATCCCACGCACGCCACGGCGCCCGCCTTCTGCGTGGCCGCTCACCAGCGTCACCACAAGCGGGGTGAGGCCCTGATCGCGCAAGCGCGAGCGCACCTGGCGCGGATGCTCGCCTTCCTGCACCCCCCGGTGGCGGACGCCGCGGGCATCAATGGCCTCGAACTGGAATGCCGCCATGGTCCGATTATTCCTGCCGGCTGACCCGCAGGACCTCCTCCAGGGTGGTGACGCCGGTGCGGACCTTGTCCAATCCGGCCTCGCGCAGGGGGGGAGCCTGCAGGCGCGCCACTGCTTCCATCTCGGCTTCGGCGGCACCGTCATGGATCATGCGGCGCAGTCGCCCATCGATGCCGATCAGTTCGTAAATCGCGGTGCGCCCCCGGAATCCTGTCTGCCGGCAGGCGGCGCAGCCCACCGGATGGTAAATTGCCTCCGGCGCCGTTCCGCCGCCCTGGCACAGCAGCTCGCGCTCACGCGCATCAGGGGCGGCCGGTCGCTTGCAGGCCGGACAGAGCTGGCGCACCAGGCGCTGGGCCGTGGTAGCCAGCAAGGTGGACGCAATCAAGAAGGGTTCAATGCCCATGTCCACCAGCCGGGTCACGGCGCCGATAGCGCTGTTGGTGTGCAGGGTGGAGAGCACTAGATGCCCGGTCAAACTGGCCTGCACCGCGATGCGCGCGGTTTCCAGGTCACGAATCTCTCCCACCATCACCACATCGGGGTCCTGGCGCAGGATGGCGCGCAATCCGCGGGCAAAACTCATTTCCACCTTGGGATTGACCGCCGTCTGGCTGATGCCTTCCAGGAAATACTCGATGGGATCCTCCACCGTCATGATGTTGCGGCTGTCCTCGTTGAGCCGGCTCAAGGCGGCATAAAGGGTGGTGGTCTTGCCGGAACCGGTGGGACCGGTCACCAGCAAAATGCCATGAGGTTCGGAGATCCAATCGACCAAGCGCTCCCGATCCCGCTCGCCAAAGCCGATCTCGGCCAGTGACAGCCGTCCCGCCTGCTGATCCAGCAGCCGCATCACCACCCGCTCGCCGTGTCCGGACGGAAGGGTCGATACGCGCACGTCCACGGCGCGCCCGGCCACCCGCAGGGAAATGCGGCCGTCCTGGGGCAGGCGTTTCTCGGCAATGTCGAGCCGCGCCATTACCTTGATGCGCGAGACCAAGAGCGGCGCCAACGCCGCCTTGGGGCGCAGCACCTCGCGCAACACCCCATCCACCCGGAAGCGCACCCGCATGGCCTTGGCGAAGGGTTCGAAATGAATGTCCGAGGCCCCCTCGCGCACTGCCTCGGTGAGGATGGCGTTGATGAGGCGGATGATGGGCGCGTCATCGGCCTGTTCCAACAGGTCCGCCGGTTCCGGCAGGGCCAGCGCCAGATCATGCAGGTCGCCCGCCTGGTTGAGACTGTCAATGACCTCGGCGGCACCGGCGCCTTCATCGGAATAGAGACGATTCAGTGCGGTCTCGAAGGCCTCGGCATCGATCTCCTCCAGTCGCAGGGGGCGGTCGAGCCGCGCCCGCAAGGCGCCCAGCACACTCAGATTGGCGTCGGGGCGGCACCAGATGAGCGCCTGATGCTCGCTCAGCTCGCCCACCACCAGACCATGCCGACGGGCAAAGGCAAATGGCAGCAACCTCCCTTCCTCAACGCTGGACACCACCCCCCTCCTCTACGGGCGCCATTTCCTCACCCGGCGCCACCTCGGGCAACAAGGTGCGTTGACTGGGAACGGATTCCCGGGCGCGCCGCTGCTTCTCACGAATGACGTTGTATTTACCATGGGTGGCGGTCATGTTGTCCTCGGCCATCAGCAACACGGTGGGCCGCAGGAAAACCATCAGATTGCGCTTGACCACCCGGCTGTTGTCGAACCGGAACAAGGCGCCGAGCACCGGGAGCGCGGCCAGTCCCGGCACACGGCTGCGACCTTCCGAGACCTGATCGTCGATCAACCCGCCCAGCACGATGGTGGCGCCATTGTCGACCAGGACATTGGTCTTGATGGCGCGCTTGTTGGTCACCACGTCCACCGCCCCGATGCGCGCCTTGCTGGCCTGCTCCACGCTGGCCACTTCCTGCTCGACCGCCAGCAACACGGTACCGTCCTCGTTGATCTGCGGTTTGACCTTGAGCGTCAAGCCCACATCCTGGCGATCGATGGTCTGGAACGGATTGATCGCGGAATTCGCCGCGCCGGTATTGGTGAACTGGCCGGTGAGAAACGGCACGGTCTGGGCCACGACGATCTGGGCCTCCTCGTTGTCGAGGGTGAGCAGGGTGGGCGTGGAGAGGATGTTGGTATCGGTATCGCTGAGCAGCGCTCGCAGCAGCACTGCCCAGTCAGTGCCGCGGCCGTTGACCTTGCCCACCGCCAAGCTGCCGCCTTGTCCCAGTTCCACCCCCCCCATGCCGCTGCTGTTGAGTGCCCCAGTGGTACCGGTGCTCGTCCCCGCACCAGAATCGGTGCGTTGCCCGAGCAGCGTGGTGGCCAGCGTGCCCAGATCCAGGCCGCTGTTGGCGAAATTAATCAACCCGAGAGGCCCGGAACCGTTGGAGATCCCGCTCACCGCCCACTGCACGCCCAATTCCTTGCTGCGATCGGCAGAGACCTCGACGATCAACGCCTCCACCATCACCTGCGGGCGGCGAATATCAAGCTGCTCGATCACCGACCGGGCCGTTGCGATTTGATCGGGGGCGGCCGTGATGACCACCGCATTGGTCGCGGCATAGGCCTGTACCCGCGACCTATCGGTGCCAGAGACGGCGCCACCAGCCGGGGCTCCATCGGCCGTCTTGCCGGTCACGACGCCGCCCAGGATGCCTGCCACGATGGGCGCCACCTGCTCCGCCCGTGCATAGCGCAGGGTTGCCACATAGGTATTGCCACCCGAGCTGCGCGGCCCATCGAGCCGCTCGACCAACTGGCGCAACCGGGCGCGGGTCGCGGCGTCGCCGCTGAGGATGACGCTATTGGTGCGCTCGTCCGCCACCACGGCCTGTGCAGCCGCCCCCTCACCCGCCAAGGCCTTGAGCGCACGGGCCACCTCTGCCGCCGATGCCTGGGCGAGCGGCACGACCTCCTGTTGATTGTGGGTCGGGCGATCAATGGCTCGAACGATCTCCACCAGTCGCCCGACATTGGACGCCAGATCGGAAATCAGCAGGGTATTGGTATCCGCGTAGGCCGCCACCAAGCCATTCTGGGGGACCAGCGGGCGCAACACCGGCACCAGCTGAGCCGCGGGGACGTATTTGAGTGTAATGACCTGGGTCACCAAGCCGCCGCCCGCGGGTTCCGCCGTACCGACCCGCACCGGGGTGCCACTCTGCCGAGCGTTGACGTCGGGCACGATCTTGGTCACCGCGCCTTCCTCGACGGCGGCATACCCATTCACTTCCAGCACCGACAGGAAAATCTGATACACCTCCCCTGGTTGCAACGGCCCTGGAGATACGACCGTGACGCGGCCCTTGACGCGGGGATCGACCACGAAGTTGCGCCCGGTGATACGGCCGACCGCCTCGATCACCGCACTCAACTCGGCTTCCTGGAAATTCAGGGTAATCGGTTCCTGAACCTGGGCTTGCAACGGGTTCGCCGCCACACTCCAAAACAACAAGGCCACCATCATCCCCATCCGCCATGGACTTGTTCTAGTCATTCGGCTCCCTTTCCTGCAATTCCCGCAACCTTTCCCGCAACCAGGCTGCGGTTTCCGGATCCCCTTCCGAGAGGGTTTGCAGCCATTGCTGTGTCTCGGTGTCGTCTTGCGAATCTGGAATTCCGACGTCATCAACTGGCCTTTTATCCGGAACTGGCCTGGACATTACCGTCGCCCGGTGCAGCGCCAGCGCCTCGATGCGGGTGCCATGCTGCAACAAAACCCGATCCGGCAGGATGCGATGCACACGGGCTTTATCTCCCAAGGCATCGCCCTCCGCCACAACACGGGGGTGTCCAGCGAAATCAATGATGGCCAAGGGTACGGCCCAGCCTGTGCTCACGCCTTGCAGCCGCGCTTCGAGTGCCGTAGGCAGTGCCGCCGATGGTGTGGACGCGGCACCATCCAGCAAGGGAGCGCGCAGGGCCAGCGCCAGAAAATCGACCGCAGGTGCGATCCCCGGCTCGGACGCTGGTGCTGAAGGTCTCGCCGGAGCAGGTGCGCGCAAGGCCCACCCCAGATGCACAATCATCGCCACTCCAACCCCCATCGATACGATCAGGGGAATACGGCGGCGCAGTTCTCCCTTCAATGGGCTAAGCATGGCCCACATCCTCCAACGGCAGAATGCGGGTGGCCCGCCCGCATGGCTCAAGCAGGTTCGTCGGCAGGGTAGCGGGGGAAAATGACAATGCGGTGTCGAACCCAGGCCAGTTGCCTGCAACACGGCGTTTTGGTGAGCTCCCTCATGCTTTTGACTCTCCTCCTGGGCTGCATTAATCTCCTACCCCTTCCAAGGGCTTAGCCTGGCTCGCATCGCGCCATCCCGCGCACCCAGGACATAATCATTCATCGTTCACCATCCAACACGCTATCGTCGCATGAGGGAGTCCCGGTTCCATGAGCACCGACCGAATTCATCTGGGTCAAGTGATCAAGCAGCTTCCACGACTCGCTGCCCGTATCCCAAGCTTCCTGAAGGCGGGCCGGCTGCTCAATCCGCTAAGGCACCATACCTCACTTGGTTCGGTCATCGAGAACGCGGCGCGCCGTTATCCCGATAATCCTGCCATCTTCTATCAGGATCGGCATTACACATACAAGGAATTCAACGCCCAGGCCAACCGCGTGGCCCAGTTCCTGATCCAGCAAGGCGTCAAGAAAGGCGATGTGGTGGCCCTGTTCATGGAGAACCGGCCGGAATTCCTGTTTTGCGCGGTGGGCATTGCCAAGGTCGGCGCGGTAGCCGCCCTGATCAACACCTCCCAGACCGGCAAGGTGCTCTCCTACAGCATCAATCTGGTCAAGCCCGTCCTGGCCATTGTCGGTGAGGAACTCATCGCTCCCATCGAAGCGGTGCGCGGCGAGTTGGACCTGCCGGCCGATGCCTATACCTTCATGGCCGATACCGACACGCTCAAGGACTTTGGACAGGAGCCGCAGGGTTACCAGAATCTGGCACGTATCCTGTCCGGAATCAGTGACGCCAATCCCCCCACCACGGCCAACGTGACTAAGAGCGACTTCCTCTTTTACATCTACACCTCGGGCACCACCGGCATGCCCAAGGCCTCCATCACCAATCACGAGCGCTGGCTGGCGGCCCATGCCGGATTTGGCCATGTGATCTCGGGCATGCGTTCCGACGATATCTTCTACCTCACCTTGCCGCTTTACCATGCCACGGGAATGCTGGTGTGCTGGGGAGCCGTCGTTGCAGGGCCCGCCGCGGTGGTCATTCGGCGCCGATTCAGCGCCAGCGAGTTCTGGAAGGACATTCATCATTATCGTTGTACGGGCTTTGGCTATGTCGGCGAATTGTGTCGCTACCTGCTCAACCGTCCGCCCCAGCCGGAAGATGCCGAGAACCCGGTGCGCATGATGATCGGAAATGGCTTGCGGCCTGCCATCTGGCGAGAATTCCGCAAGCGCTTCGCCATCGACAACATCTATGAGTTCTATGCGTCCAGCGAAGGCAATGTGGCTTTCCTGAATCTCTTCAACATGAACAACACCATCGGCTTCGGGGGTGGCAATATTGCCTTGGTGAAGTACAACAAGGACGCCGATCAACCAGTCCGTGACGCCCAGGGCCACTTGATCCCGGCAGATGATGGCGAGGCCGGTTTGTTGCTGGGCAAGGTCACCAAGGCAACGCCCTTTGTCGGCTATACCCAGAAGGAAAAGACCGAGGCCGCCCTGCTGCGCAATGTATTCAAGGACGGAGATGTCTATTTCAACACCGGCGACCTGATCCGCCACATCGGCTGCCGCCATTACCAGTTCGTCGATCGCACCGGCGACACCTTCCGTTGGAAAGGCGAGAACGTTTCCACGACGGAACTGGAAAGCATT
Source organism: Candidatus Macondimonas sp. (assembly GCA_049645885.1). Classification (GTDB taxonomy): domain Bacteria; phylum Pseudomonadota; class Gammaproteobacteria; order UBA5335; family UBA5335; genus Macondimonas. The sequence goes on from JBARUT010000121.1 coordinate 9,332, forward strand.
CTCAGCAGTCATCCGCACATTGAGGAAGCCGTGGTCTACGGAGTCCAGATTCCCAACACCGACGGCCGGGCCGGCATGGCCGCCATCACCCCCGCGATCCCGGAATCTGAACTGGATTTCAAGGAACTACTGGCGTTCGTGCGCCGGGAACTACCGCCTTTTGCCGTGCCGATCTTCCTGCGCCTGCGTCAGCAGATGGAAACCACGGGCACCTTCAAATACAAGAAAACCGACCTCAAATCGGACGGCTTCGACGTCAACAAGGTGGCTGATCCGATCTATGTCTGGCTGCCCGGAACGGATCGCTATGACCTGCTGACCCTACCCATCTACCAGGCCATCCAGAACGGCGAATATCGTTACTGATGTCACGCATTCATTTTCCTTGAAACAAAAAGGCCGGGTTATCCCGGCCTTTTTTCATGTGTCCCAGGATTGCTTCAGTTGGTGGTGATACTCACCAACGGCACCAGCCCACCAACGAACGGCAGCATTTGCAGGCGCCCGACCGCTCCTCCAACCACTGTATTGGTGATTCCCACAGCCATGTTCCGCGCACCGGAAATCCGTGTGGGAAAATTAGGCGCCAGGATACCGACAGCGCCAGCCAGACTATTGGTGACAATGGCCGGTGCAGCGCTGGAAACCAGATCGTACGCAAACGGCGCGGAAAGGCTGCGGGCACCCACCGTCAGAACGTAACCCTGCCCCGAAACATCCGCCATGTCCTCATACGACAGGCGTTCCATTCCTGCCTGCGCCGACAAACTGGTTACTGCCAACAATACGCCTGACATCCAGAAAATCTTGCCCATCTTGTTTTCCTCTCGCAATTACCGCTTGATGATGGCGACTTTCAGTTT
>JBARUT010000122.1:0-14989 GCA_049645885.1 Candidatus Macondimonas sp.
CTTGCGCCAGAGCAGGGGGGAGAGATTGAAGCCCACCAGATAATCCAGCGCACGCCGTGCCTGCTGGGCATTGACCAGGTCGGTGGAAATGCCGCGGGGATTTTGCATGGCCTCGCTCACGGCACGCTGGGTGATCTCATGGAACACCACGCGGCGTACCGGCTTGTCCTTGAGCAAGCCGCGCTCGGCCAGCAGTTGCTGCAGATGCCAGGAGATGGCCTCGCCCTCGCGATCCGGGTCAGTGGCGAGATAGACGGTGTCCGCTGTCTCGAGCGCCTTGGCGATGGCGTCCAAGTGCTTGCTGCTGCGGGCGATGGCCTGGTATTTCATGGCAAAGCCATGTGCGGGGTCCACCGCGCCTTCCTTGGGTACCAGGTCCCGCACATGCCCGTAGGAGGCCAGGACCTGGTATTCCTTGCCCAGGTATTTGTTGATGGTTTTGGCTTTGGCGGGAGATTCGACGATGACGAGGTAATGGTTCATGAGGGGCGTTCTGGGATGGCTGGGGTCCCCAACAGGGACGGCTGGGGGTGCGCCCCGAGGCGGAGCGGCCGGAAGCAGCGGATCAATGGAACAGGCCGACCTGTTCCTCGAACATGTAGTCCTCCATCCAGGCATACGGGCCTTCCTGGCCGGGCATGTTGAACAGGACCATCAGCACGACCCACTTGACCTGTTCCAAGTCGATGTCGTCTTCCTCGAGCGCCATGATGCGTTCAATGACGATCTCGCGGTTCATGGGGCTCAGGATGCCGTTTTGCGCCAGATAAAGCAGCAGGCCGCGAGTTTCGGTGTCGAGGCGCTCCATTTCCCGTTCGGAGAAAACCCGGATCGACTGCTCCTGTCCCGCAGGTTCGCATTCAGGACGTTCCCGATGGGCGGCCAAGGCGTCCAGCCACTCGAAGGCTTTGTGGATTTCCCCGTCCTGGAAGCCGGCGGCTTCCAATTCTTCCGTCAGGTTGCCGCGGTCGGTATCCAGATCCGCTTCCTCGTCCATGTAGTGATCGAACAAGTAGATCAGCACATCGAGCATGCTTTCTTTCATTCATTCTCCCCGTCATTGGCTCAACCGGCCATAGCGACCGCCGGGCAGGGACTCCACGAGGCCCTGTAATTCCATGGCGAGGAGCATGGAGGAAAGCATCTGCGCCGTCAATCCAACCCGTTCCACCAGTTCATCCACGGTGACCGGCGTGTAACCCATGGCATTCAGAAGGGTTCTGGTTTCTTCGGGGATCTTGGTTGGGCGCGAGTGGACATCATCCGCGGGCGGGGATTGCTGCGCGCGCGCAGCGGCGAGGCCGGCGGGAAGTTCTTCCAGGATGTCCGCCACCGACTCCACCAGCTTGGCGCCCTGACGGATCAGGGCGTGGCAGCCGCGGGCCAGGGGATTGTCGAGGCTGCCCGGAATGGCGAACACCTCGCGACCCTGCTCGGCCGCCAGCCGCGCGGTAATCAGGGAGCCGCTGCGCAGGGCCGCTTCCACCACCAGGGTGCCCAGGCTCAGGGCGCTGATGATGCGGTTGCGGCGCGGAAAATGGGCCGGCAGGGGAGGCGTGCCGGGCGGCCATTCACTCACCAGCGCCCCCTCCGCAATCAATTGTTCGGCCAAGGCGGCATGGGTACGGGGATAAACGGTATCCAGTCCGGTCCCGCAGACGGCGACGGACACGCCGCCTGCTTCCAGCGCGCCGCGATGGGCGGCGGCATCGATGCCGACCGCCAGACCACTGACCACCACCAATCCGCAGCGGGTGAGATCCGCCGCAAAACGGCTGGCCAGTCGTCGCCCACCCGTGGTGGGATTACGGCTGCCCACCACGGCCAGGGCGGCCTGGGTCAATGCTTCCGGATCGCCCCGCACAAACAACAGCGGCGGCGCATCTGCCAGTGTGGCGAGCAGGGCGGGATAGTCGGGCTCCCCCAATCGCAGCAGGTGGTGTCCCGGTTGTTCCAGCCAGCGCAAGTCGGTTTCGACCAAAGGCCAGTTCGGCGTGCGCAACTGCGCCACGATCGCGGCGGGCAAGCCTGCCTGGACCCACTCGGGCGCGCCGGAGCTGAGAACGCCATTGCAACTGCCGAAATGAGCGACCAGTCGCTGGAAAGTGATGGGGCCGATCCCCGGCATTCGCAGCAGCGCGAGCGCGGCAGCCTGTTCCTGCTCGGCACTTTTGCCCCCGCTCATGGCGGATTGGCAACTCGATCTCCCACCGAGATGCTGCGGGTGCTACGCACGATCAGTGCCTGGCTGAAGCCTTCGAAAACCCGAAATACCAGGACTTCACCAATGATTTCCTCGGGAAGATCCACTTTTCCACCGCGCACCGGATCTGGAATTCGGATGCCGCTGCGGTAAATCGTGAGCACATGACCGATCTCCAGCCCCTCTCGACTACCCAGGCCCAAGGTGACGGATTGGTATTGGCCGGTTTGGGAAATGGCATTGGAGAGCAGGAGAATGCGACCCGAAATCGGCTGGCCGGGCGCGCGCGGCAAGAGGTCGGGTGTAATGAGTGCTTCCGGGGCAGGCAGCAAGCGATCTTGCGCGCGCATTTCCCGCCGGCTTTGGGTGATCACGGCTTTCGCTGGATCGCCCGACTGGATCAGCCGAATCATGCCCAGAACTTCCACCTGGTAGCCGAGGTGTTTTCCGGTATCGGGGTTTTTCAGCGCCACGCCCTGCTTGTCAACAACCTGGAAGCTTGTTCCGGCGGGAGCGTCGGTGCCACGGATATACACATGGTCTCCGACGCCCATGATGAGCTGTTCAGCGTTGACCGGTCCCAGCAGATAAGGGGCTTTCTTGAGGGTCTTGATGTCGACCGGCGCGGTTTCGGCAAGGAAGGGGGCGATGCGCTCATAGGGCAAGGCCGGAATGGCTTCCTCCAGCGGCTCGCGCCTGACTTCCGGAGACAGGCGGTGGACAGGCAGCGGGGGCTCGACGGGCTGCAGCATGGTTTGGCCGTTGATCACGGCCACCTCGAGGATATCCCCTGGATAGATGCGGTGTGGATTGCGCACCTGGGGATTGGCATGCCACACCTCGGGCCAGCGCCAGGGATCGCGCAAGAAGCGGGCAGAGATATCCCATAGGGTGTCACCCTTGCGCACGGTATAGCGCAGCGGGCGGTCGGATCGCCAGACCACTGGCGATGGCTGCACAGGCGAGACGGCGGCAGGTTCGTTCAAAGGCGTGACCTGCGCGGAGGAGGATGGTGTGCGCAGATCGGCGGGGGCCAAGGGCGCTCGCGGCGGCTCGGCGACGTGCGGCGCGGTGGCGCAGGCGGCCAGCAACGTCGCCAGGGATCCCGTAATCAGGCCGGCGAGCGGCCGTGGCAGTTTCAGGATGAACACAGGCCCTCTCTTGCGTATTCACTCCCCGTCCAGAACAGGGGGTATAATGAAACCCATTCACGGCTCCGGACGTCGTTCACGACCACGGGATGCCGATAAGGTTAACGACGCAATCGCCGCCGACTTTACGAAACGCCATGGCCATACTCGACATCCTGCATTTTCCCGATCCCCGCCTGCGCCGCCGGGCTGCTCCAGTGGGGGCAGTGGACGATGCCCTGCGCCGCATGCTGGACGACATGCTGGAAACCATGTACGCCGCCAAGGGCGTTGGCCTTGCCGCCACGCAGGTGAATATCCATCTGCGCATGCTGGTGGCGGACGTCTCCGATGATCGTGACCAGCCCCTGTTTCTGATCAACCCGGAAATCATCGCCCGCGATGGGCTTCAGGAAAGCGAGGAAGGCTGTCTATCGGTGCCGGGATTTTATGAGCCGGTGACCCGCGCGGAGCAGATCCGCGTGCGCGCCCTGGGGCGTGATGGCCAGCCGCTGGAGCTGGAAACGGATGGCCTGCTTGCAGTCTGCATCCAACATGAGATCGATCATCTGGATGGCAAGCTGTTCGTGGATTACCTCTCTGAAATCAAGCGCCAGCGGATTCGCAAGAAGCTGATCAAGAGCCAGCGTGCCGCGGAACCTGCCGGCTTGGCCGGTTGATGCACTGTGGATTGATTCCGTCAATGTGTGGCCCGGCAATCAGCTTTTCAGCCGCTTGCGTTCAGGATGACCGTTCGCTACGCCCCGCTTGCGGTTACAAGGATGCGCCGGCCGCGATGACCTGCGGCCATGATTCGCCGTTTGCCCTACATAGTGAGCTCGTCCTGTCACCAAGCCCCGGTGCTCCGTTTAAATTCAATCAAGCCCAAGATTGTCGAGGCATCCCTTGCGACCGCGCTGCGGATCCGGGTTGTCCTGGTCCCTAACCTCACCCCGGTCTGTCTGCTTGAACCAGCCCTTACGTATCCTCTTTGCCGGAACGCCCCAATTTGCCGTGCCGACGCTGGACGCCCTGGCGAACAGCGGGTATCCCCTCGTTGGCGTCTATACGCAGCCTGATCGACCGGCGGGGCGGGGCCGCCAACTGCAAGCTTCCCCGGTCAAGCGCCGTGCCCAGGCGCTGGGACTGCCTGTGTTCCAGCCCGAGGGCCTGAAGGATGCGGATACCCAAGCCCAGCTGGCGCAGTTGGCCCCTGATCTGATGGTGGTGATTGCCTACGGGCTGCTCCTGCCCCAGGCGGTACTCGATCTGCCGCGCCTGGGCTGTGTCAATCTCCATGCCTCCCTGCTGCCGCGCTGGCGCGGCGCCGCTCCCATCCAGCGCGCCATCCTGGCAGGGGATAGCGAAACGGGGATAACGCTCATGCAAATGGAAGCGGGACTGGATACGGGCCCCATGCTGTTGCGCCGGTCCTGTGCCATCGGATTGACAGAGACTGCAGGAGAATTGCATGACCGTTTGGCTCAACTTGCCGCTGAAGTGCTTACCGAGGCCCTGCCGGATCTGGCCGCTGGGCGCTTGAGGCCCGAGCCGCAGCCGGCGGCGGGCGTGATCCATGCCGCCAAGCTGGAAAAAGCCGAGGCGTGGATCGACTGGCAGCAAGCAGCGGTGGCCATTGATCGACAGATCCGTGCCTTCAATCCCTGGCCGGTGGCGCAGACCCGGCTTGGCGAAGAAGTCCTGCGCATCTGGCGTGCTCGTCCGGAACCCAATGTCATTGAATCCGCCGTGCCGGGAACCGTGGTGCAGGCGGATCGGGCGGGGGTGGCAGTGGCCACGGGCGCCGGCCGGCTGTGGCTGGAGCAAGTCCAGCGCCCTGGAGGTCGTCCCCTGGCGGCTACGGAACTGGCCCAAGGCCGGACACTGCAGGGCGTCTGTCTTGGCCGCTGAAGCCAGAAGTTCAGGCGCCCGTCTGCGCGCGCGGGCCGCCCAGGTTGTCGCGGCAGTGGCAAGCGACGGCGCGTCCCTTGCCACCCGCCTGCCCGGCGCCCTGGCGGATTTGCCCCCGGCCGAGCGGGGTCTGATGCAGCAACTCTGCTATGGCAGCTTGCGCTTCGGCTTGCGTTATCGCGCGGTGCTGGCGCGGTTGTTGTCCCGCCCCCTCAAGGCGCGTGATGCCGATCTTGAGGCCCTGTTGTGGGTGGGGCTATACCAGATCGATGCCCTGAATTTGCCGTCCCATGCTGCGGTGCATGAAACCGTGGCAGCCTGCCCGATGATCGGCAAGGACTGGGCGCGTGGCCTGGTGAATGGGGTGCTGAGGGGTGTATTGCGGGACCCAGGCATGCTGGACGCGCAGCGGATGACCGATTCGGTGGCCCGCCATGCCCATCCAGCCTGGTTCATCGATCTGGTCCGGCGTGACTGGCCCAATCATTGGGAAGCCATTCTGGCGGCCAATAACCGCCAGGCCCCCATGACCCTGCGGGTCAATCGGCGTCATATAGACCGCGCTGCATATGCTGAACTTTTGGACGCGCAAGGCATGTCCAGCCGGCCAGCGCTGCATACGGACCTGGGCTTGATCCTCGAACGCCCCACGGCGGTGGAGCAATTGCCCGGCTTTGCGGAGGGTTGGGCAAGCGTGCAGGACAGTGCCGCGCAGTTGGCCGCACCGCTGCTGGATGCCGCGCCGGGGATGCGGGTGCTGGACGCCTGCGCTGCACCGGGAGGAAAGACGGCGCACCTGCTGGAGCGCACCGACGACCTCGACCTGCTGGCGCTGGATGTGGATCCGGACCGGCTCCGGCGCGTGACGGAGACCCTGGAGCGGCTGGGTCTCACGGCGCGAACCGGCTGCGCCGATCTGGCGCGACCGCAGGACTGGCATGATGGTCGGCCCTTCGACCGCATCCTGCTGGATGCGCCCTGTTCAGCGACTGGGGTGATTCGCCGTCATCCGGACATCAAGCTGTTGCGCCGCCCGGACGATATCCCCGCCTTGGCCGCGCGCCAGCGCGAACTGCTGGAGACCGCCTGGGGCCTGCTGGCGCCCGGTGGCGTATTGCTCTATGCCACCTGTTCGATCCTGCGTGCCGAAAATCAGGACGTGATCGACACCTTCCTGGCTGAGCATCGCGAGGCTGTGGCCGAGCACCTGGATGTGCCTTGGGGACAACCCACCGGGGCCGGGCGGCAAATCCTGCCGGGAGCGGACGATGCCGATGGATTTTTCTTCGCCCGCTTGCGCCGCCCGCCGGAACCTTGAGCGGGCCAGTGAATGAGCGCGGCAAGGACGTTTGACAAGTCCCCCGCGGCCAACTAAACCCGATGAACGGGCGGTCAGTTCGCGCGTTGGGGTCTGGGTTGGGAGTGAAATCCATGAACATGGTTTCGGCATGCTGGAAATACGGCAAATACTTCGTGGCGGCCTGGGCCATGCTTTTGGCTTGGCCCTTGATGTTGATGGGGGGCGCGGCGATCTTTGCGTATGCATTGGCGCTGGGCGTCATTGCCTTGGCCGGTGATCTGTTGCTGGGCGAGGATTTCACCGACTATGCGGGGAGCTATCGCTATCCCGGCCTGTTTTTCTGGCTGGAAACCGCGAGCCAGGCCATCATGATCGGGACCACGCTGCTCTTCCTGTGGTCGCTGGCTTACCCACAGGTCGATTTTCTGGGCATCGGCGCTGCGCTTTCACATCTGACGGGCGTGGATCTGGCCGCCCGCCACGCCGGAAACGACTGGCGCTATTACCTGGCCAGTTTTGCGATCACAGCGGCTGGCGGCGCCCTGGTCAATGTCGCCATCGCCCATAACATGATCCATCGCACCTATGACATGAAATCCGTCTGGGTGGGGCGCATTGGTGAGGCTTTCGGTCTGTTCACCTACTTCTCCATCCGCCACCCTTATGGCCATCACAACCTGGTGGGCACCCCTGCCGATCCCGCCTGGGCCCGGCGCGGGGATTCATTTTATCGCTTCGTGGTGCGCTCCATCATCGGTCAGTACCGCATGACCTGGGCACTGGAGCGGGAACGCCTGCAGAAAATCGGGCGGCCAGTCTGGAGCATCCACAATGCCGCCCTGCAGGGCTGGGCGCTGGAGGCCGTCATCGCGGTTCTGTTCTGGGCCGTAGCGGGCTGGGTCGGCGTTCTTGGGCTGTTGGGCATCGGTCTGGTGACTCATGTCCTGCTGGAGTTTGCCAACTACCTGGAGCACTACGGCCTGGTGCGCGTGCCCAATGAGCCGTTCCAGTACCGCCATGCCTGGAATGACAACCATCGCATGTCGTTGTGGATCGTGGCGGCGGTTCCGCGTCATTCCCACCACCATGCCGACGCGCAGGTGGAGCACTACGAACTCAAGCCTTTGCCGGAAGCGCCCACGACCTTGGGAGGCTATGTGGTAACCGCGTTGATCTCCTTGGTGCCGCCTCTCTGGCATGCCCTGATGAGTCCACGATTGCTGGAATGGGATGCGCGTTATGCCACGCCGGCGGAACAGCGGCTGGCCGCAGAGGAAAACTTGCGCAGCGGCATCCCGCTGCTGGTCGATGCCGGCGAGCGATACCTTGCGCATGAGCGCTCGCATGAGGTGTCGGCCGCCTATGCCTGAACGACTGTCGAGGCCCTGAAGTCTCTAAAAAACCTCGAGACTCTGAAACAGGGCTTGACCATTTGTTCAGTCAGGCATAAATATTAAACATTCGGCACCGCATCATGCATGGCCGCTATGATTCATTGAGGAGGGACACCCACATGAGCACACCCCAGCCCATTTCCATATCGGGTCTGGCGCGCCAGCAGGAAGCGTCGACCCAGAATCCCCTGCTGCCGCTGTTGCAGGCCCAGCAAAAGGCCTTCCTCGACCGGGGCATCACCGATGCCAAGCAGCGTGTCGAAGCGCTCTCGATCCTGGGCAAGGCAATTGGTGAGTACAGTGACGAACTGGTCAAGGCCGTGATGGCCGACTTCGGTCACCGTTCCCCCCACGAAACCGTGTTGACGGAAGTCCTCGCCAACCTGGGCGAGATCCGTCTGACCAAGGGCCACATCAAGAAGTGGATGAAGCCCAAGAAAGTCGCATCCAGCATCCAGTCGCTACCGGCGACGGGCTACGCGGTCTACCAGCCCAAGGGCGTGGTGGGCATCATGGGGGCCTGGAACTACCCGGCCTTCTTGATCTTTTCGCCACTTATCGGCGTGCTGGCGGCCGGTAACCACGCCATGATCAAGCCACCGGATGTCACCCCGCGCACCTCCGATGTGATCGCGGAGTTGATCGCCAAGCACTTCGATCCCAGCTTCATCACGGTCGTCACCGGTGATGTGCAGGAGGCCATCCAGTTTTCCGAGCTGCCCTTCAATCACCTGATCTACACCGGCAACACCGAGGTCGGCCGCAAGATCATGATGGCGGCGGCCAAGAACCTGACCCCTGTCACCCTGGAGATGGGCGGCAAGTCGCCGACCATCATCGGGGAGGATTACTCCATCGAAAAAGCGGTGCAGCGCATTCTGCTGGGCAAGACGGTGAATTCCGGCCAGACCTGCATCGCGCCAGATTATGTGATGGTCCCCAAGGGTAAGGAACAGGAATTCGTCGATGCCTATTCCCGCGCCATCACCAAGCGCTATCCCACAGTGGCCGACAATCAGGACATCACCTGGATCGTCAATGACCGGCATTTCAAGCGCATCCAGGCCTTGATCGACGATGCCCGCGCCAAGGGCGCCAATGTGGTGCAGATCAATCCGCGCAATGAGCAGATCCCCGAAGGCAAGCGGGTGATTCCGCACACCGTTATCACCAATGTCAACGATGACATGGCGGTGATGCAGGAAGAAATCTTCGGACCGGTGCTGCCCGTGCGCAGCTATGGCAGCCTTCCCGAGGCCATGCGTTACGTCCAGGAGCGACCGCGTCCACTGGCGCTGTACTACTTCGATGCCAACCGCAAGCGCGCCGACCATGTCATCAACCAGACCATCTCCGGCGGCGCCTGCGTCAACGACACCATGCTCCATATCGCCCATCCCAACCTGCCCTTCGGCGGTAGCGGCCCGAGTGGTCTGGGCGCCTACCATGGCTTCGATGGTTTCGTGGAGTTCTCGCACAAGAAGGGGGTGCTCTACCAGCGCAACTGGTTCTCGCCCGCCATGTTCGTGAAGGGCCCCTATCCCAAGGGCGCACTTGGAGTGCTCAAGCGCGTTTCCAAGTGGCTGGCCTGACCAGTCCTTCTTCTCATGACTCGATCGGGGCCGCAATCTGCGGCCCCGATCGTTAGTGATCACTGGACACCGAGCACAATCCCGCGCACGATTCGCTTTTTTTACCGACATCAAAATGATCGAACAGGGAGGTTTTTTTTCGTGAAACACCCATTTCTGGCCGGCCTGATAGCGCTAGCCCTCGGGCACGGTCTCGCCCATGCCGATCTCACCCGGGAAGACACCGCGCCCGCCGAAGCAATCCGCGATTCCCTCAGCCGCATGACCAGCGAACGCCTGGTCACGGCCGAAGACGAACCCGGCAACTGGATGCTGCATGGCCGCACCTATGGCGAGGATCGCTACAGCCCGCTGAAGCAGATCAACGACAAGACCGTGGCTAATCTCGGGCTGGCCTGGGCTTGGGAAACCGGTACCAATCGCGGTCTGGAAGCGACACCGATCGTGGTGGACGGGGTCATGTATGTGACCGGCTCCTGGAGCGAGGTGTATGCCCTGGACGCCCGCACCGGCAAGCTGTTGTGGCGCAATGACCTGAACGTCGACAAGACGCGCGGCCAGTATACCTGCTGCGATGTGGTCAATCGAGGCGCGGCGGTATGGAACGGCAAGGTTTACGTGGGCACCATTGACGGCCGCTTGGTAGCTTTGGACGCGATCACAGGCGAAATTGTCTGGGATGTGCTCACGATCGACAAGTCTCGCCCCTACACCATCACTGGCGCCCCACGCATCATCAACGGCAAGGTGATCATCGGCAACGGCGGGGCTGAATTCGGCGTACGCGGCTACATCACGGCCTACGACGCCGAAACCGGCGCCCAGCAATGGCGCTTCTATACCGTGCCCGGCAATCCGGCGGACGGCTTTGAGAACAAGGCCATGGAATTGGCTGCGGAAACCTGGGGAGGTGGTCCCTGGTGGGAGATCGGCGGCGGCGGGACCGTCTGGGATTCCATGGCCTACGATCCGGACTTGGACCTGTTGTACATCGGTGTAGGCAATGGGTCCCCCTGGAACAAGCACATTCGTTCCCCGGCCGGGGGCGACAATCTGTTCCTGTCTTCCATCGTGGCACTCAAGCCCGAGACTGGCGAGTATGTCTGGCATTACCAGACCACCCCCGGAGAGGGATGGGACTATACCGCGACTCAGCACATCATCCTGACGGATCTGACCATCGACGGCCAGCAACGCAAGGTGCTGATGCAGGCCCCCAAGAACGGTTTTTTCTACGTCATTGATCGGGAAACGGGGAAGTTCATCTCCGCCAACAACTATGTCCCGGTCTCCTGGGCCAAGCACATCGATCCGGAGACTGGCCGTCCGGTTCAGACCAACAACTCTTACGAAAAATGGCCCAAGCTCCAGTTGCCTTCCCCCTTGGGCGGGCACAACTGGATGCCCATGTGCCTGAGTCGGGATACTGGCTATGTCTATATCCCGAGCCAGGAAATGGCAATGCTTTACGACAACGACACCGAATTCGAATACATCCCCGGGTATTGGAATACCGGGATGAAGGTGATGAAGGATGTCGTCTTCCCGGCCTGGATCGATCATGATCTGGTCGCGGTGCTGGGTGCCAAGGCCGCCAAGGGCTATCTGCAGGCCTGGGACCCGGTCCAGCAACGCCAAGTGTGGAAGGTTGAGCACGAGGGACTGTGGAACGGCGGCCTATTGTGCACAGGCGGTAACCTGGTCATGCAAGGCGACGGCAAGGGGTATTTCGCGGCTTATGCTGCGGATACTGGCCACAAGCTGTGGGACTTCGACGCCCAGAACGGTATCGTCGCGCCGCCCATCACCTATGAAATCGATGGTGAGCAGTACATTTCGGTCCTGGCGGGCTGGGGTGGTTCGGTGGGCCTGTCCTTCGGCGCCGTGGGCAATCCGCGTGAGAACATGTATCCCAACGGTCGGCTCCTGACGTTCAAGCTGAACGGCAAGGAAAGCCTGCCGCCGGTTCAGTCGGCCCAGAAGCTTCCTGAGCCAGCGGATTTGCAGGCAGATAGTGACCTGATCGCCAAAGGCGACAAGCTCTATCATCACAACTGCGTCTATTGTCATGGACCGGGGGCCATTGGCAACCCCAACATGAAAGACCTGCGCTACCTGACGGCCCAGGACCACGAGAACTTCATCGCCGTCGTGCTGGGCGGGAGCCATGTTCAAAAGACGGGCATGATCGGCTTCGCCGATCACCTCTCAGTGGAGGACGCCCAGGCCATCCACGCCTATCTGAACAAGATCAATGAAAACACCCTGGCGCGGGAGGAAGCTTCCGGTTTCTGGAAGTCGGTGAAGGGGATGATCTACGGCATCCTGGGCGCCATCACAGGCTTCTTCGTCAGTCTGTTCAACTGGATAATGAACTCAGGTTCTTGAAGCCGCGCCACAAGCGCAAGCTCACACAACGCCGGGTGATCCCCGGCGTTTTTTTGTGGTTTCCGAAGGTCATAACAGTAGAGAGCGAGCAGGGCCGTGAAATGGGCCGACGGGATCAGGCCAGGCGGGCGTGCACCCAGTCCGCGACGCCGGCGAGTGCCTCGCTGAGGTGGCTGGGATCGGTTCCGCCCGCCTGGGCCATGTCGGGCCGGCCGCCCCCCTTGCCGCCTACTTGTTGGGCAACGAAATTAACCAGATCACCCGCCTTGACACGATCGGTCAGATCCGCCGTGACACCAGCCACCAGACTGACCTTGGACTCATTTACGGACGCCAGCACGATGGCTGCCGTACCCAGTCGGTCGCGTAGCTTGTCCAGTGTTTCCCGCAAGGCCTTGGCATCCACGCCATCCAATCGCGCCGCCAGCACCTGCGCCCCTGCCACGCTTACAGCCTGCGCGGCCAGATCCCCTCCCTGGCTGGCTGCAAGCCGCGAGGTCATGCGGGCAAGCTCCCGCTCAGCAGTCTTGAGTTGATCCTGCAACTGGGTGATCCGCGCCGGCAATTCAGCGGGCCCGGTCTTGAGCAGTCCGGCAGCCTGTTGCAGTAATGCCAGTTGGGCGCCGACGAAAGCCAGGGCGACATCCCCGGTCACCGCTTCCACCCGTCGTACTCCGGCGGCCACGCCGGATTCACTCGTGATCTTGAACAGGCCAATGTCTCCGGTCCGGGAGACGTGGGTGCCGCCGCACAGTTCGCAAGAACCGCCGATGTCCAGCACCCGCACGGTGTCCCCGTACTTTTCTCCGAACAGCATGACGGCGCCGCTTTGGCGTGCTTCTTCGAGGGGCAGCACCCGCACCCGGGTCGGCAGGTTGGCCAACACCTCGGCATTGACCAGCGCTTCGATGCGTCCGATTTCCTCAGCCGTGAGCGGCGCGGCATGCGAAAAATCAAAGCGGGTCTTGTCGGCGTCCACCAGCGAGCCTTTCTGCTGCACATGGGGACCGAGAACTTCGCGCAGTGCCTTGTGCAGCAGGTGGGTGGCGGAATGGTGGCGCATGGTGCGCTGGCGGCGCGCACCATCCACCTGTGCCGTTATGACATCACCCAGCCGCAGCATGCCCTCGGCGAGATGCCCTGTATGTCCGAATACATCGCCCTGGATTTTCTGCGTATCGCGTACCGTGAATCGCAAACCCCCAGCCGTCAATTCGCCAGCGTCGCCCGCCTGACCACCGGATTCGGCATAGAACGGTGTCCGATCGAGCACCACGATCCCTTCCTGGCCGGCAGTCAGCATAGGCACCGCAGTGCCGGCGTGATACAGCGCCAGCACCTTGGCGTCATCCACCGCCAGAGCGTCATAACCCTGGAATACCGTGGCCGCGCCGGCATATTCCAAGGCGGCGTCCATACGAAACCGGCCTGCCGATCGCGCTTGCTCGCGCTGGCGGCCCATGGCCGCCTCGAATCCTGCCAGATCCACCGCAACGCCATGTTCGCGGCAAATATCCTGGGTCAGGTCTAGGGGGAAACCGTAGGTGTCATGCAGTTTGAACGCCGTCTCGCCATTCAATTGGCCGCCGTTTTCGGCCAGTGACCGCACTTCACCATCGAGAATGGCCATGCCGTATTCGAGCGTCTCGAAAAAGCGTTCTTCTTCCTGCCGCAAGATGGCCACGACACGCGGCTCGGCCGCCGCCAGTTCGGGATAAGCCTGTCCCATTTCGGCGACCAGATCCGGCACCAGTCGATGGAAGAACGGCTGACGCTCACCCAGTTTGTAACCATGGCGCACCGCCCGGCGCACGATGCGCCGCAGCACATAGCCCCGCCCTTCATTGCCGGGAATGACACCATCGGTGATCAGAAAGGCGCAGGCGCGCACATGGTCGGCGAGCACGCGCAGCGACGGATTGTCCAGATCCGACGCGCCGGTTTCCCGCCCGGCGGCCTGGACGAGGCGTCGGAACAGGTCGATGTCGTAGTTGCTGTGGACGCCCTGCAACACGGCGGCCAGCCGCTCCAGACCCATACCGGTATCCACCGAAGGCTTGGGCAGGGGATGGAGCGCGCCTTGCTCATCGCGCTCGTACTGCATGAACACCAGGTTCCAGATTTCGATATAGCGATCGCCATCTTCCTCCGGGCTGCCCGGCGGGCCGCCCACGACAGTGGGGCCGTGGTCGTAAAAAATCTCCGAGCAGGGTCCGCACGGCCCGGTATCGCCCATCTGCCAGAAATTGTCGGAACCACCGCCTGGCTTGTCGCCGATGCGGATGATGCGCTCGGCGGGGATGCCGATTTCATGCAGCCAGATGTCGTAGGCCTCATCGTCGGTGGCGTAAACCGTCACCCACAGCCGTTCCGCCGGAAGCCCCAAAGTGCCGGTCAGGAATTCCCAGGCATAGTGGATGGCCTCGCGCTTGAAATAGTCGCCGAAGCTGAAATTGCCCAGCATTTCGAAGAAGGTGTGATGGCGCGCGGTATAGCCGACGTTTTCCAGGTCGTTGTGCTTGCCGCCGGCACGGACGCAGCGCTGGGCGCTGGCCGCACGGGTGTAGGGGCGGTCGTCGCGCCCGAGGAAGACGTCCTTGAACTGCACCATCCCGGCATTGGTGAACAGCAAGGTGGGATCGTTCTGGGGAACCAGCGGGCTGCTGGGGACAACGGTGTGCCCCTTGCCGCGGAAGAATTCGAGAAAACGATGGCGAAGTTCAGCGCTGGTAATCATGCGATGGAGCTCGATTCGCAAAATGGCGGTCAGTATAGGCAAAGGCCATTGAATGGAGAATCATTCCGCTGCTTCGCCGTCCTTTGCCACGCCGGCTGCGGGACGCGGCAACCGCCGACGGATCAGTTCGGGGGGGTAGCCGCGCCGTTCCAGGTAGCGTGCCTGCCGGCCCCAATCCGGCCAGTCAGCCGGCGGGACAGCCCCAAAGCGGCGGCGGCGCGCGGCGTCCAGGCGCTCACCCCAGTCCTCCCCATCGGGCAGCGCCTCCTCGATGACTTCCTCCGCCAGCCCGGCCTGGGCTAGCCCCTGGTGAAGCCGACGCGGACCATCACCG
>JBARUT010000123.1:0-10214 GCA_049645885.1 Candidatus Macondimonas sp.
ATAAAGGCATTCCCTTGGTGACGGCGACCGCCATTGCCCTGGCCCGGGACCATAATCGGGATGTGCCCTGGGCATTCAATCGCAAGGAGGCCAAGGATCACGGGGAAGGCGGAAGCCTTGTCGGCGCCCCGCTCGCCGGTCGGGTGGTGATCGTGGACGATGTCATCACGGCGGGTACCGCCGTGCGGGAGTCGGTCACGCTGATTCGCGCGGCGGGGGCGACACCGGTCGCCGTCCTGATCTGCCTGGACCGCCAGGAAAAAGGCCAGGGGGAACGTTCCGCCGTGCGGGAAGCCCGGGAAACCCTGGGCCTGGACGTTATCAGCATCGCCACGCTGGGCGACATTGAAGGTCACCTCGCGCATCAGGGAAACGCTGCACTCAAGACGGCTGTCGCGGCCTATCGGGACCGCTATGGCGACCCCATCGGGAGCTAACCACCGCCTTGACCGGATTCAAGCTCGGTTTTTTCCGGTCGATCCTACGCTTTGGGATATTCGGGGGGCGAGGATGGCAAAAAGAAGCTGGCTGTGGGGCGTGTTGTGTCTGGCAGGGGCATTTGCGGCGGATGCGGTCGAGCTGTATCGCTGGGTGGACGAACAGGGACGGGTTCAGGTCAGCGACCGCCTGCCTCCCGGCCAGACCCGTTATACCACCCTGAACCCCAAGGGAATCCGGATCCAAGACGTTGCCCCGCAGCCCGTCCCCAGCCCCCGGGACCGGGCTGCCCAGCAGGCCCAGGAGCAGCAAGCTGCGCGTCTGCATCAGCTATATGGCTCTGCAGCCGAGATTCTAGCCATTCGCGATCAGCACCTTGATGATCTACAAGCCAGCCTGGCATTCCTTCAGGAACAGCGCGCCGGGCTGGTGAGTCAGCTTGCTGGACTCAAGGCTCGCGAGGCCGCCTTTCTGGAAGGGGGAAAAGCAATCCCCCCCATTCTGCAGAAACAGATCCAGCAAAGCGCAGGCGACCTGGAGGCCCACGAACGGGCCATCGCCCAGCGTCAGCAGGATCTTGAGCAAACCCGCGCGGCCTTCGAGGCAGATCTGCAGGCCTATCGCGCCCTGGTCGAATCGCCCGCCCCCGCATCCAGCAAGCTCAAGGACGAATCAGCGTCCCCACCCCCTCGTCCGTGAACAGTTCCAGCAACACTGCATGCTCCACCCGACCATCGACGATGTGGGAGGCCCCGACGCCGTTCTGCACCGCCGACAGGGCGCAGGCGATCTTGGGCAACATGCCGCCATAAATGGTGCCATCGGCGATGAGCGCCTCCACCTGCGCGGGACTCAAGCCGGTCAACAGCCGGCCGTCACGATCCAACACCCCAGCCGTATTGGTGAGCAGCATCAGTTTTTCGGCGCCAATCACCTCGGCCACCTTGCCGGCCACCAGATCCGCATTGATGTTGTAGGAGCAGCCATCCTCGCCCACCCCGATGGGCGCGATGACCGGAATGAAATCGGCCTGATCGAGCAGATTCACGATGCCCGGATCGATCCGTTCGACCTCGCCCACCTGACCGATATCCATTTCACCGGCTTCGCCGCGATGCAAGGTCATGCGGCGGGCATGGATCAGCCCGCCATCCTTGCCCGACAGCCCCACGGCGCGACCGCCGTTGCGGTTGATGAGATCGACGATCTGCTGGTTGACCAGCCCCCCCAGGACCATTTCAACCACATCCATGGTCTCGGCATCGGTCACCCGCATGCCTTCGACGAAGCGGGATTCCTTACCGATGCGGGCCAGCAGTTGACCGATCTGGGGGCCGCCGCCATGAACCACGACCGGATTGATTCCCACCAGCTTCATCAGCACGATATCGCGGGCAAACCCGTTCTTGAGGGTCTCATCGACCATGGCGTTGCCGCCGTACTTGATCACCACCGTCTTGCCGGCGAACCGGCGGATATAGGGCAGCGCCTCGGTCAATACCCGGGCGACATTCATGGCGGCTTGGGGGTCCAGGGCCACGGCAGGCTCTCCAAAAGAACGAAAACGCGATTATATCGACAAGCGGATGTGCTGCTCAGAACGTGCTCCAGCCGCTCGCCTCCATGATCCGGTAGCGCAGATACTTGAACGGGCGCGGCTCGGCAAAGGCGGCATAGGGCAGGCTGAAGGCGATACCTCCTTCGTTCCCCCATTGGCGCTCGAAGTAAGCCTGCACCTGCCGAAAAGCCGGATGATCCGCCGGCCCGCTCACGACCACGTCGGTTTCCAGATTGAAGCCGTCCAGATTGCGGCGGGTGAAATTGGCCGATCCACCGACCAGACTAGCCGAGCCATCGGCGCGCTGGATCAGCACAAACTTGCCATGGGCCTGCTCCCCGTGAGTATTGAACCAGCGCACGGCGATTCCCGCGCGATGCAGTTCCCAGGCCACGGGTCGATTGGGAATACCATTCTTTTGCCGGCCGAAGGCATCGTGATTGGCATCCAGCAACACGCGAACGCCAGCCCCGCGCCGATGGGCTTCGATCAAGGCGCGGATCACCCCCCGGTGAGCCAGATAAAACACGGCCACCGCCACCCGGTCACCCCGCCCGGCCCTCATCAACTCAACTAACAATCGTTCCCGAATGGCAGTCTCTGTCAGCACGGCGAGACGCAGACTGCCCTCCGTCGGCGCGTACGGCGCCGTCCTGGCCGACAAGGCGGGCAACACGATCGGCATCCGGCCCGCCAAGCCCAGCACCGCATTCTCGCTGGCCAGCAGATCCCCGACGGCCGCGCCCTTGAATCGCAGCGCCAGATTGTGATGCCAACAGCTCGCATCATGGGGATTGCTGGATGATACCAGCCCCACCCAGTGATCATCCTCATCAGCAATCAAGGTCTTGCGGTGGTTGGCCTTGAAATGCAGCAATCGCAGATAGGTCGCAAGCCGCACCCGGCCCGGCTTGAAGGGATGGGGGAAACGACCTAGCCCATCCAGGGCAAGATGCCGCAGCAATATCCGCCACAACCAGGACCAGGCGGGATTGCTGTCGGCCAGTCGCTTCAGGGGGGTAAGCACCACCTCCACACCCGCGTCCTGAAGCTGCTGAAGATGAGGTGGCCATTCAGCCCCATAGGCGGTGTTGACGGGATCAGTGATCAGCACGGCGCGCAGGGCGGGATAGCGGCGGCGCTGGGCCACGAGGGCGTCGGTGAAACGGGCGCACAGCGGCTGGAAATCGCCCGCTGCTGCCCCGCGCCAGGGATTGTAGAGAAACTGATCGGCCACGATCAGCCGGCGCGCACGCCGGATCATGGCCAACTCGGCCTCGAAAATGGCCTGATCAGCGTGGCGCTCGCCGGTTGCGTCCTGCCAGGTGAGGTCGGTCAGCACCTGGAGGTCACGGGTCGGGTGATCGGCGCCGACAAAGCCGCGACGAACCCGGAAATCGCGGGGTTCAGAGGGGCTTGCGGGCACGAATCGTCTTGACGATGTCCAGGAAAACCGGCCGCACCTCGAACACATCGAACCCGGCCCGCATCACATTGCTGACCGTATCCCGATTCAGATCCGGTCCCACCAGACGGCTGAGCGGCGTCATGGCATCCAGCAGGTACTTGAAAGGAAAGTAACGGCTGCCGGTATGCTCGAACATGCCCAAAGTCCCGCCCGGCCGCAACACCCGGAACAGTTCACGCAACCCCCGCACGGGGTCGGGCACCGAACAGAAGGTGCAGGCGGTGAATACCTGGTCGAAATGCGCATCGGGAAAATCCAGCGCCCGCACGTCCATCACCGCAGTACGCAAGCGCCCTGAGTAGGCGGCCACCCGTGGCGCAGCCCGCTCCAGCATGGCCGGACTGATATCAATGGCGGTGATATCCCGATCCGGTGGAAAGTGGGGAATGTCGAGCCCGGTGCCCAGCGCCACGAACAGGATCGGTCCAGTCCCCATGGTGCTGAACAGGGCACGCTTGGGCAGAGTCCAGCGCCTTTCCTGCCCCCCGGCCACCATGAAATCGTAGCGGGCCGCCGCCCGGTCCCATTTGCGCCGGGTATGCCCATCCGCGATCACGACCAGATCCCCCGTCGGGCCTGGGCGACGATGCGAGCCTGCAGCAGGGCCAACACCCCAAAAACGGCCAAGCCCACGCTTGCCCCAGCCGCTCCGGCGCACAGGATTCCGAGGGGGACCACCAATGCCCCGATGAGCCCGGCCAGCATACCGCTCAACAAGGTGGGCAACATGGTCTCCATGGCACCGAGCCAACGCGAGAAAAACACCATATTGATCATCATGCCGCCCAGCGCCCCAACCAGCAGGGCCAGGGGCGGCACCAGCCAC
Source organism: Candidatus Macondimonas sp. (assembly GCA_049645885.1). Classification (GTDB taxonomy): domain Bacteria; phylum Pseudomonadota; class Gammaproteobacteria; order UBA5335; family UBA5335; genus Macondimonas. The sequence goes on from JBARUT010000123.1 coordinate 4,291, forward strand.
ACGGCAAGCGCGCTTGTCGCCAGCGCATAGCCCGCTGCAGCCGCCGCGACGCCAACCACGCCATTTGCCAGCAAGTCGCCCCAGAAGAACCATCTTTCCGACTGCATGCACCGTCCTCCCTCATGCTGCGCCGAGGCTAGCGGCTGGTGGCGCGAGAGGCAAGTCGTTGCCATGCTGGATCCCTGACAGATGGAAAATTGATCCAACTCAGCGGTCCGATCGGTATTGAATTGAAAAAATGTTATATACATATATAATTTAGTTACAACAAATCCCACAAGCCGCTTTCCACAGGCGCTTATTTGGATGAGAAGGAGATTGACCATGTTATTCAGACAATTGTATGACCTCGACACAGGCACCTACACCTACCTGCTGGCGGCTCGCCCGGGCGGCGAGGCCGTGATCATCGATCCGGTCCTGGAGCAGATCAATGCCTACCTGCAGTTGCTGCGGGAACTGGATGTGCGCCTGGTCAAGGCCATCGACACCCACACCCACGCCGATCACGTCACGGCCATGGGCCAGCTGCGTGACACCACCGGCTGCGTGACCATCATGGGCGAGCAAACCAAAGCCGAATGCGTTTCCCTGCGCGTCAAGGACGGCGAACACATCACGGTGGACGGCCTCACGCTGCAAGCACTGTATACCCCCGGGCATACCGATGAGTCCTACAGCTTCCTGATGGACGACCGGGTATTTACCGGCGATACCCTGCTGATCCGCGGCACCGGTCGTACGGATTTCCAGAACGGCGATGCCCGTGCCCAATACGACAGCCTGTTCAACAAGCTGCTCAAGCTGCCGGAGGACACCCTGGTCTACCCCGGCCATGACTACAAAGGCTGGACAGTCAGCACCATCGGCGAAGAAAGGCGTTGCAACCCGCGACTGCAGGTGAGCTCGGTGGAGGCGTACGTCAACATCATGAATAACCTCAAGCTGCCCAACCCCAAATACATGGATGTGGCAGTTCCCGCCAATCTGGCTTGCGGCCAGCCGGCCTGATGCCGCTGCCCGCCCCAACGCCGGGGTCGGGAAGGCGGCTGCGCCTGCCCGACCTGGCGATGCGCCATTGGCTTGCCGATTACGGGCGGCGCGAGCTTGCCGATGACCTCGTGGCGGGCATGATTACCGCTATCCTGCTGGTTCCTCAAAGCCTGGCCTATGCCATGCTCGCTGGCCTGCCGCCCCAGGCAGGGCTTTATGCCAGCATGCTGCCCCCTATTCTCTATGCCGCATTGGGCACCAGTCGGACGCTGGCGGTGGGACCGGTGGCGGTGGCGGCCCTGTTGGTGGCCAGTGCCTTGGGGAGCCGAGGGATCACCGATCCGCAGCAAGCCCTGATCCATGGCGTGATCCTGGCCTTTGAAGTGGGCGCACTGCTGTTCGTGCTGGGCCTGTTGCGTGCCGGCAAGCTGATGAATTTTCTCAGCCATCCCGTCCTGTCGGGTTTCACCACCGGCGCGGCACTGGTGATCGTGATCAGTCAGATCAAGCACTTGACCGGCATCCCGGCGACCGGGCAGGAAACGCCCGCCCTGCTGGCTCAGTTGATGGCTGGCGTCGGCCAGATCAAGCCGATGACCCTCATGCTGGGATTTGGCGCCATGGGATTCCTGTGGCTCTCCGGCGCGCCGCTGGGGCGACTGCTACGCCGCTTCCGCGTGCCGGAGCGGGCGGCCTTGTTGATGGGAAAATCAGCCCCCCTGGCGGTGGTGTTGAGCGGCACGGCCCTAGTGGCCTGGGGGGAATGGCATATCCACCATGGCGTGGCCGTGGTGGGCGCCCTGGCCGTCGGCCTGCCCCAAATCGATTTGTCATTTCTGGGCGCGGGGGGGCCTTGGCTGGACTTGTTGCCGGCCGCCGCCTTGATTGCGCTGATCGGTTATGTGGAGAGCGTGTCGGTGGCCAAGGTGCTGGCCAACCGGCGTCGACAACGAGTCGATCCGGATCAGGAACTGATCGCTTTGGGGGTCGCCAACCTGGGGGCGGCATTCACCGGGGCCATGCCGGTGGCCGGGGGATTCAGCCGCACGGTGGTCAACGACACGGCCGGGGCGCGCACGCCACTCGCCGGGGTTTTCACTGCGATCCTGGTGGGGCTGGCGGCGCTCTACCTCACGCCCCTGTTCAGTTATATGCCCCAGGCGATTCTTGCCGCCATCATCGTGGTGGCGGTGCTGAACCTGGTGGATGTGGCAGCCCTGCGCCAGGCGTGGCGCTATGACCGGACCGATGCCGGCGCGCTGCTTGCCACCCTGGCGGGGGTGGTGGCGCTTGGCGTGGAACACGGATTATTGTTGGGCCTCGCCCTGTCCCTGTTGCTGTTCATCTGGCGCGCCGGACATCCCCATATCGCCCGCGTCGGGCAGGTGCCGGGCACTGAGCATTTCCGCAACATCCAGCGCCATGCCGTTGAGACCTGGCCGGAAATCCTGCTGGTGCGCGTCGATGAAAGCCTGTGTTTCGCCAATGCCGGGCCGGTGGAGGAGTTCATCCTGCAGGCCATTCGGGAAAAACCCGAAACCCGCCACGTCGTACTCATCGCCAGCGCGGTCAATGCCATTGACACCAGTGCGCTGGACATGTTGCTGGGTTTGATCCATGCCCTGCGCTCACTGGACGTCACCTTGCATCTGGCCGAGGTCAAGGGGCCGGTCATGGACCGCCTGCAGCGGGTCGACCTGCCAGGACAACTTGCGCCGGGTCGCATCTTCCTGCATACCCACGAAGCCGTTCGGATGCTTACGGATCAGGCAACACCTTCCCGGGATTCATCACGTCATACGGGTCAAGAGCGCGCTTGAGGCTGCGCATGAGGTCCAGGGTGACCGCATCCTTGTAACGGGCCATCTCGCCTCGCTTGAGCTGGCCGATGCCATGTTCGGCGGAAAAGCTGCCGCCCTGGGCGACCACCCGATCGTGCACCAGCTGCTCCAATGCGTCGCGTTGGTCCAGAAAAGCCTGGGCATCGCCCCCCTGCGGCAGGGACAGGTTGAAGTGGAGATTGCCATCGCCAAGATGCCCGAAGACGCAGGGCCGCACACCGGGAAAGCGGCTTTCCAGCAACGGCAGCATCTCGCCGATGAAGGCCGCCATGCGGGCGCGTGGCAGCGCAATATCGTGTTTGATGCTGGGCCCTTCGCGCCGCTGCGCATCGGGGATGGCATTGCGCACCGCCCAGAGACGCGCGCCTTGGGACGCGTTCCGGGCCACGACCGCGTCGCGGATCTCACCCTCACACAGGGCCGCGTCCAGAATTTGGCTCAAGCGATCCGACAAGCCCGCATCGCTGCTCGCCCCCGAGAGTTCCAGCAGCACGCTCCAGGGGCTGGTTTCCAATTGCCTTGCCGGCAGGTCGGGGAAGTGACGGGCCACCAGTTCCAGAGAAAACGCTGACATGAGTTCGAAGGCCGTCAAGGCCTCCCCCACCGCCCTGTTCAACCGCCCCAGCAGCCGCAGGGCAGCGGCGGGATCGGAGACCGCGACCTGGGCCGTCACCTGCTGCGCCGGATGGGGCACCAGGCGCAAAATTGCCGCCGTGATGACGCCCAGGGTGCCCTCCGCGCCAATGAACAGCTGCTTGAGGTCATAACCGCTATTGTCCTTGCGCAGGCCCTTGAGGTCTGACCAGATCCGTCCGTCGGCAAGGACCACTTCCAGACCCAGGCACAGCTCGCGCACATTGCCATAGCGCAACACATTGTGCCCCCCGGCATTGGTAGCCAGGTTGCCGCCGATCTGGCACTCCCCCGCCGAGGCCAGGCTCAAGGGAAACCACAGGCCAGCCGCATCAGCAGCCGCCTGCACCTCGGCAAGGCGGCAGCCGGCTTCCACCGTCACGGTGGCCTCGACCGGATCCAGCGCCAGCACGCGCCGCATGCGTTTCAGGTTGAGCACGATCTGGCGGCCGCTGGCATCGGGCAGCGCGCCCCCGCACAGCCCCGTCTGCCCGCCCTGGGGCACGATGGCGATGCCGTGGGTCTGGGCGTACTGAACCACGGCAGCCACCTCGGCGGTGCTGCCCGGAAGCACCACGGCCAGTGCTGCGCCGGTGAATCTTCCGCGCGGCTCTTCCAGATGGGGGGCCTGATCCTGTGGGGTGGATCGCACGCCCCGCGCGCCGCAGACGGTTCGGAAAAACGCCAGGTGGGCCGCGGCTTGCTCGGAATTCACCGGGCCAGCACCACTTTGCCGAACTGATTTCCGCTGGCCAGCTGCTCGAATGCCGGCCGCACGGCATCCCAAGGCAGCATCTGGTCGATGACCGGCACCAGCGCCGTGGCATCGACGGCCCGGCCCAAATCCTCCAGCATGCGGCGGCTACCCACGAACAGGCCCTGCAAGCGCACACTGCGCATCAACACCCGACGCAAATCGATCTGGCTGGAAACGCCTGACAAGACCCCGATGATGGCGATCCGGCCGCCAGGCCGCACCGCCTCGATGGACTGAGCCAGGGTGTCCGCACCGCCCACCTCCACGACCTGGTCCACGCCCCGCCCGCCGGTCAGCGCCTGCACCGCCTTGCCCCAGGCCGGGGTGGTTGCGCTATGGATCCCGGCAAAGGCGCCCAACGCCTTGGCCCGGGCCAATTTTTCCTCACTGCGGGATACCACGATGACCTGCGCCCCATGGGCACGAGCGATCTGCAAGGCAAACAGGGACACGCCACCGGTGCCGATGACCAGCACGGTATCGCCGGACTGGATCCCGCCCTGCGCCACCAGGGCATGCCAGGCAGTGACTCCGGCGCAGGGCAGGCAGGCAGCCTGGGCATCGGTGAGGCAGTCCGGGCTGCGCACCAGTCCGGTGTCGGGCAGGATCACTTCCTCGGCCAGCATGCCGTCGAGGGGACCGCCCAAGGTGCGCCGCCCGCAACGGCTGTCCACTTCCCCGTCCAACCAATCCTGCGCAAACACGCCCATGACCCGGTCACCGGGACACCATGCTGTCACCCCCGCCCCCACGGCCACAACCGTCCCCGCGCCATCCGAGCACGGGATCAGCGGCAAGGCCTGGCGGGGATTGTAGAGGCCCAGGACCATCATGAGGTCGCGATAATTCAGGGATACCGCGCCGACCCGCACCCGAACCTGGCCCGGGCCGGGATCCGCCAGTGACCGCTGCGCCGGGCGCAGGCCATCCAGCCCAAATTTTTCCAGTTGCACCACCTGCGTCATGAATCAGTTCCCTCCGCTACCGCAACCGTGTCCAGCCTGCAAGGCTCGACCCGTTGAGCCATTTTTTTTCAAAGAAAAGGCGTGAACAGACGGGCGATCCCGTCACGCAATTTGATCGGCAGGGATCGCGCATCCACCTCGGCCAGGCTGCAAGGTCGCGCCATCCGTATCCGCGCCGCTACCAGTTCATCCAGTGCCACGGCGAGTCTTGAATCATAGCATTCGAGGTTGCCCTCGAAATTCAGGCGCAGACTGCGCGGATCCCAGTTGGCCGAGCCCAGGAAGACCCAGGTTTCATCGACCACCATCAGCTTGCTGTGATCGAATGCCCCGGTGCTGAACCACACCCGGCAGCCATGTCCCAGCACCTGCCAGAGCTGACCCATCATGGCCCAATGCACAAAAGGCAGGTTGTTGTGAGCGGGCAGGAGAATATCAACTTCGACGCCGCGCAGCGCCGCCAGATTCAAGGCATTGATCAGGCTTCGATCGGGCAGGAAATAAGGGGTCATGATGCGTATCCGGCGATTGGCCACGCTCAGCGCGCCGAGCAAGACCCAGGACAACTTGTCCAGATTCTCATCCGGTCCATCCGGAACCGCGCGACTAAACACCGCGCCCGCGGGATGCAGTATCGGCGGGAACCAGGATTCGCCGTCAAGATTTTCGCCAGCGGCGAAAGCCCAGTCCTGGGCAAACATCTCCTGAAGTTGCCGCACCACTGGCCCCTCCACG
>JBARUT010000124.1:0-8346 GCA_049645885.1 Candidatus Macondimonas sp.
ATTGCGCATGGCGGCTGCAGACACCCTCGATACCCTCATCCAGGCCGTCGGCGCGCTGGCAGCCCAGGGTCTGTCGCCTGCGACCGGCGGCAACTTCTCGCTGTGCGAGGACGCCGACCACTTTCTCGTTACCGCCTCGGGTCGCGACAAGCGCGCCCTCACAGCGGACGATTTCATCCGCGCCGCCGTGCACGCGCCCCTGCCTACCACGGCGCCGATACCTTCCGCCGAGGCGGCCTTGCACCAACGGCTCTATCGGCTCGACCCCACTATCGGCTGCGTGTTGCATACCCATTCTGTGGCGGCCACTGTGCTTTCGCGTCTTGCCCCGACCGAGGCGCTGCTGTTCGAGGGCTACGAAATGCAAAAAGCCATTAGTGGCCACACCACCCATGAACAGGGGGTTGCCTTGCCGATCTTTGAGAATACCCAGGACATTCCGGCACTGGCCGATCGCCTAGCGCAATGCTGGGAGTCGGCTGTACTGCCTCATGCTTTTCTGGTGCGCGGGCATGGCCTGTATGCCTGGGGTGCATCGGTGGCGGAGGCGCGGCGCCATGTGGAAGGCTGGGAATTCCTGATGCAGTGCCGGTTGACTGAACGGTTGTTGGAGGGACACGCATGAGCATCCAGGCCATCGTCACCGACATCGAGGGGACCACCACCGATATCGGTTTTGTGCATCGCGTGCTGTTTCCCTATGCCGCCCGCCAACTGCCGGCCTATATCGCCGCCCATGGCGACAAGCCCCGGATGCAGGCGTTGCTGGCCGAGGTGGCGGCCCAGAGCGGCCGGCCGGGGACAAGCGAGGCGCAGGTGGTGGATCAGTTGCTGGAGTGGATCAAGCTCGACCTCAAGATCACGCCGCTCAAGACCTTGCAGGGCTGGATCTGGCGCGAGGGTTACGAGCGTGGCGATTTCACCGGCCATCTCTATCCTGATGCAGCGATCTGCCTGCGTCGCTGGCACGAAGCTGGCCTGCGGCTCTATGTCTACTCGTCCGGCTCCGAGGAGGCTCAGCGGTTGCTGTTCGGTCACAGCGACCACGGCGATCTCACGGGCCTGTTCAGCGGTTTTTTTGATACCCGGGTGGGCGCCAAGCGCGAAGCGGACAGCTACCGGCACATTGCCCGGGCCATCGATCTGCCACCCGAGCAGATCCTGTTCCTGTCGGACATCGAGTCCGAACTCGACGCGGCGCGAACGGCGGGCCTGGGAACCTGTCTTTTGGCCCGCGGGGCGGGGTTGACGAGCAGCCACCCCGTCGCCGCCGATTTTCACCATATTCCCCAATTGCAGGAGGTCGTCCAATGAGCCGGTTGACCGTTTATGCCGAACACGATGCCACACACCCGTTGCTCGATACCGAGGACGGCGACATCATCCGCCACACCCTGGCCGAGGTCGGGGTTGTTTTTCGGCGCTGGGCGGCCACCCAGGCGCTGGACGAACGGGCCAACGTGGAGACCATCCTGGCTGCTTACCGGCCGGAAATCGATCGACTCGTCCAGGAGGCGGGTTATCAAAGCATGGATGTGGTCAACCTGTATCCCGACCACCCCGATCGGGTGGCGCTGCGCCAGAAGTTCCTGAGTGAACATGCCCATGGCGAGGACGAGGTGCGCTTTTTCGTCGAGGGTGCCGGCTTGTTCTGCCTGCACCTGAATCAACGCGTCTATGCCGTACTGTGTGTCAAGAATGACCTCATCAGCGTTCCCGCCGGCACGCTGCACTGGTTCGACATGGGATCGCGCCCGCGCTTCACGGCCATCCGGCTGTTCAACAACCCCGATGGTTGGATCGCGCGCTTCACCGGCGATTCCATCGCGGAGCGCTTCCCGCGGCTGGATTGAGCGGGAATCGTTGACGGGCGTTGCTGTGTGACTTATGTGACTGGGCACCAATGCAACTCGATTGCGCGCGCCCTTGGGTGGCAATGGCGCTCGGCCGGGGAGCGTTGATCCGCCGCCCTGCGGCGACTGCCGCAGGTGTTGCCAATGCTAAACTGTCGCCATGGACAAAGAGGCTCACCCTCCTACGGTTCTGGTGTTCGCGGGACATGACCCCAGCGGCGGCGCCGGCCAGCAAGCCGACATCGAGGCCATCGCGGCGCAGGGCGCCCATGCAGCGGTGGCGATCACCTGTCTCACCGTGCAGGACACGGTCAATGTGAGCCGGGTGGAGGCGGTAGCGCCAGCGTTGGTGATCGCCCAGGCCGAGGCGGTGCTGGCCGATCAGCGCGTCGCGGCGATCAAATTGGGCTTGCTCGGCAATGGCGCCATTGTCACAGCGGTCGCGGCACTTCTGGCGCGTCATCCCTTGATCCCGGTGGTGACCGATCCGGTGCTGGTGGCCACGGGTGGCGGGCAGCTCGCCGAGGCTGATCTGATTCCCGCGCTTAAAACGGTATTGATACCGCGTACCACCGTGCTCACGCCCAATGTCGTCGAGGCCCGTGCGCTGACCGGGCTGGCTGAGCTTGCGGCCTGCGCCGAGACATTGCGGGCCTTGGGCGCTCGGTATGTGCTTGTCACCGGCGGAGACGAGCCCACTGCGGCGGTGGAAAACCGCCTCCATGGGACCGAAGGCGTACGGATTTTTCGCTGGCCACGCCTGGCTGGCCCGTTCCATGGCTCGGGTTGCACCCTGGCTGCCGCCCTGGCCGCCCGTCTGGCGCGGGGTGAATCGGTCGAGGTCGCCGTCGAGCATGCTCAAGCCTATGTCGCATCGACCCTTGCGGCAGCTTTCCGGCCAGGCTGCGGGTCGGCAATTCCCAGGCGCTTGCGGTCCGCATCCTCTTTGTCCTGAAAACCGATCGTCCAACCGACGTACGAACGTACGGTGGACGCTTCCCATTGCCCACAAGCAGTCCGAGCTTGCGGGCTGTTCCTTGGGACTTGCATGGGCTTTGAGCCGTGCCACGCATGCAGGGCGCGCCTTGCCGAACGCATGCATGAACGGGGGGCTATTTGAATTCCAGTGTTACCACGGGAACATACTGCCACAGCGTGGTTCCGACAGGGTTGATGGGGGGCGGCGCGACGCTCAGCCCGGCAGCAATGGCATCGTAGACTGTGGTGTTGATGCCATTGAATGCGCCGACGAACAGATTCCGGGGCAGTGAGGTCAGGGTGGGGATACGCGTCTCCACGCCATTGGCGAATGCGCTGATGCCGAGTGGGCCAATATCGATATGGCGTTCGGCGAGGGTCTTGATCGAAAAGGGCAGTTCAACCGAACCCAGGCTGATGAAGTAGGCTTGACCCGTCACCTCCGCCATTTGTGCATAGTCCATCCGGGCGAGTTCGGCGTGCGCCGGGGCAGCGACACATGCCAAGGCCAAGGGAAAAATCAGAGTGTGGATCTTCATGGCAAGACTCCTGGACGATGGCCCGCATGAGGTAGTTGGTTCGTTATTCGAAGCGGCGATGCTTCATGTCGTGTTTATCGGCTACCGGATGCCCTGCTTGAGCACGCAAGCGACCAACGACTGAAAACATCCAATCAAAAAAAGGCGCCTGATGGCGCCTTCCTCAGCAAGATCAATCGGCCAAGCGCCGAGCGGGACTTCAATAGTGCAGGTAATTGTGGATCCCGCCGTCCTTGGCTTTGTGAGACGAGCTCTGTCCTGCGCCTTTTTGCAGCGTGCCTTCCTTGGCCATGGCCTGCGCCTGCTCCGGGGTGCCGAATCCCATGGCGCGCGCGCGTTCCTGCATACGTTTGCGGTGATTGTCCAGGAAGGCCTGGAGCGCATCGTTGGATTTCGCGTTTTCATATTGCTCGCGATACTGCTTGCGTTCGTCCCTGGTCATGATGTCGAACCCATAGATCTGATCACGATCAGGCAGCGCGCCACCTTCTTCTACGGCCATGGGCTCCGCGGATTCCTGGGCGCTGGCCCATCCGGAAAAGCCGCCCAGCATGATCAACGCAATCCCCACTCCCAGCTTTTTCATCTTTAAGTCTCCTTGAAATCAATCCATGGGCAATGCCCGCAACCGCAAGGGATGACGGGCGGCGCTGGCAAGCTTAGCGTTATGGCGATGCAGCGGCAAACCCCATGCTGCAGGATCTGATCTGGGTCAGTCGCGGGTTGCGGCTTTACGGTTGATGGGGGCTCGCGCTTGTGCCGGCCGCTGCGTTAAGGTGAGGCGGCAATTCCCTGGAAGGAGGACGGCATGGCCGAGCGAGAAACGGTATCCGGCACCGCGGTGGCGGTATGGGATTTGCCGGTGCGCCTGTTCCACTGGTCTTTGGTGGTACTGCTGGTGATCGCCTGGTCCACGGCGCAGGCGGGACTTTCGTGGATGACCTATCACCTGTGGACGGGCTATGCCATTTTGACCTTGATCCTGTTTCGCCTGCTATGGGGGATATTTGGTTCGCGGCATGCACGCTTCAGCGATTTTATCGCCCCGCCCGGCACGGCTTGGCGCTATGCCCGGCAGCTGGTCGCAGGCCGACATCCGTTTTACCTGGGGCACAATCCCCTGGGCGGCTACATGGTGGCTTTGCTGTTGACGCTGGTGTTGATGCAGGTGGGCACGGGTCTTTTTGCCACGGATGACATCATGGTATCCGGACCGCTGGCAGATCGAGTCCCCGGGCGGATCAACCGTCTCCTCACAGGTCTGCACAAGCTGAACGTCAACATCCTCATCGCCGCCGCAATGGTGCATGTGGCGGCCATCGGCTATTACCGTTGGCGTTTCGGCGAACACCTGGTGCGCGCCATGGTGACGGGGCAAAAGATCCTGCCTCCGGAGAGGGTCCCGCCCCAAGGGGAACGATTCGCTTTGGGGCGGGCGGTGAGCCTGCTGATCTTGAGCGCCTTGGCGGTCTACGCCGTGGTCAATGGCTTTTGAGGCCGCTCAGTCCTTGCGGTAGTCATCGTGGCAGGCCTTGCAGGTCTCTGCCGTCTTCATGAACTGCGCCTTGATCTGTCCCGTATCGCCGCCTTGGGCGATTTGTGCCAATTGGCCTGATTGCTCTTGGAAGGCTTTCATCTTGTCCGCAAAATCCCTGGGATTTTTCCAGATTTCCGGTTTGGCGTCGGTCTTGCCCTTGTGCGGGCCGTTGGCAAAACCCTCAGGCAACAGGTGGGAGATATTCGCCACGGCTTCGGCATGGGTTGCAAAGGCCTTGGCATCCATCGGCGTTTCACCCTTGATCATGGCGGCCATGGGCTCGAAGTGCCACCCAATCAGGTAAAAGCCGGACTGGCGATAGCGCACGGGATCGGCATGGTCTCCACCGTGGGCCAGCGCAAGCACGGGGAGTGTGAGACTGACGGCAAGAACTAGCGATTGCGGGAAACGCTTCACGGGTATCCTCCTGGTGATCAAGGGGTGCCAGGGCCTCGTCGGGCCACTGTATCAGTGTATCCGAGATCAATGCGCCGGGAAGAGCATGCGCTGTGACAGGCAAAAAAAACCCCCTGAAGGTCAGGGGGTCAAGTGCGTGAAAGGACGAGGGGGTCCTTTCAGGAGGAGACTCAGTGTCAAGAACAGCGGTCTTGAAAAAGGGGAGCAGCCGTTGAGATGCTCGATGGGGCGTATCTTAGTTTTCGCTGCCGGGTTTTGTCAATCCCTTGGTGAAATATATTTTTTTTTGTTAATGATCGATATCAATCTTTCAGCAGCGGGCGGTTTCTGGCCGAGAGTTTCTCCAGCAAGGCATCCCCCAGGCGGCCGCCCAATCCCATGAGGCGGCGGGACAGGGGGCGCGGGACGCGATAGCGCAGGCGGTAGAGCTGGGCCTGGTCCAGCAGCCGCAAGAGGTAATCGTCGCTGGTGCTGATTTCATCGACCAGCCGGAGCTCCAGGGCTTGGGTGCCATACCAGTGTTCGCCGGTGGCGACCCGGTCGATGTCGAGCCGGTTGCGGTGCTGACGCACGAACTGTTTGAACAGGGCGTGGGTTTCATCCAGTTCCTGGCGGAATTTTTCCCGTCCCTCGGGGGTGTTTTCCCCCAGCAGGGTCAAGGTGCGCTTGAAGGCGCCGGCGGTATGCAGTTCAATGTCCACGTCGCGGCGTTGCAGCAAGCGATGCAGGTTGGGCAGTTGGGCCACAACACCAATGGAGCCGATGATGGCGAAGGGCGCCGCGACGATGCGTTGGCCGACACAGGCCATCATGTAGCCACCGCTGGCGGCGACCTTGTCCACGCAGACCGTGAGTGTGAGTCCCCGGTCGCGCAGCCGTTGCAACTGGGAGGCGGCCAAACCGTAGGCATGCACCATGCCCCCACTGCTTTCCAGCCGCAGCACGACCTCATCACGATTGTCCGCAATCTGCAGCAAAGCGGATATTTCCTCGCGCAGTGCAGCGGTGGCCGAAGCCTGCAGGTCGCCGTGAAAATCCAGGACGAAGACGCGCCGCCCCGGCTCTTTGGTGGCGGCAGACACAGGCTTGCGGCGCCAGAGCCCGCGCCCGGCCAGGCGCCGCCATCCGCTGCGCTGGGCGGGCTGGAGTTTGTGGCGTAGCGCGTTGGCCAACCGCTCGTAATGCCGGTTCAGATGCTCGATTTGCAGTTGGCCTTGTTGGGCGGATGGGCGCCGGCGCCCCAGGGTGCTGAAAATGATCAGCACCACCACGAGGCCGAAGACGAAGGTGATCAGCTTCGCAGCGAATAGGCCATATTGGCCCAGATAGTCGATCCACACGGGTCATTGTCCTTGGCGGAGGGAAAGTGAGTGGTCTGGCTGCCAGTTTGCATCCAATGCGCCCTGAAACGGTAATATCGGGATTCCGTTACGACAAGGATTCTGGATTTTGAGAGAGATGGCTTGTGATGAACGGCAAAATGAAATGGCTGACTTTGACGGCCCTGGCATGGACGACACCAGGCATTGCGGCGCCCGCTTGGCAGCTGGGGGCTGAGTGGGGGATCACCGAACATGGATCCGCGCTGACGGGACTGACTGTTGCGGGGCCGCAGTCATATGCTGTGGGGTCAACTGGTGCATGGTCGTGGCATGTGACCCCCGAGATAAGCATGGGGCGCTGGTTCGATGATGCGGGCGACCATGATCTGTGGGAGGTGGGCCTGACACCGGTGCTTGAAGCGAGGCGCCTTATTCCGCTCGGAACGATCGGAGTCAATCTGGGTGTCGGGGCTCATCTGCTCTCCGCAACCCGCTTCGATGGCAACGATCTGGGCTCGGCGTTCCAGTTCGGCGATCATGTGGGTTTCAACTGGCAGTCGGCGCATGAGCGTTGGACCTTGGGGTACCGTTTCCAGCACCTGTCCAATGCCGGGATAGCGCCGCCCAACGAGGGCGTGGATTTCCATATTCTTCATCTAAGCTGGTGCTACTGACCAATTTTGACTTATTGAGTGAAGGAAAATCGCCTGTATGGACACAGCATCAGACCCCATCTCGGACCGGCTGGCCGCACATTATGGCCAGGATGGCTGGGCGCGCTTTCTGGGGGTAGAGGTAAATCCTGACATCTCCAGCGCCCGGTTGCGGCTAGCTTACGATCCGCGGCTGCTGAACGCCGATGGTGGGGTGGTCCATGGCGGTATCCTGGCGTCCCTGCTGCATGATGCGGCCCGGCTTGAAATAGCCGCCGCCTTGGCGCCGGAGCACGCACTGGATGCGCTGCGGCCCTTGGACGGCCAGATCGTCTATCTGCGCCCGGCGCGCGAAACCGATGTCATCGCCTCGGCCCGATTGTTGCGCCTGGGCCGCACCCTGGCCTTTGCAACCGCCGAGGTGCGCGATGCCCAGGGAAACCTGGTGGCTCAGGGGCAGTGGGTGTTTGCCCTGCAGGCGACAGCTGAGACTGTGGAGCCATTGCCGGGGCCAAAAACCCTGTTCGAGGACTGGGATGGGCAGGCCGACACGGGTCGCATGGGGGCGCTGCTTGATGCCAATATGCAAAAACGCCTGCCCGGATTGGCGCTACGCCAGATGGGAGCGGGCCGGTGCGTGATCGAAATCGACCATACCGCGCACTTCTTGGATGCGACCGGCGCAGTAGCCGCCGGCCCCCAATTGCTGGCCTGCGACAATGTGGGTGTGTTCGCTGGGTTCGGCCTCAGTGCGCGCATTACCCGCATGTCCACCGCCGCCCTCAAGCTTTCCTTTATCGCCCCGCCCCGGGACGAGCCACTGGTCGTGGTGGGGCGCAGCCTGGGCAAGTCGGGTCCGCTGATTGCCAACCAGGGCCGAATTTACGGTCGCGATTCAGGGCGACTGTATGCCTTTGGCACGATCACCCTGGCGACCTGATGAGGTGTTATGACCGATCATCCCATTGATTCGGTGGATACGCGGGCCATCTCGGGTCCCGTCGGAAGCTTGGAGATCCAAGTGGATCGGCCCGCACGGCCCGTGCC
>JBARUT010000125.1:0-8080 GCA_049645885.1 Candidatus Macondimonas sp.
GAGCCGGGCGCGCCGGGCAACTGCTCGGTGTACATGGTCTGGATGGAGTCGATCACCATCAGCCCCGGCCGGCGTGCCTGGGCGCAGGCCACGATGCGCTCCACCGCCGTCTCCGACACCAGCGCCAGCGGCGCCTGGGGCAGACCCAGCCGGCGCGCGCGCAGGGCGATCTGTTGCAATGATTCCTCGCCGGCCACATACAGGGCCGGCAGACGGTCCTGCAGTCCCACGGCCAGTTGCAACAGCAGGGTGGATTTGCCGATCCCCGGATCGCCGCCGATGAGGATGACGGCGCCTGGCACCAATCCGCCCCCCAGCACCCGGTCCATCTCGCCCACGCCAGTGGGCGTGCGGGGATCCTGGGCCTCTTCCACCTCTCCGAGCAGCCGCACCTGGGGCACCTGGCCGGCATAGCCCGAGCGCCCGGTGGTCACGGGGGGATGGAGCGATTCGGTCAAGGTATTCCAGGCGCCGCAATCGGCGCACTGACCCGCCCACTTCGACGCCACCGCCCCGCAGGCACTGCAAACAAAGGCGGGCTTGCTTTTGCTCATGGCGCATATTCAATGTTAGGCAATGGCAGCCGATCTTAGCATGGGTAAGCCGGAGGACCCGTGGACCCAACCGGTTCGTTTATTCTCGCCTTCCGACGGAATGCATCATGGCCCAACGCCTGCTCATCGAATTTTGCGGTCAAAGCGATACCGGTAGGGTTCGCAGCCACAACGAGGACAGTATCGAAATCGATCCGGCCTCGGGCCTGGCCGTGCTGGCCGACGGCATGGGCGGCTACAACGCCGGCGAGGTGGCGAGCAAACTCGCGGTGCGCAGCGTGGGCTTCCTGGTCCGCCAGCGCCTGGCTAGACTGGAACCAGCGCCTGCCCCTGACGCCATTACACCCCCCCCTGCCGGGGTCCTGCTCAAGGAATCGGTGCAATTGGCCAACCAGCGCATTCTCAAGACCGCCAGCACCCGCCCCGAATACCGCGGCATGGGGACCACCGTGGTCGCGGCGCTGTTCCTGGGGAATCGCGTTCATGTGGCCCATGTGGGCGACTCGCGCCTGTACCGCTTTCGCGAGGATCAGTTGGGGCGCCTCACCGTCGACCACTCGCTGCAGGAGGAACTGGTGGCGCGTGGCATGTTCAGCGCCGAGGAGGTCAAGCGCCTGGGGAAAAGCAATGTGGTCACCCGTGCCCTGGGTGTGGACGCCGCGGTGGACGTCAGCCTGGGCGAGCACGACGTGCGCGACGGAGATCTGTTCCTGCTCTGCTCCGATGGCCTGCACGACACCTTGAGTGAGGAGGACATTCTCGCCAACCTGCGGCGCTTCATGCCCGATCTGCCACGCCTGACGCGCGCGCTGATACAGGCGGCCAATGCCCGCGGGGGCAAGGACAATATTTCAGTGATCGTGGGGCATGCGATCGCTGCACCCGAGGCCACCCCGGAACCTGCCTGGTGGCGCCGCGTCATGCGCCGGTCCACCTGAATAACAAGAATTAGGACGAGGGGAAAACCATGGCGAAAATCATCTTGATGGCCAACCAGGTCGCGATCCGGGAATGGACCCTGGAGTTGGAGCGCCTGAGCGTGGGACGGGCACGCAGCAACGACATCCACCTGGATGACCCGGCCGTCAGCAGTCATCACGCGGCCATTCTCTGGATGGCCGGCACCGCCTTCGTCCAGGACCTCGGCAGCACCAACGGCACCCTGCTCAACGGCGAACCAGTCCAGCGCGCCCTGCTGCGCAACCGCGATGAAATCACCATCGCCCCCTTCCAGTTGCGCTTCGAGGAAAGCCTCGCGGACGAAGGCATGGAACAAACCGTTGTATTGCGGCCCGGATCCGTGCCACAACCCGCACAGCCCCTCCAGCCCGAGCGGCCCGTGGCGGGAGACTCAGCCGAGCCCTCGACCGGGCCCGTTCCGGTACTGAAACCCGGTCCGCGCGCTCGCCTGCAATTGCTCAGCGGTCGGCAGGTCGGCCGCAGCCTGGATCTGGTCAAACCGCTGACCACTGTGGGGCGTCCGGGCGTCCAGGTCGCGGCGATCCGTCGATCCACGGAGGGCTATACCCTGCACTATGTGCCCACGGCGGGAGATTCAGGCGTGCCACCCAAGGTCAATGGCAAGGCCATTGGTCTGGGACCTTACGCGCTGCAGGACAATGATGTCATCGAACTGGCCGGTATTACGCTGGGGTTTTTCGCCCAATCTGCCTGACCCGAGGCGCCTTCGTCAGGGCCGCAGGGCCGTCAGGCCATCGGCAATCTGTGCCCTGGAAAGAGGCCGTACCGTGCCATGACGGGTGCGCAGGGCATAGATGAGCGAACCGTTGACCGGGTCGATCCGGACATGCGCCGAACTGCCGCCGGGTTGACGCGCGCGCAGGACTTCATGGCGGGCCAGCAACTCCCGCAACTCCCGCAGATCCTTGTAGATATGCTCGACCGCCACGGCATAGCGCCGCAGCTTGCGGCCATAGCGCACATCCCGGCGCAAACGGGAAATCACCTTGCGCAAATTCGCGGAACCCGCGATCTGCTCGCTGATCTCCACCGACACCGAGGCCGTACTGACCTGATCGCTGAGACCCGGATGGGTCAACACCACCCGTGTCTGCTCGCGCCAGGTATGGAGCAGATCGTAGGCGGCCATCAGCCACATCTCCGACAGGGCGCCCAGGACAATCTCATCCTGGGGCATGGCCGGCGCCAATCGGTAACCATCTTCCAGGGTGCGCAGATAACCATCGGCAAGTGCCAGATGACGCGCCCGCATATGGAAATAGGCATCCTCGAAAAACGGCATCCGGCGCAAGGTCACCAGCATATCGCTGGCCGAGCGTTCCGCCGTGGATTGGGTCGAGGTGTCGAGTAGCATACCGATCCTGTGCGTCGGGTCTTCACCGCTTGTGCATCGGCCTCAATCGCATTGGGTTGAGGCCGAATAGGCAAACGCCGTTGTCATGGGCTAAGGTCAAAACGGGGCGGCAGGCAACGAGGACGATTCATGGAGCAGATGACGGGCAAGCTCTGCCTGGTGACCGGCGCCAATTCGGGCATTGGGCTGGCCACGGCCACGAAGCTGGCGCGGATGGGTGCCCATGTGGTGATGGTGTGTCGCAATGCGGCGCGGGGTGAAACCGCCCGCGAGCAGATCCGGCAGCTTACCGGCAATCACCAAGTGGACCTGCTGCAGGCCGATCTGGCCGATCTTTCCCAGGTGCGGGGCGTGGCGGAGGATTATCAGTCCCATTATCCGCGACTGGACGTGCTGATCCACAACGCGGGCCTGATGAAAAAGCGCCGCGAAGTCTCCGCCGACGGCCATGAACTGCAGTTGGCCGTGCACTTCCTGGCGCCTTTCCTGCTCACCCATGCCTTGCGCAATGCACTTGAGGCCGCTCCCGCCGCCCGCGTCGTGTCGGTGGCTTCCATGCTGCATCGGTTCGGAAATCTCGATTTCGACGACCTGCATGCCGCCCGCCGCTATTCCATGTGGCGCCAATATGGTGCCTCCAAGCTCGCGACCATCGTGTTCACCTATGAACTGGCGCGCCGCCTGGAAAACACCAACATCACCGCCAATTGCCTGCATCCCGGCGTCATCGGCTCGAATATCGAAAGCAATCCACGTTGGCTGCGCCCCTTCCTGGCCAGTCCCGAAACCGGCGCCCGTACCCCGGTTTATCTCGCCAGCTCACCCGAGCTGGAAGGCATCACGGGTCGTTATTTCATCGCCTGCAGCCCAAGGGACAGTTCGCCGGCCAGCCGCAATCCCGCTGTGGCACGGCAGTTGTGGCAAGTGGGTGAAGACCTCACCGGAGCGCACTGGCCGACCTGATCCGGCCGGGAGTCGATGGGATACAATTGCCCCCCTGACGCCCCATCCGGATGCTGCCCATGACCGCAATCAAGCAGGACGACCTGATCCAGAGTGTCGCCGACGCGCTGCAATTCATCTCCTACTACCACCCCCTCGATTTCATCCAGGCTGTCCATGCCGCCTACGAGCGCGAGGAAAACCCCGCTGCCAAGGACGCCATGGCGCAGATCCTCATCAACTCGCGGATGTGCGCCGAGGGGCATCGCCCGATCTGCCAGGACACCGGCATTGTCACGGTATTCCTCAAGATCGGCATGGATGTGCGCTGGGACGACGCCACCTGCTCGATCGAGGACATGGTCAACGAAGGGGTACGCCGCGCCTATCTCGATCCGGACAACGTCCTGCGCGCCTCGGTCCTGGCCGATCCGGCCGGAAAACGCCAGAACACCCGTGACAACACCCCGGCGGTGATCCACATGCAACTGGTGCCCGGCGCCACGGTCGATGTCCAGGTGGCTGCCAAGGGCGGGGGCTCGGAGGCCAAGTCCAAGTTCGTCATGCTCAACCCGTCCGATTCCATCGTCGACTGGGTCCTTAAGACCGTGCCGACCATGGGCGCCGGTTGGTGCCCGCCGGGCATGTTGGGGATCGGCATCGGCGGCACGGCGGAAAAAGCCATGCTGCTGGCCAAGGAATCACTCATGGAGCCAGTGGACATCCAGGACCTGATGGCGCGCGGACCTGCCAACCGGGCCGAGGAATTGCGGCTGGAACTCTATGACAAGGTGAACGCGCTGGGCATCGGCGCCCAGGGCCTCGGAGGACTCACCACCGTGGTGGACGTGAAGGTGAAGGACTACCCCACCCACGCCGCCAATCTGCCGGTGGCGATGATCCCCAACTGTGCCGCCACGCGCCACGCCCATTTCGTGCTCGATGGCTCGGGGCCCGCAGAACTGCAACCCCCACGCGTGGAAGACTGGCCCCAGATCACCTGGAATGTGGGCGGTGCCCGGCGTGTCAATCTGGACACTGTGACGCGCGAGGAAGTCGCCACCTGGCGATCCGGCGAGACCCTGCTCCTGTCCGGCCGCATGTACACCGGTCGCGACGCCGCCCACAAGAAAATGACTGACCTCATCGCCCAGGGCGCGCCGCTGCCGGTCGACCTCAAGGGCAAGTTCATCTACTACGTTGGTCCGGTTGATCCGGTGCGCGACGAAGTGGTGGGTCCCGCCGGCCCGACCACGGCCACGCGCATGGACAAGTTCACCCGGACGATCCTGGAACAGACCGGCTTGCTCGGCATGATCGGCAAGTCCGAGCGCGGCCCGGCCGCGATTGCCGCCATCAAGGACAACCGGTCCGTCTACCTGATGGCGGTTGGCGGCGCGGCCTATCTGGTCTCCAAGGCCATCCGCCGCGCCGAGGTCAAGGCCTTCCCGGAGCTGGGGATGGAGGCGATCTACGAGTTCGAGGTCGTGGACATGCCGGTGACCGTGGCCGTGGACGCCCAGGGTGAATCGGTCCACGCCACCGCGCCCAGAATCTGGCAGGCCCGCATCGGCAAGATTCCGGTGGTGGAAGCTTGATGCTGCGTCATGCGTGATTCCATGAAATTCAACAAGAACGGTTCCTCTGGTCGTTTTGATATGCACGTCACGGGCGCGGCTGGTAAGACCAACGCAAGACCGCGCCCGTATCTCTGAACAAGCGTTGCGCGGCTTAAATCATTAGGAGCCGAATCGAACCAATGCTCAGCCTGCTGAGCGTTCGTGGGCGATTTCCTTGCAATCGCAGGGCGATAGATCGATGGCGCCACCCAACACGCCCTGCATGGTCTTCTTCGCAGATCCACTGGGTAGTCCCACCAATTCCACTTCCGGAGCCCGCGCGCAACCTTGAGGTATGCGTGACGGGCGCCTGACCCTGCGATTCCCGGCCTTTGGGATCAGCGGCAAGATTACCGGTCGATCGCCACCGACAGCGCCTGGCCTCGCCCGGACATGACGGTTGCCAGCCGGGTCAAAACACCATATATTGTTTCCCGTCATCCGTCGCAAACCATATCTTGGGTTTGCAGAGGGGAACCCGGTGAGAATCCGGGGCTGTCGCGCAACGGTATGAGCAGCCGCTCGAGCCCGAATGCCTCCGATGACACGTCGGGACCTTCGCGTCAAAGGTTTCCGGCAGGGCTGCCCTGCCTCGCCCCGGTCGAGTCAGCGGGCGCCCTGCCGAATCCGCGCGCGGGCCCCTCCCCGTAGACCGTCAGGAGGGAACCATGTCGCATCTCCCCATCTCACCACGCCCCACCCCATCCGCCGTGGCATTCATCGATCCATCGGTCGATGACACGCCTCGCCCCCATGAGCCAGCACCTGGCCATCATCAGGTGATTCGCCGCAACGGCCAGGTGACGCCCTTCGATGCCGGCAAGATCTCCGTCGCCATCACCAAGGCGTTTCTGGCCGTGGAAGGCGGCCCGGCGGCAGCGAGTCGGCGCATCCACGACAGCGTGGCCCGTTTGACCGTTCAGGTGGCGCAGGCGGTGACGCGTCGCCTGCCGGGCGGCGGCAGTATTCCCATCGAGGATATCCAGGATCAGGTGGAGCTGGCGCTGATGCGCGAGGGTCACCACAAGATCGCCCGCGCCTATGTGCTCTACCGCGAGGCGCGGGCCCAGGAGCGCGCCGCCCGCGAGACCACCCCGCCTGCGGCGCAGCCGTCGCTCACCGTGACGCATCCGGATGGCCGGCGCAGTCCACTGGATGTGGCGCGGCTCGCCCAACTGGTCACCGAGGCCTGCCGGGGTTTGAGCGATGTCGCGCCCGATCCCGTGCTGCAGGAGGCCCTGCGCAATCTCTATGACGGCGTGACGGAGGCAGAAGTCGCCCAGGCCCTGGTGCTGGCCGCGCGCCAGCGGGTCGAGACCGAGCCGCACTATGGCGTGGTCGCTGCGCGCTTGTTGCTGGACCAACTGCGCCGCGAAGCGCTGGGCTTCATCGGCACCGCGACCCAGGCCACCGCCGCCGAAATGGCAAGCCTTTACCCCCCCTACTTCACCGCGTTCATCCAGCGCGGCATCGCGCTGGGCCGACTGGACGCGCGGCTGGCCGAATTCGATCTGGCACGCATCGGGGCCGCCTTGCGGCCGGAGCGTGACGACCAGTTCGCTTTTCTCGGCCTGCAAACGCTTTATGACCGCTATTTCCTGCATGAGGCCGGCGTGCGCTACGAACTGCCGCAGGCCTTTTTCATGCGCGTTGCCATGGGACTGGCCTTGAACGAGGTGGATCGCGAGGCGCGGGCGATCGCGTTCTACGAACTGCTGTCGTCCTTCGACTTCATGTGTTCCACCCCGACGCTGTTCAATGCCGGCACCACCCGGCCGCAGCTCTCCTCGTGCTACCTCACCACGGTGCCGGATGACTTGAGCGGCATTTATGGCGCGGTCAAGGACAACGCCATGCTGTCGAAATTCGCCGGCGGGCTCGGCAACGACTGGACGCCGGTGCGGGCGCTCGGCGCCCATATCCAGGGCACCAATGGCAAGAGCCAGGGGGTCGTGCCGTTCCTCAAGGTGGTCAACGACACCGCCGTGGCGGTGAACCAGGGCGGCAAGCGCAAGGGCGCGGTCTGCGCCTATCTCGAGACCTGGCACCTGGACATCGAGGAGTTCCTGGAACTGCGCAAGAACACCGGCGATGAGCGCCGCCGCTGTCACGACATGAACACCGCACATTGGGTGCCCGACCTGTTCATGCAGCGCGTGGCCGAGGGCGGCGACTGGACGCTGTTCTCACCGGACGAGGTGCCGGACCTGCATGAGCGTTACGGGGCTGACTTCGCCGCCGCCTATGTCCGTTATGAAACCATGGCGCGCGCCGGCACGATCCGCAACGCCCGCACCGTCTCCGCCGTTGCCCTGTGGCGGCGGATGCTGACCATGCTGTTCGAGACCGGCCACCCCTGGATCACCTTCAAGGATCCCTGCAACCTGCGCTCGCCGCAGCAGCACGTGGGCGTCGTGCACTCCTCCAACCTGTGCACCGAGATCACGCTGAACTCCAAGGCGGGTGAGGAAATCGCCGTGTGCAACCTGGGCTCGGTGAATCTGGCGGCCCATATCGGACCCGCAGGACTCGATCTGGAGCGACTGCGCCGCACCGTGCAGACCGCGCTGCGCATGCTCGACAACGTCATCGATCTCAACTACTACACGGTGCCGGCGGCGCGCGCCGCC
>JBARUT010000126.1:0-4062 GCA_049645885.1 Candidatus Macondimonas sp.
TCGAGGATTACCCGGCCTGGAAAAAAATCTTCGATGAGGCGGCCGGCATCCGCAAGGAGGCGGGGGAGCGGTCCTACCAGATCCTGAAGTATCAGGATGATCCCAACAGGATCGTTCACTTCTCCGCTTGGATCTCATTGGCTCGGGCCAAAACATTCTTTGAATCGCCCCGCTTGGTGCAGATCCGCAAGGCGCCGGTTTTCATTTATCTGGATGAAATCGAAGTAGGCGATTTGTAGCCCGTGGCAGGCGCGCCCAATTCGAGTTTCAGCCTGGGGAGCACTGCTCGAAATCCGCCATGATCGCGGCGGGTGCGACAATATGTCACATTCCGTACTGCGCTCCGCGCCGCTAGACTGCCCGCCATCGCCGCATCCGTTCGGCGTTGCATAACCAACAATCCGGCGAGAGGCGGCAGATTTTATGAACAAGCACATCCATCCCCTGTTTTTTTCCATTGGCCGCCCGATGTGCGTCCTGGGACTGTTGGGCGCCGCCGGGCTGGCGCAGGCCCATGAGGATTGGGAAGGCGCACGGGCCGATGCCCACGCCCCGATCGGGGTGATGGGCGATCACGTCCACAAGCAAGGCCAGTGGATGGTGGGCTACCGCTACATGCCCATGCACCAGGAAGGTCTGCTGGACGGTTCGGATTCGGTCTCCAGGCAAGCCACCTACAGCAGCAAGGATGCCGGTGGTTACGGCTATCACAACGCGCCGAAAGACATGGACATGGCCATGCACATGGTCGAGATCATGTACGCGCCGACCGATCGCTGGACCCTGATGGCGATGCTCCCCTACATCACCATGGACATGAGTTCCGAGCTGCACGCCCATGGCGATGCCGCGCCAGTGCCTTATGACATGGAATCGGACGGCTTGGGCGATATTGCACTGAGCGGCCTGTTCCGCCTGACGCCGGTCAACAGCGCCCATCAGGCGATCCTGAATCTCGCCCTTAGCCTGCCCACCGGCAGCATCACCGAAAAGGACAGCATGCCCCACGGTGATCATGGCGCGCCGATGCAGATGCGCATGGAATACCCCATGCAGCTCGGATCGGGCACCTATGACCTCAAGCCAGGGCTGACCTATACCGGCCAGGGCGAACGCTGGTCGTGGGGTGCCCAGGGCATCGCCACCATCCGCACCGGCGAGAATGACGAGGGCTATACGCTGGGCAATCGCACCGACCTGACCGGCTGGGTGGCCTATGGCTGGACTCCTGCGTTGAGCTCCTCCCTGCGGCTGGCAGCCGCAAGCTGGGGCAACATCGACGGCCAGGACAAGCAAGTTTCCCCCACCATGTCGCCCGCAGCCGATCCCCGCGCCCAGGGAGGCGATCGGGTCGATGTGGGGCTTGGCGCCAATTTTTATGTCCCCGAAGGCCCGTTGCGGGGCCATCGCTTGGGATTGGAAGTCCTCTTGCCGGTCGCCCAACGTCTGGACGGCCCGCAATTGGAGACGGACTGGGCAGCCGTTCTCGGCTGGCAATACGCCTTTTGATGTAACCCTCTCAGCCTCTTGTTGCCTGATATTGCGCCGGGGACCCCACCCGGCGTTTTTTTCAGGTGTCGTTCCCGAGGCCCAGCGCGGGCGGCGCCCAGTGCCAGTAAAGCTGCTGTACCAGATAGGGATGGGGATGATGGCGCAGATGGTGGCGCATCAGCGTGATGGGGACGACGCGGGGCACCTGTTCCGTCCGATAGGCCTCGATGGCCTCCACCAGCTCGGCTTTGTCGCCGGGCGTGAGTTGCTGCTTGAGATAACCCATGGCGTGGTAGAGCACATTCGCATGGCGTTTGCGGGTGGCGCGATAGCTCAAGGTCTGCATGAAACCGCGCCCGTAGCGTTCCAGGCTGTCGATGAGCGGCTCGGTGCCAAGCTGGGCGATGAGCCGCCCCAGGACCCGCAGGCGCTCGCTGCCGTGGGCCATCAGGATCAGCTTGTGGCGGGTGTGGAATTGCACCAGGGCGTCCGCCGTTGCGCCAGCGGCGCGCAGCGTCTGCCAGCGGTGGTAGGCATAGACCCGCGCGATGAAGTTTTCCCTTAACGCCGGATCCTGCAACCGACCTTCCTCCTCGGCGGGCAACAGGGGCAGCGCCCGCATCAGCGCGTCGGCGTAAATACCACGTCCGCCCCGGCGCAGATGACCGTTTTCGCCATATACCTTGACCCGCTCCATGCCGCAACTGGGCGAGCGCGCCTTGAACAGGTAGCCGCTCAGGTCCTGCGCCGTGGCTGCGACGTGTTGGCCGAATGCTGCCAGGGGTGCGGTCACATCGAGCGTCGCATCGCGCACGCCGAGGGCGCGCACCTCGGTATCGTCGCCTACCAGCCGGAGGGGCGGGCGGGGTGCCCCCATGCCGATCGCCATTTCCGGGCAGACGGAGCGGAAATCGAAATGCCGGGCCAGATGATCGGTGATATAGCGATCCCGCTTGTGACCGCCGTCAAAGCGCACCCGTTCGCCCACCAGGCAGGCGCTGATGCCCAGCGTCAGTCGCGGGAAGGCGGGTAGGGGATCGGGGAGGGCGAATGGACGCATCCGGCGATTCTACTCGGCCAGTGTGCGCCGGTGGGACAAGTGGCTGGCGAAAAACCACGCAAACGCGAGTCGGGCTAGAATGGCGCCTCGTTTGGCATCGGGCCGATGCCTAAGACCCTAAGGCCTTGCGGCGCGCGTGACGGGAGCATCAAGGCAGGAGGAGCGGTGAACGCCTCGGACTGGATCGATCAACTGGGCCTCACGCCCCATCCGGAGGGCGGCTATTTTCGCCGCACCTATGCGTGCGCCCGCACGGTCACCGGGGAAGAGGGCGTGAAGCGGCCGCTGATGACGTCCATTTATTACCTGCTCACGGCAGATGCGCCGCTCGGGCGGCTGCACCGAAATCGATCGGACATCCTGCACTTTTTCCATGCCGGCGCACCGCTCACCTATTGGCTGCTGTTCCCGGACGGCCGACTGGAACGGCAGCGGCTGGGGCCGGATCCATTACAGGGACAGGTGTTGCAATTGAGGGTGCCGGGGGGCGTGTGGAAGGCGAGCGTGCTGGAGTCGGGCGCCTATGGGCTGATCAGTGAAGCGGTTGCGCCGGGTTTCGATGCGGCGGATCGGGAGATGGCCAGCGCCGCGGCAATCCGCCAGGCGTTTCCGGCGCACTGGGCGCAGTTGTCGCCACTGATTGCGGAAGAGGTGGCATGACGACGGACGGGAATCCGGCGCACGCACTGGCGGAGGGACTGGCGGCGCTCGGTCTCGACCTGCCGCCGCAGGCCCGCGCGCAGTTGCTGGCGTTCCTGCGCATCCTGGCGGAGTGGAACCGCGCCTATAATCTGACGGCGATCCGTGAGCCGCTGGACATGGTCCGGCGCCATCTGCTGGACAGCCTGACGGTATTGCCCCAGCTGCGCGGGGAGCGGATTGTGGACTTGGGAAGCGGGGCCGGGTTGCCGGGCATCCCGCTGGCCATCGCCGATCCGGGCCGGCATTTCATGCTGGTGGAGAGCAACGGCAAGAAGGTGCGCTTCATGCGCCACGCCATCAGCCAGCTTGGCTTGTCCCGGGTGACGGTGGTGCAGGGCCGGGCCGAGTCGGTTCAATTGACCCCGCCACCTGATACCGTGGTCGCGCGGGCGGTGGCCGATCTGGCCACCCTGTGCGGCTATGCGCGGCAGTTGGGCGCGCCTGGGGTGTGGCTGGTGGCGATGAAAGGGCCCGATGTGACAGCCGAACTGGCCGGGGTGCCGGCGGGTTTTGCAGTCCAGGCGGTGCTGCCGGTGGTCGTTCCAGGGCTGGATGCGGCGCGGCATCTGGTGTGTCTGCGTCTGATGGACGGGGAATCGGATTGAATCGAATCACAACGGGGGAGCGGGCGTGGGCCGCATAATCGCGATCGCCAACCAGAAAGGGGGGGTGGGCAAGACCACCACCAGCGTCAATCTGGCGGCGGCGCTGGCGCTGGCCCGGCGCCGCGTGCTGCTGGTGGATCTGGATCCCCAGGGCAACGCCACGGTGGGTTGCGGCCTTGCGGTGAGTGAGGGGCAGGCCACCAC
>JBARUT010000127.1:0-6955 GCA_049645885.1 Candidatus Macondimonas sp.
CCAGCGAAATGGGCGAGGCATTCAAGGTGATGGCGCTGGGCAAGGGGGCGGTGGAGGCGCCGACGGCCTGCGCCATGCTCGATCAGCGCGCCCGGCTGTGGCCGATGGCTTAGGAAGCGCGATGAACCGCGAGCGTGCACGAGCCGCTAAGGCGTGCGGATGAGGTGTTCTGGATTAGGCGACCGCCGCAAGGAGAATTCGCGATGACATGGGTTCGCGCACGTTTCTGCCTATTGAGCGCGCTCATCGGAGTGCTGGCTATTCCGGGCGCACTTTCAGCCAGCGAACCCGCGCGCCATTCCCTGTTGGCTGGGCTGGGAAGGTCATCCGAGGACAGCGCCGAGAGCGGGGAGAACACCACTCGCCACGTCTTGCCGTCCGGCGTCCGGGTGCTCACGGATGTCGCCTATGGGCCCGCGGCGCGCCAGCGCATGGACGTCTATCTGCCAGCGCAGAAAGTCACCGGTGCGCCGGTCATTCTGATGGTGCACGGGGGCGCCTGGCGCCTGGGCGACAAGGGGATGCGCAGCGTGGTGGACAGCAAGGTGGCGCGCTGGGTCAGCCGGGGATTCATCTTTATTTCCACCAATTACACCTTGCTTCCCGAGGCCAATCCCGAGGAACAGGCACAGGATGTGGGCCAGGCGCTCGCCCTCGCTCAAAGCAGAGCCACCGAATGGGGCGCAGACGCGGCAAGATTCATTTTGATGGGCCATTCGGCGGGCGCTCATCTGGTCGCCCTGCTGACGGCGTCACCGGCCGCGACGCTGAAACAAGGCGCGCGCCCCTGGCTGGGCGCCGTTGCCCTCGACAGCGCGGCTTTCGATGTCACGCAGATCATGGCGGGCCGGCATCTGCCGCTCTATGACCGGGCCTTTGGAAAGGATCCGGCCTTCTGGCGCCGCGTCTCTCCGTTGCATCAGCTCAGTGCGGCGGCCTATCCCCTGCTGGCCGTATGTTCGACGCGGCGCGCCGATGCGTGCCCGCAAGCCCATGGGTTTGAAAGGAAGGCGGCCTCGCTCGGGGTCAGGGCGATGGTTCTGGAACAGGACTTGTCCCACCGCGAGATCAACCAGAGCCTGGGGCTGGATAGTGGCTACACCCGGGCGGTCGAAGTCTTCATGGGGTCGCTTGATCCCGCCGTGCAGCAGGCGTTGTTGTCCCGTCCTGTCGACTGATGGCGGCGCGCGCCTTGGATCAGGGCCTGCTGCGGCCATCGTTCAGGGTGTTAACGGGGGAATTTTGAAACAACATAATTCGAACCAGGCACTGTGAAATGACCGTTATCCCAGGCAATCAGATTGTCGATGTGGGGTTCGTCAACGAAGGCCAGGCAGCCGCCGGCTTCGCAGAGAATGTCGTAGACAGAAATGAAGTTGATTCCGGCGTGGTGGGCATAATCTTTCATCTCACGATCCGTCTGGCTTAATCGGGGCTTCAAACCCTGAGATAGTCGATGCGGCATGACATGGCCATGCGCTTCATCGTTCCAGGCTGTCTCGATGAGGATGCTTGAGAGGTTTTTTTTCCACATCGGTGCGGGCCCCACGAGGTCGATTCTTTTTACGCCCATTGATTTCAGCGTGTCCACGGTTCGTGACACTTGTTGCCAGTCATAGATAACCCAGTTTCCCGCCAAAATGACGCGATTCGGCATCTCGCTCTTTGTCCAGTCGAGGATGATGTCATTGGTTGCCTTGCAATGTGGTTTTGCCGGAATTTCCAGTCCAAGGATGGGTGGGCAACCGATCGAGGTCATTTGAGCGAGGCGCCATTTTCCAGTGGCTATTTTGCTCAAGCCTGGATAGAGATGCGCGGCATAAGAGTCTCCCCACAAGAGAACGATTTCTGATGATTCTGCATGCCCGGAATCAATGCACGACGCAAGCGCCGTTGCCGTCTGTTCCGGGCGAAGCAGGCAACGGCCTTCCCGGTAGAATGCATAGTCAAATTTAAAACTTGAAATATCACGCAGTGATGCGGGTAGGCGTGAATTCACACCGTGGGTTTCCTTGATGTACTGGGCGTTTGCGGCAATAAAAAGAACCCCAAGGATCAACGCCATGGACTGCATGAATGGCTTTTCTTGAGCGAGATATTTTCTGGCCGGATTTTCAATCAGCCGGAACGATAGCTTGCCGAGCAAGCCGGTTAGTATCAGGCCGCACAGTACCGCGACAGCGCTGTTTCTGAGATCGAGATGGTTGAGGGTGACGGCTATGGGCCAATGCCACAGATAGAGCGAGTAGGAGTGGGTTCCCAGCCACTGGGACAGGGCATTTCCAGTCCAGGCGGATTCGGCGCGGTTTGCGAGCAAAATTGCGACGGCTCCTGAAACCGGCGCCACGGCCCAGATCCCAGGCCAGCTTCTGTTTTCATCCAGCGCCAAAGTTGCAACGATGATCAACGCCAAACCGAGCGCTTCCAATCGCCTGGAACTCGGCTTGGAGAAGCCATGGCGATATGTGGTCAAATAGGCCAGTCCGCCTGCCAACATTTCCCATGCTCTGGTTGGTAGCAGATAGAAAGCATCACTTGGTCGCAAGGGTGACAGAACGATCGAAAGTGCGAGTGATAGGATAAATCCTGTCGCGAGCGTGTATTTCAAGGACACGATGCCGGGACGAAGCTTCCATGCCATCATCAGCAGCAAGGGAAAGACCAGGTAAAATTGCCATTCCACGGAGAGCGACCAGGTATGCAGCAACCAGTTCTCCTGGGATGCCGCATTGAAATAGCCCGCTCGGCTTCGGAATTTGTAATTTGAGAAAAACCCAAGTGCACTGACGATGTGGCCGCCCAGCTTCTCATATTCTATCGGGATGAGGAAAAACCATCCCAGGATCAGCAAGCTCGCGCACAGGGCAGCGAGAGCTGGGATGATTCGGCGTGCGCGCGCCAGATAAAAGCGGGAAACAGAAAATCCAGTGGCCGTTTTTGAACGATACAGGCCCTGAATGACTATGCGGGTCATGAGAAATCCGGAGATTGCAAAA
This sequence comes from Candidatus Macondimonas sp., assembly GCA_049645885.1. GTDB lineage: Bacteria > Pseudomonadota > Gammaproteobacteria > UBA5335 > UBA5335 > Macondimonas. The sequence goes on from JBARUT010000127.1 coordinate 2,997, forward strand.
AAAAGATCAACCCCCACAAATCCACCCCTGAAGCCGGGAACTTCGAAGTGATAGAGGATAACGACCGTAACAGCCCAGGCTCTTAATCCATTGATGTCTTTTCGAAAGCCTTGTATTTGTGTGGTGTGTGGCAATGGCTGGCCTTTTTGATGTGCCCGAGGAGGGCAAATTGCTCACGTGGACGTGCGCAAACGGGATTTATATGTTTGTGCAAACTGGATTAAACACAAGACCAGATTATGGCCTTGATATTGCGGCTTCTGGCCGGTGATCGCCGGCGCCAGGTGAACTCAGCGCGCATCGGTCTGCGGCAAGAGGGGGTCTTGCAGCAGCGCACGGAAAGCGGATACGGCGTGGGATGGCGTGCGGTCCTGATGGATCACCAGGCCCAACTGGCGGCGCACGGCAATGGGCGCAAGCTCAACGTCGATCAGATCGGCTCCGGCGAGGGTGCGGGGCAGCAGGCTCCAGCCCAGTCCGACGGCGACCATCATGCGGATGGTTTCCATGTAGTTGGTCTGTAGCCGCACCTGCAGCTTGAGCCCCTGTCGGGCAAACGCCTGTTCGATCAGCGTGCGGGTATAGGTGTCGGCCTCGGGGAGGATGGCCGGGTGGGCGGCCAGAGCTTCCGGGCTGAGTGGGTTGATGCCGGCCAGGGGATGGTCGGGAGCGAACATGGCCACCAGCGGATCGTCCCACAGCCGCTCGGCGCGCAGTTGCGGCGCAGGGATCAAGGGCAGCGTGATCACGCCCAATTCCAGCATGCCATCGGCGACGGCGGCGCACACCTGTTCCGAATCCATGAAGCGGATGTCCAGATCCACCTCGGGGTAGACGCGCGCGAAGCGGCGCAGAAAGGGCGGCAGGCGGCGCAGTCCGATGTGGTGGCTGGTGCCGATCTTGAGCGGGCCGGAGACGGTGCCGGACAGGTCCGCCACCACGCGCCGGCACGCGTCCAAGCCCTGCAGGATGTCCCGCGCCCGGGGTAACAGCGCCCGGCCCGCTTCGGTCAGGGCAATGCCGCGGCCGATCCGATCGAAGACCGGGGCGCCCAGATCCTGTTCCAGGGCGGCGATGCGTTTGCTGATCGCCGGCTGGGTCAGGTACAGGTTGGCAGCGGCCCGTGAAAAGGAGCCTTCGCTGGCGACAGCCACGAAGGCGACGAGGGCGTTCAGGTCCATCATATGAAAATCCGGAATGCCTTGACTAAGAAAGATGAATTGGAATTATAGCGGTTCCAGCCCTAGAATCGTCAGGGACAGAATCACTGGGAGGCCATGTGTATGGCAGGCAAGACGCTCTTCGACAAAATCTGGGATGCCCATGTGGTCGATGTGGATGAGGGCGGCACCGCGCTGCTCTACATCGACCGCCAACTGGTGCATGAAGTGACCTCGCCGCAGGCCTTCGACGGACTGCGTCTGGCCGGCCGCAAGCCCTGGCGACTCAAGGCCAATTTGGCGGTGCCAGACCACAACGTACCGACACTGGGACGTGCACAGGGCATTGTCGATCCCATCTCCCGCGCCCAGGTGGAGGCGCTGGATCGCAACTGCCAGGAGTTCGGCATCCCAGAGCTGACCATGCTGGATCATCGCCAGGGCATCGTCCATGTGATCGGGCCGGAGCAGGGATTCACGCTGCCCGGCACCACCATCGTCTGCGGCGATTCCCATACCGCTACCCACGGCGCGTTCGGGGCGCTGGCCTTCGGCATCGGCACCAGTGAGGTGGAGCATGTCCTGGCCACCCAGACGCTGTTGCAGAAGAAGTCCCGCACCATGCTGATCTCGGTGGATGGAACGGTGGCGCCGGGCATCACGGCCAAAGATATCGTGCTGGCCATCATCGGCCACATCGGCACCGCCGGCGGCACCGGTTATACCGTCGAGTTCGGTGGTGAGGCCATTCGCGCCCTGTCCATGGAAGGCCGCATGACGGTCTGCAACATGGCCATCGAGGCCGGTGCCCGCGCCGGATTGATCGCGGCCGATGAGAAAACCATTGCCTATGTCAAGGATCGCCCCCAGTCGCCCAAGGGCGCGCTGTGGGAACAGGCGGTGGCGGCGTGGCAGGATCTGCATTCCGATCCCGATGCGACGTTCGACACCGTGATCCGGTTGGACGCGGCGGCCATCGAGCCGCAGGTGACCTGGGGCACTTCCCCGGAAATGGTGGTCGCAGTCGGCGATCGGGTGCCCGATCCGGATCGTGAGGCCAATCCCGGCAAGGCCGAGGGGATGCGCCGCGCCTTGGCCTATATGGGGCTGACGGCGGGAACGCCGATCACGGACATCGCGCTCGACAAGGTCTTCATCGGGTCGTGCACCAATTCGCGTATCGAAGACCTGCGCGCGGCGGCGGCGGTGGTGGAGGGACACAAGGTTTCGCCCCGCCTCAAGCTGGCGATGGTGGTGCCGGGTTCCGGGCTGGTCAAGACCCAGGCCGAGTCCGAAGGGCTGGATCGCATCTTCATCGAGGCGGGATTCGAGTGGCGCGAGCCGGGGTGCTCCATGTGCCTGGCCATGAACGCCGACCGCCTGGAATCGGGCGAGCGCTGCGCCTCCACCAGCAACCGCAATTTCGAGGGCCGCCAGGGCCAGGGCGGGCGCACCCATCTGGTGAGTCCGGCAATGGCGGCAGCCGCTGCGATTGCCGGTCATTTCGTCGATATCCGCCAGTTCGGCTAAGGGAGCGCATGCAATGCAGGCATTTACAACGTTCAACGGCTTGGTGGCGCCCTTGGATCGCGCCAATGTGGATACCGATGCGATCATCCCCAAGCAGTTCCTGAAATCCATCCACCGCACCGGCTTTGGCCCCAATCTGTTTGACGATTGGCGCTATCTGGATGCCGGCGGCCTCGATGTGGACAACGCCACGCGCCGGATCAATCCGGATTTCCTGCTCAATCAGCCGCGCTATGCGGGAGCGGAGATCTTGCTGGCGCGGGAAAACTTCGGCTGTGGCTCCTCCCGCGAGCACGCCGTCTGGGCATTGAGCGATGCCGGCTTCCGGGTGGTGCTGGCCCCCAGCTTCGCGGACATCTTCTTCAACAACTGCTTCAAGAACGGCGTCCTGCCCATCGTCCTGCCGGCGGCGGTGATGGATCGTCTGTTTGCCGCAACCCTGGCCACGCCGGGCTACCGGTTGACGGTAAATCTGGAAGCACAAACGATCACCACCCCGTCGGGGGAAACGATTCCCTTCGAGGTGGATGCCTTCCGTCGCCATTGCCTGCTCAATGGCTTGGATGACATCGGCCTGACCCTGCAGCGTGCCGAGCGCATCCGCGCCTACGAGGCCCGCCGCCGCCAGGAAGCCCCGTGGTTGTTCGCCGACTGACCCTTGCGAAGGATGGATTGAGATGACGCAGCGCATACTGGTTTTGCCTGGCGATGGGATCGGTCCGGAAATCGTCGCCGAGGCGGTGAAGATCCTGCACGCCCTGCAGCGCGATCATGGATTGGATGTGACGCTGGAAGAGGGGTTGCTGGGCGGCTGCGCGGTGGACGCCACCGGCGAACCCTATCCCGCGCGGACGCAGGCGCAGGCGCGGGCGGCCGATGCGATATTGCTGGGCGCCGTCGGCGGTCCGCGCTACGACAGCCTGCCACGGCCGCAGCGCCCCGAGCGGGGCCTGCTCCCCATTCGCAAGGATCTCAAGCTGTTTGCCAACCTGCGCCCGGCGGTGGTGTTTCCCCAGCTTGCCGCCGCATCGAGCCTGAAGCCCGAAGTGGTGGCGGGTCTGGACATCCTGATCGTGCGCGAGCTGACCGGCGATGTGTACTTCGGCGAGCCGCGCGGTATCGAGACGCGCAATGGCGAGCGCGTGGGCATCAACACCATGATCTACAGCGAGTCGGAAATCCGCCGCATCGCCCATGTCGCCTTCCAGGCCGCGCAAAAACGTCAGGGCCGGCTGTGTTCGGTGGACAAGATGAACGTGCTGGAGACCA
>JBARUT010000128.1:0-35575 GCA_049645885.1 Candidatus Macondimonas sp.
TCGGAAATCCAGATCGTGCGGTAGTCGGGCGGGGTGGGGCTGGGTAGCGCGTGCATGGGGAATCCTCCGGTCGGGATGGGCGGGGGGTTCAGGCCACGGCGGCGGTGGCGGCGCCTGTGTCCCCGTCGTCCCGTATCCATCGGGACGTACAGGGAATCTTGCGCAGGTCGCAGCGCTGGGCGTAGCGCCGCGCGATATCATGGACTTCCCGCATCAGGCCGGCACTCAAGGTGGTGGGTTTGAGCCCAAGATCCAGCAGACAGCGGTGGTCGACCTGCAGGTCGTTTTCCGGCGCCTCCTGGCGCGGATTGGGTAGAAACCGCACTTCGGCGCCCGTCTGTTCCGCCACCAGGGCCGCCAGATCGCGCACGCGATGCACCTCGGTGAGCTGGTTCATGATGCGCACGCGCTGGCCGGCCTGCGGCGGGTGGCGCAGGGCCAGTTCGATGCAGCGGACGGTGTCCTGGATGTGGATGAAGGCGCGGGTCTGGCCGCCGCTGCCGTGCACGGTCAGCGGATGGCCTACCGCCGCTTGCACCAGGAAACGGTTGAGCACCGTGCCGTAGTCGCCGTCGTAGTCGAAGCGGTTGATGAGCCGCTCATCCAATTGGGTCTGCGCCGTCTGGGTGCCCCACACGATGCCCTGGTGCAGGTCGGTAATGCGGACCCCGTCGTTCTTGCTGTAGAACTGGAACAGCAATTGATCCTGGGTCTTGGTCATGTGGTAGACGCTGCCGGGATCGGTGGGATGAAGGATTTCCCGGTCCACCCAGCTTCCTGCCGCGTCGCGTAGCCGCACCGGCAGATAACCCTCGGGAATCGGCGCCCCGCTGCCGCCGTAGCCGTATACACCCATGGTGCCGAGATGCACGAGATGGGCATCGAGCCCGACTTCCACCAGCGCGCACAACAGGTTGTGGGTGGCGGCCAGATTGTTCTGGACGGTGTAGCGCTTGGTGGCCGGCGATTTCATGGAGTAGGGCGCCGAGCGTTGTTCGGCGAAATGCACCACGGCATCGGGAGCGCACTGTGCCAGCAACTCGCACAGGGCCTCATAGTCACTGGCGAGATCCAGCGCCTCGAAACGGATGGTGCGCCCGGTGCGGGCGTGCCAGGCGGCAAGCCGCTGTTCGATCGAGGCGATGGGGGTGAGTGAGGTGATGCCCAGTTGGTGATCGATGCGCCGCCGGGACAGGTTGTCGACGATCTGGACCTTCATGCCCTGGGCGGACAGGTGCAGGGCCGTCGGCCAGCCACAAAATCCATCGCCACCCAGGACCAGTATGTTCATCGTCGGCCTCCATCCAGCGGAAAACCCTCGAACAGGGTGAATGGCAGCGGGAGCCGGGCTGGCACCAGATGCCCCAGGAATTCTTCAACCGAGCGCTGCAGCGACCAGCCCATGGCGCTGGCGCGACAGGGTTCCGGAGCGATGTCGAGACATTGCAGGGCGGCCTGCGCCAGATCCTCATCCAGATAGCCGTTTTCCCCGTTGCGAATCAGCGCGGTCGGCCCGACCACCGGATAGGCCGCGACCGGCACGCCGCAGGCCAGCGCTTCCATCATGACGAGGCCCAGGGTGTCGGTGCGGCTGGGGAAGACGAAACAGTCGGCGCTGGCCAGGTGGCGCACCAGCGCTTCGCCGGTCTGTAGCCCGGTGAACCGCGCGGCTGGATAGCGCGCCTCCAGTTCGGCCCGGGCGGGCCCGTCGCCGACCACGTACTTGGTGCCGGGCAAATCAAGGCGCAGGAAATCCTCGATGTTCTTCTCGGGCGCCACTCGGCCCATGTAGAGAAAAATGGGGCGGGGGCCGGCGAGAAAGTCCTTCTCCATCGGGCGGAACAGCTCGGTGTCCACACCGCGCCGCCACAGCACCAGATTCCCGAAGCCGCGTCCATGCAGCTCTTCGATCAGATCCGGATTGCTCACCAGGGTGCGCGTCGCACCGCTATGGAACCAGCGCATCGCCGCATAGCCCGGCCCGGTGGGCAGAAAGGGCAGGCGGGCCGTGAGGTATTCCGGGAAGCGGGTGTGGAACGAGGTGGTGAATTGCAACTTGCGGGTGGTGCAATAGCGCCGGGCCGCCAGCCCCAAGGGGCCTTCGGTGGCGATGTGGATGTGTTCGGGCTCAAAGGCTTCCAGCATGCGCCGCACTTGCCCGTCCGGCCAGATGGCCAGACGAATCTCGGCATAGCCGGGCATGGGGAGGGTGGTGAACAGGCTGGGTTGAATGACCTTGACCAGGTGACCGAGGGAGCGCAGTCGGGTATCCAGCGTCGTCAGGGTGCGAACCACCCCGTTGACTTGGGGCTTCCAGGCATCGGTGACCAGGGCAATCCGCATCGGCCGTCTCGCTACAGGGGGAGATTCCAGCCCTCCGGACGGGCGCGTCGCGGTTGGCGATGCGCGAAGTATGCAAGCGGTCTGTGACGGTAGGATAACGTTCCGATAACGGTTTAGTGACGATCCTCGGGCGGGATTTTTGGTGTGGGGCGCAGCGCTTCGGCCACTTCTGTGGGGACTGAGCGCAGATGGAGATCACGCTGCGGAAAGGGAATTTCGATGCCGGCTTCGCGCAATGCGCGCTCTAGGGTCAGATGGATCTGGTGGCGCACTTGGAGCGAATCAGCCACATTCTTGGCGAACACGCGCATCTCGAAATCCAGCGAACTATCGCCAAAACCGATGAACAGGACCGTCGGCGGAGGATCTTTCAGAACCAATGGATTTTCCATGGCTGTTGTTTCCATGACGGTGAGTGCCTTCTGGGGATCGGACCCATAGGCGATCCCGATGGGAATCACCACACGGGTGGTCAGATCGCTGAGGGTCCAGTTGACGACGGGATCGGTGACAAAGCTCTTGTTGGGGATGATCAGCTCCTTGCGATCCCAATCCAGGATGGTAGTGGCACGGATGCGTATGCGCGAAACGGTCCCGGACACGCCACCCACGGTGACGGTATCGCCAATGCGCACGGGGCGCTCGAACAGGATGATGATGCCGGCGACGAAGTTGGCGACGATTTCCTGTAAACCGAAACCCAGGCCCACCGAGAGCGCGGCGACCAGCCATTGGGCCTTGCTCCAGTCGATGCCCAGTTGGTTGACGACTACCAACAGACCCGTCAGAAAGATGGCGTAGCGGCTGAGCAGGGTGGCCGCGTAGCGGGTACCGGCATCCACGCCTTGGCGCTGTAGCACCAGCACTTCCAGAAGTCCCGGAATGTTGCGCGCCGCGCCCAGGGTGAAGGTCAGTACCACCAAGGCCAGACCCACACTGCCCAGGGTGACGGCGCGGGTGACCGGTCCAGCCCCGTCACTGCCGGGTTCGGTAATGGACCACAAGGTGACCCGGTCCAACACCTTGAGCGCGCTGAAGGTGTCCCCCCAGATCATGTAAAGGCCACCGACGACCATCACCGCGAGGGCGAGCGTGAGCAGGGTACGGACCTGCTCATTCATGGTTTCGAGATCCATCATCGCCTCGGGCGGCGGCTTGACGTTGCCTTCGCTGCCGGCCGGGGCGGTGGACGCTGCTGCATCAGGGCGGCTCAAGCCTTCCAGGAGCCGGCTACCGATGCGCGCCACCTCGATGCGGCGCAGGCTCACGGACAGCCCTCGGATCAACAGACTGATCACCAGCGCACTTGCCGCCATCAGCCAGCCGCTGAAAAAGACGCGGGCCTGCAGTTGCACGGCGGTGTAGGTGTAGCCAAAGATCGGCATCAGGGCGAGCAGTGCGGCGAAGACCAGCGCCAGCGCGTACCCGGCCTGGCGTCCGCGCCAGGCCCAACTATCCCGATGGTCCTGAAGCCAGTTGCCCAGCACGCCTTTCATGGGATGGAAGATCCGCATGGTGAAGACCAGCAAGCCAACCGAGAAGCCAATGAATGTGGCCCGTCCCAGGACAGCGGTGCTCAAGCCCTGCGGCTCCGCAGCGGCCAGGCGCATGAGCACGGTGGCCAGGCCTGTCAGGAGCACCAGCCAGCGCAGGTTGCGGTAAAGCAGTTCCCGGGTCTGGGGTTGCCAGCGGAAATGACCTTCCAGGACACCGCCGCGGCTGCTCAGGCGGCGGAATGACTCGATCACCCAGCCTATCCACGCGGCATGGGTCAGGCCATTGCCCAGTCCGATGATGAATCGATCTGCGCTTGCATGATTTCCCAGCATCCAGCCCACCAGCCCCGCCAGCAGGGGTACGGGGAGCGCCAGGACGAAGCTGGCGAGGATGGCGCCAACGGTCAGGCCGAAATGATCCTGTGCGGGATCGGCGACGCGATCGCGGGTGCTGAGCAAGTACTGGCGTAATTGGCGGCGTCCGCGCAGGGCCAGGCCCAGGATCAGTACGCCCAAGGCCACGGCCAGTGGCCGTTCCTGTGCCTCGGCCCTCAGCGCCCGGCCCACTCGTCGCCAGCGTGTGGGTTCGACCAACGTCACCACTTCTGCGAGCAGCTCGCCAAACCAGGCGCCCCGGATGGGTAGATCGCTGGCAATCCACAGCAGGTTCTCATCCAACAAGCGGGTGTAATCGGCACCAATCTGGGTGAGTTGTTTCTGGTTCAGGTCCAATTGCCCAAGCCGGTCGATCAAGGTGAGATAGCTGCGGCTCAGGCGCTCCAGCAAATCTTTCTGGTTGTCCAGCAGCAGTTCCACTTCGGCGAGCAGATTGTCCGTCTCTCGGGCAGTGAGCGATGTTTCGGTGTCATAGGCGAGCACCAGCGCGCGCGCGCGCTGTACGGTATCTTCCAGTTCACTGCGTTTTTCTTCGATCTGGAATTGACGAAGACGGGTCTCGGCGATCTGTTCGCTGCGCATGCGTGCCTGTTGCCGATAGGCCTTCAGGTCCGGCAGGCGCTTGCGCTGTTCATGTAGGACCCGACTCAGCGCCAGTCCGACGCCGGCAATCTCGATCTGGGTCTGGGCGCTGCGGTACAGCGCCTGCACTTCTTCCATCTGGCGCGCCGTGTCCTCGTTGGTCCGGCTGACCTGGTCCAGTTGTTGCGCCAGTTGGGTCAATTCCTGCGACAGACTCGCATTTTCGGCTGCCAGGGCGTTGACCAGAGGATGCTGGGAGCCGACCTGTTCAATGGCGCGCTTGGTCTGAGTCGCCGCTTGGTCGGCGCTCCTTAGGCGACTGCGACCCAGGCGCTGGATCAATAAATCCACCCGTGCCTGTAGCGAACGACGCAGATCCCGCGCCGCATCGCGTTCGGCGGTGAGCAGGGCGAGACGCATGGGATAGGTTTGCAGTTGGGCCTGGCGCAGCTGGATTTCCGCTTCCATCAGGTGATAACGGGTGGCTTGGGCGAGGAAGGCGGGCGCGGTGGGGGAGAAGACGGCCGCGTTGTCGACGAAGGATTTGATCAATGCCGCCTGTTCGGTTTCCAGGCCCGCGATTTCAATCCTGGCTTGCGCGGGCTGGGCAGTGAGTGCGAGCAGTTCGTCTTCCAGTCGCATCAGACGCGACTGGGTTTCGCCCAGCTGTTTCTGCGCGCTATCCAGCGCCTTTTCCATGGTCGCGACATCGGCGCTGGGAGAGGGCAACAGGCCGGCCTGGTTGCCCCCGCGCTTGAGCTTGTCGATGCGGCGATCGGCTTGGCGGGCGGTGTCGCGGAGCTCGGCGGCCTCGCTTTCCAGCGCATTGATGCGCTCCAGATTGTCACGCACGGGCTGCAACGCCTCAGCGTCATTTGCCGCCGCTACAGCTTCTTGTAGCTCAGTGACCGTGGGGATACGCGGACCGGCCTCGGATGGATCCGCTGCTATAGCGACATGCAGGCTTGTGAGGGTGAGGATCAACAGAACCAGGCGGAGACGGAGAAGCGGTTGCAAGGCAGTACGCATCGGGAAGCCGTGTGGAGAGCAATGGAGCGGTTTTACCCCAGCCCACCTAACCCGCGCAAGGGCGAGGCCCGAGCAGCGTGCCCGGGCCTCCTCAAAGATCACGCGCTCTGGATCGTGAGTTTTTGTTTGCGAACCACTTCGCGCTTGGGCAGGGTGATCTCCAACAGGCCGTCCTTGCAGCTTGCCGTGGCCTTATCCACATCCACGGGCGCAGGCAGGCTCACGGTACGGGCGAATTCCTGGCTGCTGATCTCCCGGTGATGGAATTCGCCGGTTTCCTCGGATTCGGTCCGCTTGTGGCCGCGCAGGGTGAGGCCCTGCTCGCTGACGGTCACCTCCAGATCCGCAGCGGTCAGTCCCGGCACCTGGGCCCGCACGACCACTTCCGCATCACGGTCGATGACATCCATCGCCGGCAGGGCGAGCTCGGACTGCTTGAACCATTCGTCCCAGCGCGGCCAGTCGCGTGGACTGAGGGACATCGGGCGATTGAAGAAACGCTCGAACTCCCGCTCCATCTCACGCAGGGGATGGAACCAGCGGACGCCGGGGCTGGGCGAGCTGGATAAGGCTGGCGTCTGGCCGGTAGTTGACACGAGATTTTGCTCGGCTTCGCTCATTGCGCACCTCCAGTAAAGACGGAATGAAGCATCGGGTTGAACGCCCTCGCCTTGGATTTTAGGCGGTCGGGAACCCTCCGCCGCAATCTGGACCCGCCATTGCCAGATGTGTTTGACCTGCGTCAAGAACCCATTGCCGTGACCCAAAACGGTCATGCGGATTCATCAATCGGTCCAATCCGCTATGCTTGGAACCTTGCAAACGGCTCCAAGGGGGAGCCGACAATCAGCCAGGGAGGCGACCATGGGACCATTGGAAGGCGTCAAGGTACTCGAAATTGCCGGGATCGGACCCGGCCCCTTTTGCGGCATGATGCTGGCGGACATGGGGGCGGAGATCCTGCGGGTCGACAAGAAGAATGTCCCCGGCCTGAGCGGCAAGTTCGACGTGCTGGGTCGTGGCCGGCGTTCGGTGACCGTCGACCTGAAAAAGCCCGAGGGGGTGGACACCGTGCTGCGCCTGGCGGAACAAGCCGACGTGTTGATGGAAGGCTACCGACCGGGCGTGATGGAGCGGCTCGGCCTGGGGCCGGAGGTGTGCCTGGCGCGCAACCCCAAGCTGGTCTACGCGCGCATGACCGGTTGGGGCCAGTTTGGTCCTCTGGCCCATGCGGCCGGGCATGACATGAACTACATCGCCATCAGCGGCGCCCTGCACGCCATCGGCCGGGCCGGCGAGCGGCCGGTGCCGCCGATCAATCTGGTGGGTGATTTCGGCGGCGGCGGCCTACTGCAGGCCTACGGCATCGTCTGCGCCCTGCTGGAACGGCAGCGCTCCGGTAAGGGCCAGGTCATCGATACCGCCATGACCGATGGCGCGGCGTTGCTCATGACCATGATGTATGGCTTCAAGGCTGCCGGCATGTGGAAGGACAGCCCGGAAAGCAACCTGCTGGACGGCGCCGCGCACTTCTACGATACCTACACCTGCAAGGATGGCCGCCATGTCGCCATTGGCTCGATCGAGCCGCAGTTCTATGCCTTGTTGCTGGAAAAAACGGGACTGAAGGACGACCCGGAATTCCGCAACCAGATGAACCAGCGCAAATGGCCGGAGCTCAAGGCCAAGCTGCAGGCCGTCTTCCTGACCCGGACGCGGGATGAATGGACCGAGATCATGGAGGGCAGCGATGTCTGCTTCGGGCCGGTGCTGAGCATGGAGGAGGCGCCGCGGCATCCCCACAACGTGGCGCGCCAGACCTTCGTCGAGCGTGACGGCGTGGTGCAGCCGGCTCCGGCGCCGCGCTTCAGCCGCACGCCGGGCGAGCTGCCCACGACACCGCCCAAGGCGGGCCAGCACAACGACGAGGCGCTGGCCGACTGGGGATTGTCCGCCACGGAAATCGCGCAACTCAAAAGCCTGAAGGTCATCTGAGGCTTGCATCTGTCCCGCGCGGCGGCGCGTACCGCTGTGCGGGGCAGGGTCCAGATCAGGCGTCGTTGCGGCCGATGTCATCCAGGCGGCGCTTGAGCGCCATGCGATCCAGCGATGCCAGCGGCAGGTTGACGAAGATCCCGATGCGCCGCTCCAGGTGCCGCAGGGTGTCGGCAAACGCCAGGTGTTTTTCCACTTCCGTGCCCTCGACAGCGGCCGGATCCGGCAATCCCCAATGGGCGCTCATGGGCTGGCCCGGCCAGATGGGACAGACCTCACTCGCGGCCCGATCGCAGACCGTAAAGACGAAATCCAGCGGGGGAGCGCCGGGGGCAGCAAATTCATCCCAGCTTTTCGAGCGCAGTTCCGCCATGGGGTAGTTCTGCCGGCGCAGCAGTTCCAGGGCCAGTGGATGAATCTCGCCCTTGGGAAAGCTGCCGGCGCTGTAGCCACGAAACCGTCCATTGCCCAGCCGGTTGAGCACGGCCTCGGCCAGGATGCTGCGGGCCGAGTTGCCGGTGCACAGAAACAGGACGTTATAGGGTCGCTCGGACATGGGCGGTCTCTCCATCAAAAGGGGCCGGAAAAGTGTGGGTCAACGGGCACGCGGTCCGTCAACAGGCGCAGCGCAACGTCTCTATCAAGGGCGCGCAGATGCTGGCATCGCCCTGGCAACAATCCTCCAGCAAATAGGCCAGTAGGGCCTGCATGGCAGCGTGATCGGCGCGGTAGCGAATGACCCGCCCTTCGCGCGTGCTCACCACCAGATGGGCCTGATACAGAATGCGCAAATGGGCGGACAGGGTGTTCTGCAACACCCCCAGCCTCATGGCGATGTCACCGGCTGGCAATCCCTCGGGCCCCTGCTGGATCAGCAGCCGGAAGATGCCGAGGCGGGTGCCATGGGCCAGCGCCGCGAGGGCTTGGAGCGCGTCAGGTTCGTTCATGAATTTATGATTCCAGAATTATGGAAGTATCGCAACCGGGATATTTAATGCGGCGCTTGAAGAACTCGAGCCTTTAGTGCGCAGGACCATGGCTCGGCGGCGGCCGGGTCAGCCATTGTGTAGCCCGAAGGGACGGCCCATGCGATTGACTTGCGAATGGGTGGTCCGGATCGCCGCCTTGCGTTTGCAAGGCCTTACCGTCTGACGGATTTACAGCCCCGCTGTTTTCAGCAGCAAGCCCAGCACGGCGCAGCCGGCAATCACCTCGATCACGCTGCGCTTGAAGTGAAACAGGGCCATCGCGGCGACCAGCGCGAGGAGGGCGGAGCGCCACTCAAATGGGCCAGAAAACCCCTGTGGCCACAGCACGTGGTAGCCGAAGAACATCGCCAGATTGAGAATGACCCCCACCACGGCGGCCGTGATTGCAGTCAGCGGCGCGGTGAACTTGATGTCGCCGTGGGTGGATTCCACCAGCGGGCCGCCGGCGAGGATGAACAGGAATGACGGCAGGAAGGTGAACCAGGTCACCAGCACGGCGGCCAGCGCGCCGGCGAGGAGGCGTGATTCCAGTCCGAGCAAGGCATTTGCGTAACCACCGACAAAGCCGACGAAGGCGACCACCATGATCAGCGGTCCCGGCGTGGTTTCTCCCAGCGCGAGGCCGTCGATCATCTGTTCAGGCGACAGCCACCCGTAATGGCTGACTGCGCCCTGATAGACATAGGGCAGCACCGCATAGGCGCCGCCAAAGGTCAGCAACGCGGCCTTGGTGAAGAACCAGCCCATTTGCGTGAACGTATGCGACCAACCATTAGCGGCCGCCAGCAATCCCATCGGCACCGTCCAGAGCAGGGCGCCCACCGCAACCACCTTGAGCACTCCTGTCCAGCGGAAGCGGGCGTGTGCGGGCGTCGGCGTGTCATCGTCGATCAGCGCAGGACCAAAGGATCTGGCCGTGCCGGCGTGGCCGCCGCCGGTCGTGAATCGGTCCGGTGCGATGCGGCCGCCGAGGATACCGATCAATGCGGCGCCCAGCACGATGAGTGGGAATGGCAGCTTGAAGACAAAGATCGCCACGAACGAAGCCACCGCAATTGCCCACAGTGCGGGGTTCTTCAGCGCCCGCGAACCGATGCGATGGGTGGCCTGTACCACAATGGCAGTGACGGCGGGTTTGATGCCGTAGAACAAACCCGCCACCAGCGGCATGTCCCCGAAGGCGATATAGAGCCACGACAGCAGGATCAGGATCAGCAGCGAGGGCAGCACGAACAGCGTCCCCGCGACGATGCCGCCCCAGGTGCGGTGCATCAGCCAGCCCAGGTAGATCGCCAGTTGTTGTGCTTCCGGGCCGGGCAGGAGCATGCAGTAGTTGAGCGCGTGCAGGAAGCGCCGCTCGGAAATCCAGCGCCGCCGCTCCACCAGCTCTTGATGCAGGATGGCAATCTGCCCCGCCGGGCCGCCAAAGCTGATGAAGCCGAGCTTGAACCAAAACGCAAAAGCCTGCCAGAAGCCAAGCTGTGGCAGCGCTGAGGGGGTGCGCTCGCTGGCAGTCGTGTCAGATGGGATCAAGGAATCGATGCTCCGAGCCACAGCGGTACGCTTTCGGAACAGTCTATGTGAAAGGGCAATTCAGCGCCTGGCAAGCGGCAGTCAGCGGTACAGGGGAAGACACAAAAAAGTGGGGAGGCTGATGACAGGCTCCCCACTTGCGTCAAATGATGACGATTACGGCGTGGTGGGGGCAATCACGCCGCGCCACCGGGTCGCACGATATTGCTGAGAGTCAGCCAGCAGGCGGAAACCACCGGCCTTGTAGGTCAGAACCGGACCACCGGTCGCTTCCAGTCGGCTGGCCACGCCATTGTTGAAGTTGGCCTTGGTGTCCAGCACATCGCCGCGTGCTTCCGTAGCGACGTCAACGCCGGTGAGCGCCAGCGCAATATTGGCATCAACGACAGCGCCAGCGGCTTGGCCCAATTGGCTGGCGTACAGGGGCAGCTTCCCGTAGAGCACGCCTTGGCCGTTGACGGATTGGAGTTCCGCATTGGTCATTGGGGACAGTTGCGCCTGCACGGCGAAGGGCAGAGCCAGGGACAGGGTGGCGAGCTTCAATACGTTCTTCATGCTTGATCTCCTGATATATATTGCTTGGATGGCATTTTGTCGCCATTTGGCGTCAAAAGCCATCTTTACACTTAATGATGCAGTGGCCATTTTGTGGCCACGGGAAAGATTATGAGGCAATTTGCTGGTTTTACAATCCGTCTCAAAAAGGAGACATTTAATATTTCAACTAATTGAAAAATAATAATAATTTATGTAATTGTGAATTATTAAATGAGCTATTAATAATTTATTCATAAAAAGCCATTTTGTCATTGTGGTTCCGGATCATCCTAATGCGGGTCTGCCGTTCCGGATGGTGTGATGGAGCTGCGGGCACGGGCCGGTCCTGCTAACATGCGCCGCCATGCAAGCCGCTGATTTTGACTTCCAGCTTCCCCCCGAACAGATCGCCCAGTTTCCCTTGCCGGATCGCACGGCCTCCCGCCTGCTGTGCCTGGAAGGGGCGTCGGGCCATTGGCAGGATCGGGGGGTCCGTGATTTGCCCGGGCTCGTGATGTCCGGCGATCTGCTCGTTCTGAACGATACCCGCGTGATCCCTGCGCGACTGTTCGGCGCCAAGCCCACCGGTGGGGCGGTGGAGTTGCTGATCGAGCGGGTGATTGACACGCGGCGCGCTTGGGCGCATCTGCGAGCCAGCAAGTTCCCCAGGGCGGGTTCGCGGATTGAGCTGGAGGGTGGCGGGACAATGATCGTGGGCGAGCAGGATGCGGGGCTGGTCGAGGTGGCCGTCGAGGGGGATGAATCCCTGCCGGCACTGCTGGAGCGGGTGGGCCACATACCTTTGCCGCCTTATATCCAGCGTGCGGATGAGCCGGCCGACCGGGAGCGTTATCAAACCGTGTTTTCCGCTCATCCCGGCGCCGTGGCGGCGCCGACGGCCGGATTGCACTTCGATCAGGCGCTGCTGGATCAGCTGGTGGCCAAGGGTGTGACCCTGGGTACGCTGACGCTGCATGTCGGCGCGGGAACCTTCCAGCCGGTGCGTGCCGAGCAGTTGGCCGAACATACCCTGCACGCGGAACAGGTGGAGGTCAGCGCGGCGTTATGCGAACAGATCGCCGCCACCCGTGCGCGCGGTGGGCGCGTCGTGGCGGTGGGGACAACCGTGGTGCGGGCGCTGGAAACGGCCGCCCAGGATGGCGAACTGCGCCCTTATGCGGGTGAAACCCGGTTGTTCATCCATCCGGGTCGTGGCTTTAGGTTTCAAGTGGTGGACGCGCTGCTCACCAATTTCCATCTGCCCCGTTCCACGCTGCTGATGCTGGTGTGCGCCTTCGCGGGTCGGGAGCGCGTACTGGCGGCCTATGACCATGCGGTGGCGGCAGGGTATCGGTTCTACAGCTACGGGGACGCCATGTGGATCACGCCGGCACCCGGGGTGCGCCCATGAATTTCGCGCTTCTGGGACGCAGCGGCGCGGCCCGCCGTGGCCGTTTGACCCTGGCGCACGGTCAGGTCGACACCCCGGGCTTCATGCCCGTTGGCACCTATGGCACGGTCAAGGCCCTCACGCCGGAGGAGGTCCGCGACTGCGGTGCCCAGATCCTGCTGGGCAATACCTTTCATCTATGGCTCCGGCCCGGGCTGGAAGTCATCGCGGCCCATGGAGGGCTGCATGGCTTCATGAACTGGTCCGGCCCCATCCTCACCGATTCAGGCGGTTTCCAGGTCTTCAGTCTGGCGGAACTGCGCCGGCTGACGGAGGAGGGGGTGCATTTTCGCTCGCCCATCGACGGCGATGCGGTGTTCCTGAGTCCCGAGCGGTCCATGGAAATCCAGCGGGTGCTCAATTCCGACATCGTCATGGTGTTCGACGAGTGCACGCCCTATCCGGCGACCGTGGAGGCAGCCCAGGTGTCGATGGAGCTGTCCTTGCGCTGGGCGTCGCGCAGTCGGGCGGCCCACGAAGGCAATCCCAACGCCTTGTTCGGCATTGTGCAGGGCGGGATGTATCCGGATCTGCGGCGTCGCTCACTGGAGGGACTGCAGACTGTCGGGTTTGACGGGTATGCCATCGGCGGGCTGTCGGTTGGGGAGCCGCTGGCCGAGCGGCGCAGGGTGCTCGATGCGCTGCTGCCGGAAATGCCGCAGGACCGGCCGCGCTATCTGATGGGCGTGGGAACCCCCAGCGATCTGGTGGAGGCGGTGGCGCGCGGCGTGGATCTGTTCGACTGCGTGATGCCGACCCGCAATGCCCGCAATGGTCACCTGTTCACCCATGACGGCGTGGTGCGCATCCGCAACGCCGCGTATCGGCTGGATACCGGCCCCCTTGATCCGGCGTGCGATTGCACGACCTGCCGCAACTATTCGCGGGCCTATCTGCGTCATTTGGAACGCAGCCAGGAAATCCTGTTCGCCCGCCTGGCCAGCTATCACAACACCTATTATTACCAGAACCTGATGGCCCGCATGCGAGCGGCCATCCATTCGGGAACATTCAAGGATTTTCAACGCGAATTTTATGCCCGCGAGGGGCGCGCGGCGGTGGCTGTGCCATAATGGCCGCCGATTCGGGTGCCCTCTGGGGCCATTACGCAGACAGGAACACAGGATCATGAGTTTTTTCATTGCCGACGCATGGGCCCAGCAGGCTCCCCAGGAACCCAGCCTCTGGTTGAATCTGTTACCGCTGGTGGCACTGTTCGTGGTGTTCTATTTCGTCCTGATCCGGCCCCAAACCCAGCGGGCCAAGAAGCACCGGGAGATGTTGGGGACCCTCAGTCGGGGCGATGAGGTGCTGACCACGGGCGGTCTGGCCGGCCGCATCGTGGAACTGGGTGAAAGCTTCGTGGATCTCGAAATCGCCGACAAGGTGGTCATCAAGGTGCAGAAGCAAGCGCTCGGGGCGTTGTTGCCCAAGGGCACGCTCAAAAAGAAATCCTGATCACGGCCGGCGAGGGTATGCGTCGATGAATCGCTATTCCGGGTGGAAGAATGCACTGATCCTGCTGGTGCTGCTGATGGCCTGTCTCTATGCGCTGCCCAATCTGTTCGGCGAGGATCCGTCCATCCAGATCACTGGGTCCCGCAATGCGCCGGTTGCTGCCGAAACCGTGGACACCATCAAGCGGGTGCTGCAGGACAATCAACTGCTGCCCCGAGCCATCGAGACGCAAGATGGGCGCGTATTGGTGCGCTACCTGGACAGCGAAACCCAATTGCTCGCCCGTCAGAAACTGGCCGAGGCCCTGGGCGGGGATTATGTTCTGGCCCTCAACCTTGCGCCGCGTACGCCCGCCTGGCTGTTGGGCATTGGCGCCCGCCCCATGAATCTGGGATTGGATTTGCGCGGCGGAGTGCATTTCCTGCTCGAAGTCGACATGAAGGCGGCAGTTGCCCAGCGCCTGGAGCGCTACGAGACCGATCTGCGCCGCGGTTTGCGCGAAATGGGGGTGCGTTACGCCGGAATCGAACGGCGCGGGGACATCCTGACGATCGTGTTGCGTGATGCCACTGATCGCCCGGCGGCTCGTGACGGGCTGCGTAAGACCTATCCAGAGCTGTTGGTGGAATCCCCGGAGGGTCGTCCCGACGCCTTGGTGCTGCGGCTGAGCGAGGCCGATCAGGAACAGTTGCGCAGTTTCGCGCTGCAGCAAAACCTGAACACCCTCCGAAATCGTATCAATGAGTTGGGGGTGGCGGAGCCGGTGGTCCAGCAACAAGGCAGGGATCGCATCGTCGTGCAGCTGCCCGGGGTCCAGGATACGGCGCGGGCCAAGGAAATCCTCGGCGCCACCGCAACCTTGGAATTCCGCTTGGTCGACATGGACGCCGATGCGGCCCAGACTGCCCGGACCGGCCAGGTGCCGGTGGGGGACAAACTCTACAAGCACCGTGACGGTTTCCCGGTCCTGCTCAAGCGCGAACTGATTGTGACCGGTGATCAGCTGGTGGATGCCTCGTCCGGCTTTGATGGGCAGTCGGGCGGTCCGAGCGTCAATGTGACCCTGGACAGCCGCGGCGCAGCCCGGATGGGGGATACCACCCGCCAGAATCTCGGTCGCCAGATGGCGGTCGTCTTTGTCGAGAATCGCAGCGACTTGCGCACCGAGAATGGCCAAACCGTGCGGGTACGTCGCACCGTGGAAGAGGTGGTCAGCATCGCCACCATCCAGGGAATTTTCAGCAAGCGCTTCCAGATCACTGGCCTGGCCCCGCAGGAGGCGCGCGATCTGGCGCTGTTGCTGCGCTCCGGCGCCCTGGCCGCGCCGGTAGACATCATCGAGGAACGCACGGTCGGTCCCAGTCTGGGTCAGCAAAATATCGAACAAGGCTGGGATGCCGTGCTGCTGGGGTTTTTCCTGGTGGTGCTGGTGGTCGGGGTCTATTACAAGGTGTTTGGACTGATTGCCAACCTCGCCCTGCTGTTCAACGTGGTCATTCTGGTGGCGCTCATGTCGATTCTGCAGGCCACCCTGACCCTGCCGGGCATCGCCGGGATCGTGTTGACGGTGGGCATGGCGGTGGACGCCAACGTGCTGATTTTCGAGCGGATACGCGAGGAGCTGCGCAACGGCAGTACGCCGCAGGCGGCGATCTATTCCGGCTATGAAAAGGCCTTTTCCACCATCGCCGACTCCAACATCACCACCATCATCGCCGCAGCGCTGTTGTTCGGGCTGGGATCCGGCCCGGTGCGCGGCTTTGCAGTCACGTTGACCCTGGGCATCCTGGCGTCCATGTTTACTTCCATCACCGGAACGCGGGCCCTGGTCAACCTGATCTATGGCAACCGTCGCGTCACCCAGCTGTCCATCTAGGAGCGCGTCACATGGAGCTGTTTCCTCACAATTCCAAAGTCGACTTCATGGGCCAGCGCTATGCCTGGTTCGCCATCTCGGGGCTGTTGATCCTGTTGTCTGTCGTGGGACTGGCCGTGCGGGGAATCAATTTCGGCATCGATTTCACCGGCGGCATGGTACTGGAAGTGCGCTATCCGGCGGCGGCCAATCTGGAAACCGTGCGCGAGCAACTGGCGGCCGGGGGCTTTGACGATGCCCAGGCCCAGCGTTTCGGGGCGGATCGGGATGTGCTGGTGCGGCTGCCGCCGCAGACAGGGGTCGAAGCCAAGCAATTGGGCGAGCGGGTCCTGGCGGTTCTCGCCAGCCATGATCCGGGCGTCCAGCTCCTGCGGGTGGAATACGTGGGCCCCCAGGTGGGCGAGGAGCTTGCGAACCAAGGCGGATTGGCACTTTTGATCGCCATCATGGGGATACTGCTGTACGTGGGCCTGCGGTTTGAATTCCGCTTGGCCTCCGGCGCCATCATCGCGCTGGTCCATGATGTGATCATCACCATCGGGGTGATTTCCTGGACCCAGGTCAGTTTCGACCTGAGCGTACTGGCCGCTGTGCTGGGGATTATCGGCTACTCGATCAACGACTCCATCGTGATTTTCGACCGCATCCGGGAGAATTTCATCAAGCTGCGCCGCCTGACACCAACAGAAGTGATCAATACCTCGGTCAACCAGACCTTGTCCCGCACCATCATGACCAATCTGACGGTCTTCCTGGTCTTGATGGCCCTGCTGGTGCTGGGTGGCGACACCTTGCGGCCGTTCTCCATCGCCATGGTGGTGGGTTCCATTATCGGCACCTATTCCACCATCTATGTAGCGAGCAGCTTGGCCCTGCAGATGGGCGTGCGCCGGGAGCATCTGTTGCCCATGGTGCGCGAAGGGCCCAAGGATCAGCTCTAAGGCCGCAGCCCCCCCGGCCGAGCCGGGGCACAGGTTTTAGCTGCGCGCCATCAGGCTGGGTGTGAGGTGGGGCTGGATGTCCCGCACCAAGGCCGCAAACAGACGCGGATTGCCGCAGACCAGATTGCCTGAGTCCATGAAGCCATCGGGTTCTCCCGCCAGGTTCCCCACGATGCCGCCGGCTTCCTGAACCAGGACCACGCCGGCGGCGATATCCCAGGGCTTCAATCCCAGTTCCCAATAGCCGTCCAGCCTTCCGCTGGCGACATAGGCAAGATCCAGCGCAGCAGACCCGGCCCGCCGGATGCCAGCGGCCTTGCTGGCGATGGCCTGCAGCATGCCGTAATAGGCTGGGGCATGGGTAAAGTCTCGAAACGGCAAGCCGGTGCCGATCAGCGTACCCTCCAGGCTGCGGGCGGGTGTCACCCGGATGCGCCGATCATTCAGGAATGCACCCACCCCTCGGGACGCGGTGTAAATCTCCCCGCGCACGGGGTCATGGATGACGCCATGTTCCAGCCGGCCTCGCACCTCGATGCCGATGGATACCGCGTAGTGAGGCAGTCCATGGATGAAGTTGGTGGTGCCGTCCAGCGGATCAACAATCCAGGTCACTTCGTTGTCGCCGATCTGCCCGCCTTCCTCGCCGAGGATGGCATGGTCCGGATAGGCCTTGTGAATGATCTGGATGATTTCCTGTTCCGCCTGGCGGTCGACTTCGGTGACAAAATCGTTGCGTTGCTTGGTGTCGATGGTCAGGCTGTCGCGCTGATTGGAGGCCCGGATGATGACGTCGCCCGCCCGGCGGGCCGCCCGTACGGCGATGGTGAGCAAAGGATGCATGGCCAGGTCCGCCTGTCGTGAACTATGGAAAGAGCATGCCGGCGCCACAGGCCGGGCCGGGGAGCATAACAAACCGCGCCGACTCAGGCCACGGGAACATCCTGAAGTTCAGCGATAGGGGATCAGCGGAAACTCATTCAGTCTGCCCGCGTTGCCCGCCAGGTCGGCATAGTGCCGTTGGTGCTGCGCGATGAAGCGCTCGCTATGCGTCGGTTCGATCAAAATCAGGATACCCACCGTGGCAACTACGATAACTTCGAGGGTCTTTCAGGTGCCTGAAGGGGTCTTGGTGATGGTGGCCAACGTGTTCCCCGCTGCGTACTGTACCGAAACCGTAGCTTTGCGCATTGTCAGGAGCAGGAATTTCTCTGGATTGTTGTTTAATCTGTTGATTTATCTGGTGCCCGGGGCCGGACTCGAACCGGCATGGGACAGGCCCGAGGGATTTTAAGTCCCTTGCGTCTACCGATTTCGCCACCCGGGCAGAAGCCAGCGTATTGTAGCTTACTGACACCAATCCAGAAGGATAGACAAAAAATTGACAATTACCTGTCGATTTGCTGAAAATGGAGGTAGTTCTGAAAGTTATGTGACCTTGGCACGGATGCCCGAGGTCGGGGGAATTTCATGGGGCAGCCGAAGATTCTGATTCTGGATGGTGATACACACCATGCCGAATCGCTGAAAGCCATCCTGGGTTTTATCGATCTTCAAACCGAACAAATCTCCGATCCGGCAACCTGGGATTGGGCGCGATATGAGCATCAGGATTGGACGGCGGTCTGTATCGGGAGGGTGGATCCTCCCGCTTTGCGCGACAGTTCTCTGGCGCGCCTCCACCAACAGGCGCCTCGTCTGCCCATCCTGTGGATGGATTCAGCTCCTCCCAGCTTGATCGATCATCCGCTGTGGCCCTTGCAACAGCCGGTACGACATGAGCAATTGGTTGAAACATTGCGTCAGGTGGAACTCTATCGGCAGAGCGCACGCCTGAAGGAACGCCCCCGCAATGTGGAACTCTTCCGTAGTCTGGTAGGTAACTCCAGGGCTATCCGCAATGTGCGCAAGCTGATCAGCCAGGTCGCCGGATCGGATGCCAACGTGCTGATTCTTGGGGAATCCGGCACTGGAAAAGAGGTTGTTGCGCGCAATATCCACTATTACTCCTCACGCCGCAATGGACCATTCATCGCCGTCAATTGCGGCGCGATACCCGGTGAATTGCTGGAATCGGAACTCTTTGGTCACGAAAAAGGTGCATTTACCGGCGCGGTGAGCAACCGTGAAGGGCGATTTGAAGCTGCTCAGGGCGGCACCTTGTTTCTTGATGAGATTGGCGACATGAGCCTGCCGATGCAGGTGAAGTTGTTGCGGGTGCTGCAGGAACGGGTGTTTGAGCGGGTGGGGAGCAACCGCAGTATTTCCGCCGATGTACGGATCGTTGCCGCCACGCATCGCGTGCTGGAAGACCAGATTGCCAAGGGCCAGTTCCGGGAAGATCTTTACTACCGGCTCAATGTGTTTCCCATTGAAACACCGCCGCTGCGCGATCGGGTTGAAGATTTGCCCCTGTTGCTGGAAGAAATCATTGCGCGCCTGGAGCATGAGCGCGGCACGTCGGTGCGCCTGACGCCTGCCGCAGTCATTGCCCTGTGCCAATGGCGCTGGCCGGGCAATGTTCGGGAACTGGCCAATCTGATCGAGCGACTGGCCATTCTTCATCCTTTTGGCACGGTGGATCTGGCGGATCTGCCCGAGAACTACCGGCCATTGGGAGAGGATCGGAACGGCATGGTCTCTGATGTGCCTGCGGTTCATCCTGCCTTGGCCCACCTGGCGGGGAGCGATGGGGCGCCAATGCCGCGCCTGCCCCGAGAGGGAATGGATCTCAAGCAATATCTGGCCGAAGTGGAAATCAATCTGATTCGGCAAGCCCTTGCGGCCAGTGATGGCGTGGTGTCCCAGGCAGCCAAGCTGCTACAGCTCGGACGTACCACTCTGGTCGAAAAATTGCGCAAATATGGCTTGGTGCGTGCGGATCTACCGATCGATCCGTGATCCTCATGACGCGGGCTTTTGTCCGCGAATTTCTGCCGATAGCCTTCTCTTCTGAGTGCCCAGTTTTCCCCGCTGTTTGATGGCGGCGCGGGTTCTTTTCGCCAAAATTTTGGCGTTCATTGCCGGGCGCGCGCATTCTTGGTTAATTAACATTAAAAAAAGTTGTTCAGAAACATATAGTTAAAATAAAATCTGGCCTAATCCGACGGATTGGAACGTTTCCTGCTTTAAGGGGGCGCCGAATCATCTGGTGCATGAAGTGCCGGAATTTCGACACCAGGAAACGTATCCAGATCTCTCCACGAAGGAACACAAGGGAGAGACAACCGTAACGGAGATTGGCCATGGTACAGACTGCCCAGATTGATGCACGCCAACAGCATGACCTTGTGATTCAACATGCGCCCCTGGTGCGGCGTATTGCCCAGCACCTGGCCAGTCGTCTCCCGGCTAGCGTGCAACTTGATGACCTGATTCAAGCCGGCATGATGGGTTTGCTGGAGGCGGCCCGCAATTACGACGCCGGTCAAGGTGCGAGCTTTGAAACCTATGCCGGAATCCGCATACGCGGCGCCATGCTGGATGAAACACGCAAGGTGGACTGGGTGCCCCGCTCGGTGCATCGCAAGGCCCGTGAAATGGCTGTGGTTGTGCATACACTGGAGCATCGTTTGGGACGGCTTGCCAAGCCGGCGGAAGTTGCCGACGCGATGCAGATCGATCTGGATCAGTACTACCAGATCGTGAAGGACGCTGCGGGATGCCGAGTGCTCAGTCTGGATGAGCCTGACAATGGCGTGGTCGATGTGGGGGATATTCCCGGCGATGGCGACCATGATCCCGCTCAGCAGATCGAAGCTTCTGGGTTCAGGGCGGTGCTGGTAGAGGTCATGGCCAGCTTACCTGAAAAAGAGCGTCTGGTGATGTCGCTGTATTACGAGCAGGACCTGAATCTTCGTCAGATCGGTACTGTGATGGGCGTCAGCGAATCGCGCGTCTGCCAGATCCACAGCCAAGCCGTGAAACGCATCCGTAGTCGGATGTCGGATTGGGTAGGGAAAAGCTGATCCGGGCTCTACTGACAGGAATCCGACACTCTGACAATTGACTGGCGCAAAAGTCCTCAAGTTGACGGAAATCCGTCCGATAACCCTATCGGTTGGGTTAACGAATGGGGTAGAGGCCATGCAAGGTGAACGTTATTCATGGATCGATGGCTCGCACGCAGAGTCCCGGCAGCGCATTTCCCGTGCTGAGGAGCGTGGTGTGGTTGTCTCGCTGATGACACAGTTGGGAGCAAATTGGTCAGCGGAGCAGCGCATTCGCCATTTGGGGGATTTGATTGCGGCAAAGGCCTACCGCCCGAACTCGGATCGAATGGCTGATGGCTTCTTGAGCAAATCGGGATCTTGGGATGAATTCTTTCCCCGCTGATCGCCTTTATGGCGTAGCTGCCAAGGATCGGTACTAATGAGCCGTGCGGGGAAAACATCGCCGTGGATGCGTTACGAAGTGTTGCTTGATGCGCAGCGCATCCACCAACTCCTGACGCAGTTCGCATCGGATCCAGTCGGGGTAGTCGTTGATCATCCGCTTCTTGCGAGCTCGCTCATGGCGCAACTGGAATCAGCAGGTGATGAGTGGGTCCTGCGCTCCCTACCGGCTTTTTCCAGAGGGCCTGGGATCACATGGAGCAATCTGCTGACTCTGACCCAGGGCGGACAGCAGTTGCAGATGGCGTGTCAGGGCGTGGGCCCGGACGGGCAATCGCTCCATCTGGGTTTGCCCGATTGCGTACGCTATGCCCAGTTGAGGGGGGAAAACCGGGTTTCCCTCGACCAGGTGGCTGGCGTCTGTCTGACCCTGCATCCCCAGCCCTCGATACCGATCATTGCGGAACCGCTGGATTTATCCCTGGGCGGGCTGGGGGCGCTGTTGCCGCTTGCGGCGCCATGGGGGCCCGGCGAGCCCCCCTGCCCGGTAATTTTGCAATTGCCCGCAGGCACGGTGGCAACGACCGTGGACGTCCGGTTCATGACCCCCGATGCCTCAGCCTGGCGCATGGGCGCTTGCTTCGATCAGCTTGATCCCGAGCAGCGTGGCCTGATTCGCGATTTTGTAATGGATCGGCAACGCGACCTGCGCCGCTCCCTTATGACTCCCCAGTCCCTTGTAAGTTGAAGATTTCCACGAAATTACTGGCCTGGGGATGGGCTTTGGAGGGGCCGTGGGTCATGACCACAGAGCCCCGTCGTATGCCCTGCCCGCTACACCAGCTTCTGGCCACCTCGCGCCAGACGACATCGGTGCTATCGACCTGGACCGGGACCACACCATAGGAAAAACAAAGATCCTGGCAGGTTTTCTGCGCGCTGCTGAACGCAATGACCCGACAGGGGAACTTGAAGCAGGCGAGTCGACGGGCCGTCGCGCCGCTGTCGGTGGGGGCAATCACCACCGGTGGGCGGATCTTATGGACCAGGTCGGCCAGATCGGGCGCCATCAATTCCTCGACCCGGGCGGTCTGGCGTTTCCCGGATTCCAGCCAGATCGGCTCGATCGGCGGCCTTGCTTTTTCAGTCGCCAGCGCAATGCGGGTCAACATGCGCACCGCCTCGACGGGGAACTGACCGATGGCTGATTCTTCCGAGAGCATGACGCAGTCGGTGCCATCGAGAATGGCATTGGCCACATCGGTGGCCTCCGCCCGGGTCGGGCGGCGGTTTTCCACCATGGATTCCAGCATCTGCGTGGCGGTGATGACGGGACGGCCGAATTGTTTGGCGCGGCGAATCAAGGCCTTCTGGGTCACAGCGATGGATTCGATCGGGGTTTCCACGCCGAGGTCACCGCGCGCCACCATGATGCCGTCGGTCGCGGCAAGGATGTCATCGATCTCCCGCACGGCCATGGCCCGCTCGATCTTCGCAATCAGAAAGGGATCGTAGCCCAAGGCGCGGGCTTGTTGACGCACCTGGCGAAGATCTTCGCCGCGCTGTACGAAGGAAACGCTGATCGCATCGACCCCGGCTTCCAGGGCCATTTGCAGCAATTCCTCATCACGCGGCGTGAAGGCACTTTTGCCGAGGTCGATTCCGGGCACGTTCATGCCGTTATGGGACAGCAGCGTGCCACCCACTTGCACTCGACACGCAATCTGGCGTTCCTTGATCGACAGGACCTTGAGTTGGATGAAGCCATCATTCAGATAGATGATTTCGCCAGGGTTTACGGCGTCCACCAATCCCGGGAAATCGTAGGGAATGCCCTCCGCGCCGCCGGTTGCTCCCTCGACCAGATTCACCCGCTGATCGCGGGCCAAGGTGACCGGAGACGGCTCAAGACGCCCGACCCGCATCTTGGGGCCCGGCAGGTCGGCAAGGATCGCCAGCCGGTAACCTGTCTGGCGACTGGCTTCCCGTAGCCGTGCAATGGTTTCGCGATGACCATCGGCATTGCCATGGGCCAGATTGAGCCGGGCCACACTCATGCCGGCCCGCAACATGCGCTGCAAGGTGGCGGGATTACGGGAGGCAGGACCGATAGTGCAGACCAGTTTGGTATGCGCTTGGGGCAGGGGCGGACGGGGCATGACGTTCTCCCGGATGGCGCGAATGGTCTGTGGGCAGTATACCCACATGGTCGGCCCGAAAAAAAACAGGGAGGGAAAATCTCCTCCCTGTTCAATGCGCCATCTTTCCGGAGAGCGGGAGGATCGCCGGCGCGAAGTACAGAACCCCCGCCATCGACTCCTCCCGTGGAATAGCCTAAAGCGTGGGAGGTCTTGGGAAATTGATTTGCATCAAGGGGAGAGTCGATCCCCTTGGGTGACAATGAGCCATCCCTCCGTTTTGTCCGAGTGCTCACCCATGTCATCGACCCCTGACCGCCATCCCGTCTTGGCTGCCCGCTCCATCCGCCGGACCTGCGTCAACTGTTCCTTGAGTGAATTGTGCGTTCCGGTGGGGTTGGACGTCACGGATATGGAACGACTTGATCAACTGGTGGAACGTCAGCCCCCCTTGGATGCGGGCGCTCATCTGTGTCGGGTGGGGGAACGGTTCACCACCCTCTACGCCGTGCGCTCGGGTTGTTTCAAGAGTTATCGGATGGATAGCGAGGGGCGCGAGCGGGTGTTGGCCTTCCATCTCCCCGGCGAACTGATGGGACTGGACGCGATCTATCCCGGGGTTTACCAGTCCAACATCGTCGCGCTGGATCTGGGTGGGGTGTGCGCCTTGCCTTACAGCGAGCTGAGCCGTCTGGCGACGCAGATTCCCCGGTTGCAGGAGCAGATTTTCCGTTTGCTGAGCAAGGATCTTTCCGCCTACGCCTGGTTGGCCGGGGACTACAGCGCCGAAGAGCGGGTGGCGGGATTCCTGCTCGATTTGTCCAACCGCCAGCGGGAGCGGGGTTATTCGGATCGGGTATTCAACCTGGCCATGCCCCGCCGCGATATTGCCAACTATCTGCGTCTGGCTACGGAAACGGTGAGCCGGGTGGTCACCCGCTTCGAACGCGATGGCTTGATCCAGACGGAACGGCGCGAGGTCCGGTTGCTGGATCTGGAAGGACTCAACGCGCGTGCCAATCATTGCCTCCAGCCATTGGGGTGAGCGTGCCCCGCCCCGCTGAGAGGCATTATCTCTGCCGGATAATGCGAATCAGATGAGCCGGGAATGCCGCAGGCTTTCGGCGTTTCGCTTCAGGTAGGCATCGAACGGCAGGGCGATCGCTCGTAGCAAATAGCGTCCGCGCGGCGTGACTTCCAGTGCTTGAGGGGTGAAGCGCACCAGACCATCGGTCGCTGCTGTCTCCAAGCGCAGCAGTTCTTCCGCGAAGTAGGCTGCAAATTCGACCCCGTGGCGGGCGCGGATGTTGCGATAACAAACCCGACCCTGACACATCAGCGCCTGGATCACTTCCTGGCGCAAGCCGTCTTCCCGCGTCAGGGTGATGCCTCGGCGAACAGGTAAGGCACCGTGATTCAGACTGGTCTGATAATCCTGTAGATCCTTGGTATTCTGGGCATAGCAGTGCCCGATCTGACTAATGGCGCTGACACCCAGGCCAATGAGGTCGCAGCCCCCATGGGTCGAGTAGCCCTGGAAATTGCGGTGCAGCGTGCCCTGCGTCAAGGCGTTGGCCAGGGGATCGTTCGGCCGCGCAAAATGATCCATGCCGATGTGGACATAATCTGCCTCGGTAAGCCGTTCCACGGCTTGCTCCAGCAAGCGGATCTTAAGGCTTGGGTCGGGCAGGGCGCTGGCCGGGATCTGGCGCTGGGCTTTGAAGCGCTCGGGCAGATGGGCATAGCTATATAGCGCCACCCGATCTGGTTGCAAGGTCAGCACCTGATCCAGCGTGGTCTCGAAGCGCTCTGGATGCTGATGTGGCAGGCCATAAATCAAATCCAGACTGACCGAATCAAAACCTGCGGCGCGAGCCGTCCGGACCACGACCTCGGTTTCGGCATAACTCTGGCGGCGGTTGATTGCCGCCTGCACGACAGGGTCGAAATCCTGCACGCCCACGCTGAGGCGGTTGAATCCCATCTGCCTCAACATCATGACTCCAGCCGCATCCAGGTTGCGCGGATCCGCTTCGATTCCCATTTCCACCTTGGGCGCGAAATCAAAGTGGGCGCGCAGTGTGTCTATGACACGCGCGAGTTGGTCCGAGGCGAGGAAGCTTGGGCTGCCGCCGCCGAAATGCACCTGCACCACCGGTCCCGATTGCTCCAGCAGCGCCGCCTTGAGGGCGATCTCCCGTTCCAGCGCCTCCAGATAATCCTGGATGGGGCCAGGCTGACGGGTGATCTCCCGGTGACAGCCGCAATAAAAGCAGGGGCTGGGACAAAAAGGAATGTGCACATACAGCGACAAGGAGGCGTCTGCCCGGGTACACAGGACGCGCTGATAATCGCCGGGACCAAAGCCAGGGTGAAAATGATCCGCCGTGGGATAGGACGTGTAGCGAGGGGCGCGAGTGTCGTAACGGCGAATCAATTCCGCATCGAACACATCGGTAATGGCGGTAGGCATGGCGAAATTCTCCCCTGGAACCTGCAGGGGAGGATAGCGCTTGGGGCCAAGGGGGCAATGACTTGCGTCAAAAATGCCGGGAGGATCCTTTTAGCAATCTCCCGGCAGGGGCTCACTCGCCGTGACGGGCAAACACCAAAGAGGCGTTGGTGCCGCCGAAGCCGAAGCTGTTGGACAGTACCGTGTTCAGCCGGGCGCCGTCGCGACGTTCCCGGACGATGGGCAGCCCTTCGGCCTGTGGATCCAGGCGCTCGATGTTGGCCGAGGCGGCGATGAAGTTTTCCTTCATCATCAGCAGGCTGTAGATGGCTTCATGCACGCCGGCAGCGCCCAGGGAATGCCCCGTCAGGGATTTGGTCGATGCCAGGGGGGGCATGCGTTCGCCAAAGACCTCACGCAGGGCTTCCAACTCGCGTACGTCACCGACCGGTGTGCTGGTGCCGTGGGTGTTGATGTAGTCGATGGGGGCGTCCACCGTGGCCAGGGCTTGGCGCATGCAGCGCACCGCACCCTCTCCCGAGGGCGCCACCATGTCATAACCATCGGAGGTGGCGCCGTAGCCCACCAATTCGGCATAGATCGGGGCGCCACGGCGCAGGGCATGTTCCCGCTCCTCCAATACCACGATGCCGCCACCGCCTGCGATCACAAAGCCATCGCGGTCTGCATCATAGGTGCGCGAGGCTTTTTCTGGTGTCTCGTTGTATTTGCTGGACAGCGCGCCCATGGCGTCGAACATGAAGGACATCGTCCAATGCTCTTCCTCGGCGCCACCGGCAAAAACGATATCCTGCTTGCCCATCTGGATCTGCTCTGCGCCGTTACCGATGCAATGCGCACTGGTGGCGCAGGCCGAGCTGATGGCATAGTTGATGCCCTTGATTTGGGCTCCGGTCGCGAGACAGGCGGAAACCCCGCTGCACATGGCCTTGGTGACCATGTAGGGGCCGACACGGCGCACCCCCTTTTCACGCAGCGTGTCGATGCCTTCCTGGATGCTCGAGTGGGACGCGCCACCCGCGCCAACAATCAGGCCGGTACGCACATTGGACACCAGATCGGGTGGCAGCCCTGCATCCTGAATCGCTTCCTGCATCGCAAGCCAGCCATACGCATGGCCATTTGCCATGAAACGCATCAGTTTGCGATCGATCAATTCCTGCACGTTGAGCTTGACCGAGCCAGCTACCTGCGAACGCAGGCCCTGGTCGGCGTATTCCTGCTGAAAGGAAATGCCGGAACGCCCCTCAATCAGGCTCCTGAGCACTTCCGCCTTATTGTTGCCGATGCTGCAGACAATGCCCAGCCCGGTGACCACGACGCGTTTCATCCGTATCCTACCTCCGCAGGGTCTCTTCGATGCCATCCGTCTCGTTCAGAAGCTGGCTGTGGACATGAACAGTCCGGCGCGCAAATCCTTGGCGACATAAATCTCACGGCCATCGACAGTCATTGTCGCATCACCAATACCCATTACCAATTTGCGCAGAATGACCCGTTTCAAATCAACCCGATAAATCACTTGACGGGCGTCGGGCAGCACCTGACCAGTGAATTTTACCTCGCCCACCCCCAAGGCGCGTCCCCGCCCAGGCGCGCCCAGCCAACCGAGATAAAATCCTATCAACTGCCACATGGCATCCAGCCCCAGACAGCCCGGCATGACAGGATCTCCCTGGAAATGACATTGGAAGAACCACAAATCCGGGCGAATGTTGAGTTCGGCAACCACCTGCCCCTTGCCGTGAGCGCCGCCGTCCTCGTTGATCTGGGTGATGCGGTCGAACATCAGCATTGGAGGCAAGGGCAACTGGGCATTGCCCGGACCAAACATCTCGCCGCGGGCGCAGGCCAGCAGATCGTCGAGTTCCAGTGAAGAGGGTCTCACAGTCGGCTCCAGGGTCGCGAAACCTTCCCCTTATGAGGGAAGGAAGTTAAAAAGGGCTCATGCTTCCCTACCCCCGAATTAAAATCAAGGGGGTATTGACTCAGGATGGCGCAGTCAGGGCGCCAGGCGCTCCAGCGACCAGCTCTGATCGGCCCGCCGCTGGTAGAGCAGACGATCATGCAGCCGGTTGGGCCGGGCTTGCCAGAACTCGAAACGCAGGGGGAGCAAGCGATAGCCTCCCCAGTGCGGTGGCCGCGGGATAGTCTGGCCAGCGAAGCGTGCGCTATACCGATCAAGCCGGCCGTCCAGTTCTTCCCGTCCCTGCAGGGGGCGGCTTTGGGGCGAGGCCCAAGCGCCGATCTGGCTATCTCGGGGTCGGGTCTTGAAGTAAGCGTCCGACGCCTCTGACTCCAAACGGCTGACGCTGCCTTCGATGCGCACCTGCCGCAGTTGTGCCGGCCAGTAGAACAACAGGGCCGCCACCGGATGGTGGTCCAGGTCTTCCCCCTTGCGACTGTCATAGTGGGTGTGGAAAACCAATCCTTCGTCATCGAATTGCTTGAGCAACACGATGCGGGCGCTGGGTCTGCCATCGGCACCGACCGTGGCCAGCGCCATGGCATCAGGCTCGGGAGGGTGCAGGGGGCGGGCGGCTTCATACCAGTCGCGGAACAGGCCCCAGGGTTGATGGGGTGCACTGGATTCGTCCAAGGGGGGAGGCATGGTCAAGTCGACTGTGCTCGGGATAGGTATGGGAAAGCGGGCGGGGAAAGACGCCCCGCCCAGCAAGTTGCGGACTTCAGGCCGGCTCGAAGACCGGGAAGTGACGCCCTTTGGGCAACTCTTCCCAGGCAAGCTTGACCTTCATGCCGACCTTGACGTTTTCCAGCGGGCAGTTGACCACATTGGTCATCATGCGTACGCCTTCTTCCAGTTGCACGATGGCCACCACATAGGGGACCCGTGCGCCCATGGACGGATTGCCGGGCTTGCGCATGACGCTGAAGGCGTAGATTTCGCCCAGTCCCTTGGCTTCGCGCCATTCCACCGCGCCGGTCTTGGGGGAGACCACGATGGGCTCCCGGGGGTAGTGATAGTAACGTGCGGTTTCCGGGCTGTACTGCAAGACCAGTTTCTTGTCTTCGGTCGCCTTCCAGAACGGCTCGGCGTGGGGCGAGGTGCCCATCATCATGCGGCTCATAGCGTTTCCTCCGTACCCAAGACTACCGTGGAGCAGGCGGACAGGACGCCACCCACGCCGTGCGCAACCGCCAGCTTGGCGTCGGGCACCTGACGGGGACCGCATTCGCCGCGCAACTGACGGGTGGCTTCCACCAGCAAGAACATGCCGTACATGCCCGGAAGGGTGTAGGACAGGCCGCCGCCGTTGGTGTTGGTGGGCAGGGAGCCGCCAGGGCCCAGCTTGCCATCTTCCACGAAGCGACCGCCCTCGCCTTTGGGGCAGAAGCCCATGTCTTCCAACGACATCAACACCGTAATGGTGAAGGAATCATAGGTCATCACCAAGTCGATGTCCTTGGGGGCAACGCCGGCCATGCTGAAGGCCTTGGGTGCCGAAATCGCGCCGGGGGTAACGGTCAGTTCGGGCATCTCCGAGATCATCATGGCGTGATCGTGGTGGGTGCCGACGCCCATCACATAGACGGGCTTCTTCTTCAGATGCCGTGCGCGCTCGGCGCTGGTGATAACCACGGCGCCCGCGCCGTCGGTGACCAGACAGCAGTCATAGCGGTGCAGCGGGTCGCACACTAGGGGCGAATTCAGCACATCGGCGATGGACATCGCTTCCTGGTAGCGGGCGCGGGGATTCATCTGCGCCCATTGACGGGTGGAGACGGCGATCTGTGCCAACTGCTCGGAGGTGGTGCCGTAGAGATGTTGGTGACGGCTGGCGGCCAGGGCATAGGCCCCTGCGGGCAGCATGAGGCCAGCCGGCATTTCCCACTCCAGAAAGGGCGGCGGGTTCTTGCGGTCGAAGGCGCTCATCATGGCGGCCATGCCGCCGGTCAGGCCGCCCTTGGAACGGGGTGTCTGGGCGTAGACCGAGACCGCGACTTCGCACAGGCCGAGCGCGATGGCAGCGGCTGCGTGCTCGACGTGGACCTCGAAGCTCGAGCCCCCGGTCATGGTGCTGTCGGTATAGCGTGGACGAATGCCCAAATGCTCGGCCAGTTCCAGGCTGGGCATCATCATCCCGGTGCAGAACAGGCCGTCGACATCGGACAGCTTGAGACCGGCATCTTCCAGTGCGGCGTGGATCACTTTGACTTCGAGCTCGCGCTCGGTGAGGTGAAGCTCGCCAGTGGGCGAGACTTCGTCCGCAGCGCCGACGATTGCCGCCTTGCCCCGCAGATACGTTGAGTCGTAGGCCATCGTTTCCTTGTCCCTTAGGATTGGGTGGATTTCACTTCCCTGTGTTCGATCGCCGCACCCAACCAAATGGTTGGTGGGCCGCAGCCGGTGGGATTCGGCGTTGCGCTTCACCTCAGGATCAACGGCGAAGGCTAGGAGATTCGCCACGCAAAGGCAATAGGAAAACGTCGGCCCGTGTTGTCGCAGATGTTGTCGCAGATAAAGCAGGTTGGGCTCATGGCGTCGTGATCTGCGCAGCGCGGCACATCCCATGTGAGGGCTGTTAGAATCCGGTGACCACCTCCCGGCGATGACTGAGCGCGATGACCGTGACGCACAATGCAGCAACAGCAGTTTCCCTGTCCGATCCCCGGGAGCGGTTGCCCATGTTGGAGGCGGCCGTGGCCCAGGCGCTGGGCCGGGCACGTGCACGGGGCGCCGATGCCGCCCAGGCGGAAGTCGGCTTGCGAGTCGGCTATGCGGTCGGCGTGCGCTGCGGGGAGGTCGAAACCCTGGAATACGAGCGGGATCGGGGCTTGGGCATTACGGTTTATTTCGGCCAACGCAAAGGCGGTGCGAGCACCACCGATTTGCGCCCCGACGCCATTGATCAGGCGGTGAATGCGGCCTGTGATCTGGCGCGTCATACCGAAGCCGATCCTGCCGCTGGATTGCCGGATCCGGAAACACTGGCGCGGGTGTTTCCGGATCTTGATCTTTATCACCCCTGGGCGCTTTCCCCCGAGCAGGCCATTGATCGGGCCTTGGCGATGGAGGCGGCGGCGCTTGCTGAGGATGCCCGTCTCACGAATTCCGAAGGCGCGGGCCTGCAAACGGGACTGGGTTTGTCGGTATTGGCCAACAGTGCGGGATTCCTGGGCGTGCGCTGTGGGTCTTCCCACGGCATGGGCTTGAGCGTCGTGGCGGAAACGGGCGGTCAGATGCAGCGCGACGGCTGGTATGAAAGCGCGCGTCATCCGGATCGGCTGCCCATGCCCGAGGCCTTGGGCCGACGTGCCGCACATCGGGCCTTGGCACGTCTGGGTGCACGCACCCTGTCCACCCGCCGCGTGCCCGTGCTGTTTTCCCCCGAGGTGGCCCGTGGTCTGATACGCCATTTGGTCGGCGCCGTCAGTGGCGGGGCGCTATACCGGGAAATGAGTTTTCTGCAGGGCAAGCTGGGCCAGCAGATCATGAGCCCCAAGCTGCATCTGCACGAGCATCCCCATCTTCCGCAAGGCATCGCGAGCGCGGTATTCGATGGCGAGGGCGTGGCCACAGCCCCGCGTGATCTGGTGCGTGATGGCGTGCTCCTGGGGTATGTGTTGGACAGTTACGCCGCCCGACGGCTGGGCCTGTGTACCACCGGCAACGCCGGCGGCGTGCACAATCTGATCGCTGCGCCCACGGTCAGCGGGGGCGAGGCGGCACTGCTGCGCATGCTGGACACCGGGCTGTGGGTGACCGAGGTGATGGGGCAGGGCGTGAATCTGGTCACGGGGGATTATTCCCGGGGTGCCTCGGGTTTCTGGGTGGAGCGGGGCCAGGTCGTCCATGCGGTGGAGGAGGTGACCATCGCCGGGCATCTGGCCGAGATGTACCGCCAGATCGTTGCGCTTGGCGACGATCTGGACACCCGTGGCAGCATCCATTGTGGGTCCCTGCTGATTGAAGCCATGACGGTGGCGGGATCGGCTGCGGACTAGGGATGCGCGCAAGAGTCCGTCCTCGCGCGATGCGCAGCGACGGCGCGGGAGGCGGATTCCCATTTTCAGGCGGCAGTTGGCTGGACGATCCCGGCCACAGACGTCATTAATCGTCCGCAGCCAGCGGGTTTTCTAGACTGGGAGGCCAAAAGCCCATGGAACTTTATACCTATCATCGCAGCGTCGCCGCACATCGGGTACGCATCATCCTGAACATCAAGGGCTTGTCCTGCGATTATCGGTTCGTCGATATTGCCGGGGACAAACTGCAGCGCTATCAATTCCGCGCCCTCAATCCGCAAGGATTGGCGCCGGTGCTGGTGGATGATGGCCATGTCATCACCCAGTCCATGGCCATCATGGAGTATCTCGAGGAGCGCTGGCCCGCCCGCGCCGTGTTGCCCAAGGACCTGTTGGGTCGCGCGCGCGTGCGCGCCCTGGCCCAGTTGTTTGTCTCGGATATCCAGCCGCTGCACAACCTGCGCGTGCTGCGTTACCTGCGCAGCCGGCATGACCAGGGTGAGGATCAGCTCGCCAACTGGTCCGTCCATTGGGTGCGCGAGGGGCTTGCCGCTGTGGAACATCTGTTGGCCAGCAGTGCCGAAACCGGCGCCTATTGCCATGGGGATCACCCCACTCTGGCGGATGCTTGCCTGGTCCCCGAAGTGCATGAAGCGATTGAGCGAGGCATTGATCTTTCCGACTTCCCCGTGGTGCGACGGATCTACGCCACCTGCATGACGCTGGCGGCTTTTCAGGCTGCAGCCCCCGAAACCCAGATGGATGCGGCGGGGCTGGTGGAACCCATTTGAGCTGAGTTGGCGGCGATCGGCCTGTTTGCTTCCAGGGCAAGTGGGGTCGGGACGGATTGGGCGCCTCTGGCCAGCCGCTACCTGAAGTGGCTGGCCAGGAAGTGACCGAAAGCCCTGCTTAAGGTGTCGGCGAGGGCATGGAGGGCTGAGTGGTGGCGGCAGCGGCCGTGAATACCATGGCTTCATCCTTCACGGCGCCATATCTCAGACTCAGAATATCGCGCGCATAGTTCTGGTAAAGCTTCCAGGGCGCTTTCGACCCTTGCTTGGGGAACTTGTCGATGGCGCGTTGGATATAGCCTGATGAGAAATCGACAAACGGCATTTCGGTGATGGTCGGATCGTTGGTGTGCGGCGCGCAGTATTGATAGCCGTGCTTGTCCATGTAGTTGATCAGGCGGCAGACGTACTGGCTGGTCAGGTCGCACTTCAGGGTCCATGAGGCGTTGGTGTAGCCGGTGGCTTGAGCCAGATTCGGCACGTCGCGGAACATCATGCCTTTGTAGGTCATGCTCTTGCCAGGCTCCCAGCGCTGGCCATCCACAGCGAATTCCACGCCGCCCAGAGGGATGAGATCAAGGCCCGTGGCCGAGATGACAATGTCGGCCTCAAGGGTCTGACCGGATTTCAGCCGGATCCCGTTTTCCGTAAGGGTGTCGATGTGATCGGTGGCGATGCTCGCTCGACCGGACCGGATGGCCTTGAACAAATCGCCATTGGCGGCGATGCATACCCGCTCCTCCCATGGGTTGTACTTGGGATTGAAATGCACGTCTACATCACAGGCGTCGCCCAGTTCCCGTTGCGCATGAAAACGCAAGGCCTTGCGAACCAGATTGGGCCAGCGTCGTGAGATCTGGAAGAAGAACATAGCCAGCCACACGTTCTTGAAGCGATTGATCCCTGAGGCGATGCGGCCGGGCAGGCTCAGGCGCAATGCCTCGGTGATCGGGTCCCAGTCCGGCAGTCCGATGACGTAAGTGGGTGAGCGCTGCAACATCGTCACGTGCGCGGCCTTTTCTGCCAGCGCGGGCACCAGTGTCACGGCGGTAGCGCCGCTGCCAATGACGACAACCTGTTTGCCGCTGTAGTCCAGATCCTCGGGCCATTGCTGTGGATGGATCAACTGACCCTGAAAGTGGTCTCTCCCGGGAAAATCGGGCATGTAGCCGCTTTCATAACGGTAATAGCCGCTACACATGTAAAGAAAGTTACAGGTGTAGCGGACGATGTCCCGATCGGGGCCGACTTCGGCTTCGACGGTCCATTGCGCCTCTTTGCTGGACCAGCTTGCCCGCTTGACCCAGTGATTGAAGCGGACTTTTTGTTCAATCCCGAACTCGCGCGCCGTGTCCTTGATGTAGTTGAGGATCATGCTGCCGGGCGCGATGGCTTTGCGATTGTTCCAGGGGCGAAAGGGAAATCCCAGGGTGTACATGTCGGAGTCCGAGCGGATCCCCGGGTAGCGGAAAAGATCCCAAGTGCCACCGATCCGTTCCCGTCCATCCAGGATCGCATAGGACTTGGTGGGGCAGTTTTCGCTCATGCGCACGCCTGCACCGATTCCGGACAAGCCGGCCCCCACGATCAGGGTGTCAAAATGTTCCGTGGCCATTCTTTCTCCTCCTCCGCATATTGAATGCAAATTTTTTTATACGTTTCTGAGCCGGACAAGCGTCTGCGATAGGCTTCGATCAGCGGCTCGCCCCGGCTTTGCCTGTCGCAAGGGGTTTGATCTGTTTGCGATCACCCATCCTTGGAATCAGGGGCTTTCAGCGCAGTATGACTTTTATCATTCAAGCTAGGCACAGGATTCCGCATCTTGCAAGGGGCATCAAGCTTCCAAGCCGTGGAAGCTGGCGCTGTGGGTAGCATGATTCGGGGTCAAGGTGAAATGCTTACGAGAAAATCAGCTTGAGGATGCCGCGAGGCGGGCTATGCTTTGGGAGTACATTTAGAATTACGGGTTGATGCGGGAGAGTATGTTTCATCGACCCGCCAATAAAAAATCAGGTTGTCGTTCCAGATCGGACGACCTGTAAAGGAGGAGAGGATATGACCACGACCACTTCAGGCGCCCCGGGCGCGCCGCCTGTCGAGCACAGCATCGAGCCCCGGCCAGTGCGATTCAATATCACAGACGCCACCCCTCGCCACTGGTTTGGCAACGATCCATTCCGAACGCAGTTCTTTAACGCCTTGTTCACCACATTTCCGCCTGGCGAGAATTTCTTCGTGCGCAGCGTGGTGCACTTCCGCGATCAGATCAAGGATCCGACGCTGCTCAAGCAGATCAATGCCTTTGCCGGCCAGGAAGGCACCCATGCCAGCTCCCATCAGGATCACCTGGATATTCTGACTCGTCAGGGCTACACCAGCCTGGAGCGGGAGAACAAATACATCATCGATCCCTTCCTCAAGCTGGCCAACAAAGTGGCACCCAAGTTTTCTCTGGCGCTGACAGTGGCGCTGGAGCACTTCACTGCGCTGCTGGCCCATCAGGCCATTGATCGTGCCGATTTATTCCGTCATCCGGCCCATGCGGATTTCCAGCCCTTGATGGAATGGCATGCCGCTGAGGAAATCGAACACAAGGCGGTGGCATTCGATGTCTATCAGCAGGTTGATGGCAGCTATCGGCGGCGTATCGCGGCAATGGTGGGCGCCACGTTTTTCATGGTATTCCTGTTGGTGCCGATGCGCATGAGTCCACTGCTTTACCATGATGGCGTATTGTTCAAGTGGCGCACCTGGCGCGACGGCCTGTCCTTTCTATATGGCAAGCAGGGCATGTTTCGCATGCCGTGGGATCACTACAAGCAATTTTACCGGCGCGATTTTCATCCCTGGGATGTGCAGGATTTCGACCTGATCCGCAACTTCCGCGACGGCTACCAAAGCGGCTTGTGGCTGGAGGCGAGCCAGGTCAAACGCGTGGCTTGAACACGTTTGTTCCACTAGCTTTCCCACACGGGATGGCCGATTGATTGCTTTATGAACGAGGGCGCTTGCTACTGTTGTACAGGCGCCCTTGTCATGATCCATAGTCGTTTTTGCAAGGGCATTCACGGATGAAATCCCGCTACAAACTGCTCCTGACGGCGCTTGTGTTCGCCAGTGTCGGGGCGCTCGCCTATGCATGGGTCGATCTCCAGGCCGCCCATGTATGCCAGGGCGATGCGGCCCGATTTGACCCGCAGGCGCCTATCCTTGCCAATGGTTGGGG
>JBARUT010000129.1:0-4433 GCA_049645885.1 Candidatus Macondimonas sp.
CCACATTCCCCCCCAGATGCCCCGGGCAGGCCGACGCTCCAACCAGACATGGTCCCTGGATGCTTGTATGACCAGCAGGGTGAGCGCGACTTCCGGCGCCGGGCGCGCAATCGCGCGCGGAGGATAGGCCTCGGCTCGCCCGAGGGCAGCGGCCCGGCAATCCCCATTGAGCGGACACGCCCCGCAACGGGGTTGTCGCGGCGTGCAACAGATCGCGCCCAGATCCATCATGGCCTGGGTATAGTTACCGACCCGCTCGGCGGGCGTCAGCGCTTCGGCCACCGCCCACAGCCGGCGTTCGCGGGCGGCCCCCGGCGGATCGTCGAGCGCCAGGAATCGGCTCAATACCCGCTTCACATTGCCATCCAGGATGGCGTGACGGCCTCCGCCAGACAAAGCCGCAATGGCCCCCGCCGTGGAGCGCCCGATACCGGGCAGCATGCTCAGACTGTCGACATCAGCGGGAAAGCGGCCGTTGCGATGGCTGACCACCCATTGCGCGGCGCGGTGCAGATTGCGGCCACGGGCGTAGTAGCCCAGCCCTGTCCATAGCCCAAGCACCTCATCCAGGCTGGCCCCGGCCAGCGCGACCACGTCCGGGAAGCGGGCCATGAAGCGCTGGTAATAGGGGATGACGGTCGCCACCTGGGTCTGCTGCAGCATGATCTCGGAGACCCAGATCCGGTAGGGATCCGCGCTGCCCTGCCACGGCAGATCGCGTCGCCCATGACGATCAAACCACGCCAGCACCTTGCCCGAAAAAGCCTCTGGCGGCAGCGGCAGGTCCGCTGGATTCACCGCAGGAATTTCTCCAGTCTTTCCTGCAATTTTTCAGAGGCCTTTTGCCGCAATTCGTCTTCGCGCTCTTTCAGCTTTTCTTCCAGCTTGTCTTTTTCCTTCTCCAGCCGTTCACGCGCCTTGGCTTCCGCCATCGCCTTGAGATCCGGCCGCACGGAAGGACTGGCCCAGGGACCATCGATACGGATGGGCACGGGTGTGTCGATGAGGTTATCGAGCAGGCGATCACCGCTGGCAATGCCTGTTCCCAGCAGCGTTGCCAACACCTGGAAATCCAGTTGCTGGCGCGACACATCGATCTGGCCCTTGCCGCTCATGCGCAACAGGGGAGAAGTCAGCATCAGGTCGTC
Organism: Candidatus Macondimonas sp.; assembly: GCA_049645885.1. Lineage (GTDB taxonomy): Bacteria > Pseudomonadota > Gammaproteobacteria > UBA5335 > UBA5335 > Macondimonas. Next base: position 1,149 of record JBARUT010000129.1, read on the forward strand.
GTTGCGCCAGATCGACCCTTTCATGGCCACGCCCGCCTTGATCTCCGTGAATTCGGTCCCTCCCTCGGGCGCCGTTCCAGGATCCAGCGCGCGCAATTGAGCATAGCTGCGGCGCAACTGGCCCAGCACATCGATGTTTTCGATCCGGCCATTGCGCAGATCCAGCGCCATCAGGCCATCCAGGTTCTTGAGCCACTGGTCGCCATCCACGCCGCGGGTCGTGGCTTGCAGCTTGAGATTGCCGGTGCCGGTCAGATAGGCCTTGCCGGCAAAGCGCGTAAGCAGGGGTGCGAGCTGGATGCCCTTGAGTTCCGGCCGCAGGTTGAGGGTGGGCGTAGCGGAGGATGCGTCCACCTGCACGGTGGCGTTGAGGTTTCCGCCAAAGAGACCGGCGCGCAGCGGATCGACTGTCAGTCGGCCGTCTTTCAGCAGCGCCCGGACTTGCGCGTCTTTCATCACGACCCGGCTCACGGTCAATTCACCGACCGCCAAACGGGCGTCGAGATCGAATTGCCGCAGCGCAGCAAAGGGCAATGGCTGGGGTTTGCTGGCAGCAGCCGGCTTGGGACTCGTCGCTGCGTTCGCATCAGGCGCGGGTGCGGGCGGCAAATAGCGGTCCACGTTGAGGCGGTCCACTGTGAGATCGGTCTCCAGTCGCGGGCGCCCACCCCAAGCCAGCGCCGCGCGTCCCTGCATCCGTCCGCCGTCGAGATCAAGCCGTAACGAATCCAGCGCAATGCGTTCGGCCGTGCCGGTAAATGCGCTGTTCAAGGCCAGACTGCGCAGGGTGTCGGGGGCAGCCGTGGCGGGAAGTTCAAGCTTGAGCGCCGCCAGCAGCGGGCGGGGGGCGAAAGTGGGCGTTTCGATCCGACCCCGATAGCTGAGACCCTGCCCGCTGGTCGTCAAATCCGCCTCTCCCTGCGCGCTGAACAGATCCGCAGTGCTCAGGCGCAGGGCTTTCAATGACCAGCGCTGGCTCGATGTGGAACCTGCAACATCGGCAGCAAGTTCCGTTTTGGGCAACAGGCGACCGGCGCCCAGATCCACCTGCTCGGTCGAGAGTTTCAGCGCGTCCAGCGCCAGTTGGCCTTTGCCCCAGTCATAGGACAGTTTTCCGCTCGCGGTCGGATTGAGCAGGCCTTGACCCTGAGCCGTTCCCAGTTTACCGATTACATTCAGCGCCAGGGCGGGCGCCTCCAGATGATGACGCTTCCAATCCACGACCACAGGCGAACGACCCGTCAGCGCAATCGGAGCAGTGCCCGCCAGTAAGCGCAAGCCCGCTGCTTCCAGATTGAGGCTGGGCAGCCGAAGCTGACCTGTGCCCCAATCCACCGCGCCCGCGGTCTTGATCAAGACGCTTTCCACGCCCCGGCCAGCCCACAGCAATTTCTGGCCGGCGAGCTCCATTCCCTTCAGCTGGGCCTTGGATTGCGCCACATCCACCGCCACCTCGCTCACCGCCAACACGAGCGCCTCGATGCGTTGATTGGCGGTTTGATACGGACCGATTTCAAGTTTCACCGGCCCCAGCGTGCTCGGCGCATCGGCCTGCCAGATTCCTTCCCCCGATAGCTTGAGCGGTAGCATCCCGTCGCCGAGCAGCTCCGCGCTACGCAGTCGGGTCTCGAGCACCAGATCTTCCACGCCATAACGCCCGGTGTCTGGTGCCACCTGAAGTTTGGCCTCCAGCGTGGTTTCCGCATCCAGGCTGGGGGAACCCACGGACAGGGTGAAGGATGAGCTCACGGGTACCGCGCCGCCCCATCGCACCCGGCCGGTGGTCAGGTCCCAGTTGGTCAAGGCATAGCGCTGACTGCCTTGGCGATCATCCCAGAGCAGCCGCCCCTCACGAATACGCACGCCCGTGATATCGAGTTGATTCAGGGTAAAACGCGTGTCGGTGACGGAAGACTCGGCTGGTGGGGTTGCGGGTTGTTGAGGGTCTGAACTGGCCAGACGCTCCTGGATATCCTGCCAGTTGCTGCGACCGTCCGCCGCGCGCGCCAGATTGAGCTGCAGGCCATCCAGCGCGATGGTACCGAATTCCAGTCGACCCGACAGCAAGGGCCACAAGCGCACGCCGGCTCGGGCATGACGTACCGCCAGCATGGGCGCGTCCTCGAAACCCGGCGCATTGCTCAGCGTCACTCCGTTGAGTTCCAACCCCAGCCAGGGAAAAACGCTCAGGCCGAGCTTGCCATCCAGCGTCAGCGTGCGTCCGGTTCGCTCGCTAACGATGCGGATCAGGTCATCGCGGTAGGCATTGGGATCGAGCACCCGCGGCAGGATGAGCGCCAGCGCGCCACCCAGAATGAGCACGCCCAATACACCCCAACCCATCACCTTGATCCATCGGTTCATACAGTGTCCTCGTGGTATCCAGGCGGCAGGCTCTTTGCGATCTGCCGAGCATTCAAGACCGCAGGCGGGCCGGGATGTTCCGGATCATCCGCATGCTCAGGGGACGCCCACGATTGAGGGTCGCCGTTTCGGGCCCACCGGCAACGGCGCTGTCGCCCTCAGGCTGCCACGGGCAGGTGGGCGGGTTCGGCAATCTGCCGCGCCAGGATGCGCCGGAACACATCTGGATTCTTGATGTGAGTGAGTTCCCCTGGACGGGGAAAGTGCAGGTCATGCAGGCGCGACAGCCAGAAACGCAGCGCCGCGGCGCGCAACAGCGTCGACCAGATTTCCCGTTCCACGGCCGAAAACGCCCGCTCGCGGGCATAGGCGCTCACCGCTGCTGCCACCCGCTGCGGGTCCAAAGCCCCGTCCTCCAGAGCGCACCAGTCATTGACGGCAATGGCCAGATCGAACAACAGCACATCATTGCAAGCGTAGTAGAAGTCGATGACACCCGAGATGCGATCTCCCTGGAACAGCACGTTGTCGCGGAACAGATCGCCGTGGATGACCCCGCGCGGCAGGTCGAGATCACGCAGGCGGGCCTGGTGATTGAGTTCTTCCGTCAACAGCCGCCGGCCGTCTGGATCCAGATGGGGCAGCAGCACCTCCGCCATGCGCTGCCACCACTGGGGTCCACGGCTGTTGGATCGCTGGCGGGGGTAGCTTTGCCCGGCCAGGTGCAGACGGGCCAACATTTCGCCCATCGCGGCGCACTGGTTGGCATTCGGCGCCAAGGCGCTGCGTCCCGGCAGGCGCTGCACCAGCGCGGCGGGCTTGCCCTTGAGTACCAACAGGATCTGGCCGTTGCGATCCGCCACCGGCGCCGGGCTGGGGATGCCATGGGCATCCAGGTGATCCATCAGGTAGAGACAGAAT
>JBARUT010000130.1:0-5412 GCA_049645885.1 Candidatus Macondimonas sp.
CACGGTGGTCGTGGTCTCCCACGATCCCGCCCTGCTCACCGCACATGCCGACCGCATCGCCCTGCTCAACGGCACGCTGCGCATGATCGCCCCCGACGGCCTGGACGCGCCGACCCTGCAATGGGCCTACAGCCGCCACCCCGAAATCCCGCCGCCCACCCGGGCGCTCCGGGGGGCCGCCGGATGACCGCCTTCTTCGACGCCCTGCTGAACCAAGCCTTCCTGCAGCGCGCCGTGGCCGCGGGACTGCTGGCGAGCCTCGGCTGCGGACTGATCGGCCCCTGGGTGCTGATCCGGCGCATGAGCCACCTGACCGGCGGCATCGCCCACGCGGTGCTGGGTGGCATGGGCATCGCCTTTTTCCTGGGAGGCTCACCGCTGCTGGGCGCCACCCTGGCGGCCGTGGTAGTGGCCATGCTGATCGGCTTCATTCACCTCTATTGGGAAGCGCAGGAAGATCTGCTCACCGGCGCGCTGTGGTCGGTGGGCATGGCGGTGGGCCTGCTGTTCATCTATCGCACACCGGGTTATGGCACCGACCTCATGAGTTATCTGTTCGGCAACATCCTGCTGGTGGGGCGTCAGGACCTGCTGTTCATGCTGCTGATCGACGGGCTGGTGCTGGCGGTCGTGGGCCTGCTGCACCGCCATTTCCTGGCCATCAGCCTGGATGAGGCTTTCGCCCGCTCGCGCGGCATTCCCGTTGCGGCGGTCTATTTGATCCTGCTGGGCCTGGTGGCGCTGACCGTGGTTCTGCTGATCCGCGTGGTGGGACTGATCCTGGTGATGGCCCTGGTGACCCTGCCCGCAGCGGCCTGCAGCCTGTTCGCCCGCTCCATCGCTGCCCTCACCCTGGGCGCCACGGCCTTGGCCATGGCCTGCACCACGCTGGGTCTGGGATTGTCCTACGCCCCCGACTGGCCCGCCGGCCCCACCATCATCCTGGTCTGCGCCGCCGCCTACGCCCTCGCGCTGGGCGTCAACGTCCTGCAGCGCCGCATCCGCGTCCCCGCCGCGAGGTAAGCCCCCATGTCCGCGTCCCGCATCCTTGGCACCGAGGCCAGCACCGCCCACAACCACGGCCACTGCGTTCACCAGGCACTGGAACAGGCCGAGCACAGCTGCCGCCAGAACGGCCTGCGGCTCACGCCGATCCGGCGCCAGGTGCTGGAACTGGTGTGGGAGGGGCATCACCCGGTCAAGGCCTACGACCTGATCGACGCCCTGCGCGGTCGCGGCGTGCGGACAGGTCCGCCCACCGTCTACCGGGCGCTGGACTTCCTGCTCAAGGCCGGGCTGATCCACCGGCTGGACACCGTCAACGCCTTCATCGGCTGTGGCGCCCCCGGCCGGCCCCATGCCGGGCTGTTCTTCATCTGCCAGGGCTGCGGGGACGTGGTGGAGCTGGACGCCCCGGCCACCGCGCGCATGATCGGCGCCGAAGCCAAGGGTCTGGGATTTCAGGTCGTGCCCCAGGCGGTGGAAATCCTCGGGCGCTGCCGGCGGTGCGGAGACCTCCGGCAGCAAACCGCTCTGGACGCCAAGGACTAGGCGTTGCCGCGTCCATTGCGGCGCGCGCCAAGGGCCAGGCGCAGGCCATTGAGGCGGATGAAGCCGGTGGCATCGGCCTGGTTGTAGGCGCCGGCATCGTCCTCGAAGGTGGCGATGCGGGCATCGAACAGGCTGTCGGGAGACTGCCGGCCGACCACGGACACATTGCCCTTGTAGAGCTTGAGCCGCACCCGACCGTTGACGCGCGCCTGGGTGGCATCGATGGCCGCCTGCAGCATGCGCCGCTCGGGGCTCCACCAATAGCCGTTGTAGATGAGGCTGGCGTAGCGCGGCATCAGTTCATCCTTCAGATGCGCCTCTTCACGGTCCAGGGTCAGGGACTCGATCGCCCGATGGGCCTTGAGCAGGATGGTGCCACCGGGGGTTTCATAACAGCCGCGGGACTTCATGCCCACATAGCGGTTCTCGACAATGTCGGCCCGGCCGACGCCGTGGGCGCCGCCGACCTGATTGAGATAGGCCAGCGCTGTTGCGGGCGAGCAGGCATCGCCGTCGATGGCAACCAGATCGCCGCGCTCGAAATCCAGTTCCAGATACTGGGCCGCATCGGGCGCCGCTTCCGGGGCCACCGACCAGCGCCACATGGATTCCTCGGGCTCGGCCCAGGGATCCTCCAGAATGCCGCCCTCGTAGGAGATGTGCAGCAGATTGGCATCCGTCGAATAGGGACTCTTCTGGCCCTGACGCTCGATGGGAATACCGTGGCGCTCCGCATAGGCCAGCAGCGTTTCCCGGCTGGTGAGGTCCCATTCGCGCCAGGGCGCGATTACCTGCAAGGCCGGCTTGAGTGCCAGCACCCCCAGCTCGAAACGCACCTGGTCGTTGCCCTTGCCGGTCGCGCCATGGGCCACCGCGTCGGCGCCGACTTCGGTGGCGATCTCCACCAGCCGCTTGGCGATCAAGGGCCGCGCGATGGACGTGCCCAGCAGATATTCCCCCTCATAGAGGGTGTTGGCGCGGAACATCGGGTAGACGAAATCACGCACGAATTCCTCGCGCAGATCGTCGATGAAGATTTCCTTCACGCCCAGCAGGGCGGCCTTGGCGCTCGCGGGCGCCAGCTCCTCGCCCTGGCCCAGGTCGGCGGTGAAAGTCACCACCTCGCAGCCATAATTCTCTTGCAGCCACTTGAGAATGACGGAGGTGTCGAGCCCACCCGAATAGGCCAATACCACCTTGCGAATCGTTGCCATGTCGCCCCCATCAGTACGCGGAAATCGTGGGTTCCGGTGTGCACCGGCTCCAGGTGCGCCATGCTAGCAAAAAGGCCGGACCGGCGCAGGGGATCCCTACCCCGGCGGGCGATGCTATTCTTGTGACACAAAAAATTCAGGGCGCCCGACCAAGGCAACAAGCGAGCACCATGGCGAAAACCATACTGATCACCGGCGGGGCTGGCTACATCGGCAGCCATGTGGCGCGCCTCCTGGGCGCGCGCGGCGAGCGCCTGATCATCCTGGACGATCTGTCCACCGGCCATCTGGACAACGTCCTGCACGGCCAACTGGTGGTCGGGGACGCCGGCAACGCCGCCCTGCTGGACGACCTGCTGCACCGCCACCCCATCGATACCGTGCTGCATTTCGCCGCGCGCACCAGCGTGCCGGAATCGGTTCGGCAGCCGCTCGATTATTACGCCGCCAACACCTGCATGACCCATACCCTGCTCGCCGCCTGCGTCCAGGCCGGGGTCAGGCATTTCATGTTCTCCTCCACCGCCGCCGTCTACGCCCTGCCGGCCCTGCACCAACCCGCCACCGAGCACAGCCCGACCGAACCCCACAATCCCTACGGCCGCTCCAAGCTCATGGCCGAATGGATGTTGCGCGACCTGAGCGCTGTCAGTCCGATGCGCCATGCCATCCTGCGCTACTTCAACGTCGCGGGCAGCGCAGCGGGCGCCGGCATCGGGCCGCGCGACCTGCAGGCCGGCCAGTTGATCAAGGTGGCCTGCGAAGCCGCCCTGGGCCGGCGTCCCGTCGTGGAAGTCTACGGCACCGACTACGACACACCGGACGGCACCGGCATCCGCGACTACATCCATGTCGAGGACCTGGCGGAGGCTCACGTGCTGGCCTTGGACTACCTGCGTGGGGGCGGAGAATCGGTGACGCTCAACTGCGGCTATGGACAGGGCTGCAGCGTGCGCGAAGTCTTGAGCGCGGTGGGCGCGGTGAGCGGCAGGGCGGTCCCGACGGTGGACCGTCCGCGCCGGCCCGGCGATCTGCCGCGCATGGTGGCCGATCCGTCGCGCCTGCGCCGGTTGTTGAACTGGACCCCGCGTCATGCCGATCTCGCCACCATCGTGCGCAGCACCCTGGAGTGGGAACGCGGCCTGCAACTGCCTGCCGCGCGCCTGCTTACCCCTGCCTGATAAAAACCGGCTTGCGCCATTGGACCCGGGTGATACGCAACGGCGCACCCGCCTCCGCTCAGCCACCCGTCTCCGCGTAGACGGCCAAGGTCTGGGCGATGACGTGAGCCTCGCTGAATTCCGCCAGCACCCGCGCCCGGCCCGCAGCGCCAAAGCGCCGGCAGCGTTCGGGGTCACTCAGCAATTGCCGCAAGGCAGCGGCGAGAGCGGACGCATCGCGGGGCGGCACCAGCAAGCCATTGACACCTGCCTGCACAATCTCCCGGCAGCCGGGCCGATCGGCAGTGATCAGGGCGCAGCCACAGGCGGCCGCCTCGATGAGGATGCGCGGCACCCCTTCGCCATAGGCCGTGGGCAGACAGACGATGGCGGTGGCGGCGAGAATTTCCGGCATATCCTCGCGGAAGCCCCACCACTGCACCGCGCCTTCCGCATGCCAGGCCGCGAGCTCCTGTTCAGAGTGGCTGTCCGGATTACCGGGATCGGGCAGTCCCAGCAGCACGAAGTCCGCCGCCACGCCCTCTGCGGCCAATTGCCGGGCCGCCGCGACGAATTCCGCCACACCCTTGTCGCGCAGCATGCGCGAGGCGAACACCACCCGCGGTCGACCGTCCATGGGGCGTGGCAGCGGGCGGTAGCGCGCCGGGTCCACGCCGGATCCCAGGATCACATGGGTTTTCCCGCCCTCCACCCAGCCTTGATCAACGAAGAAATCCCGATCATCGGGGTTCTGGAAAATGACCCGCGTATTTGCCCCGCCCAGCGCCAGGCGGTAGGCCAGCCCGACCCCCGCCCGCAGGATTGCCCCCCGGGCACCACCCGCCGTGGTGAAGACATAGCCGCGCCCGGGCACCGTCGCCACCCGCGGTCCCGCACCCAGCAGCCGTGCCACCAGCGCGCCGTAGAGCACCGGCTTGATGGTCACCAGATGAATGAGATCCGGGCGTATCTCGCGATACAAACGAGCCAGCCGCAGCAGGCTCTGGAGCTCCTGCCAGGGCGCCATGCCGCGGCGACTCAGGGGCAAGGGATGGAAGCCGATGCCCTCTGCCGAAAGTCTCGCCCGACTTGCCTCATCGGGCTCGGGCGCCGCCAGATGCACCGTCCAGCCGGCGGCTTGCGCGGCCCGGGCGACCGGGAGGCGATGGGACAGGAAATAGGGTACGGCGTTGTGCACGTAGAGCAGCCTGCGCCCCATCATCGTTTCCTCCTTGTGAAAGCGGGCATTCTAAGCCAGCCGGCGGCCCCGGCGGCGGGGTAAGATAGCGGTTTTGGCCCAGGATTCCTCCGTGTCGCCGCGCGTCAGCGTCATCCTCCCCACCCATAACCGCGCTTCCGTGCTGGCGCGGTCGATCCGCAGCGTGCTGGCGCAAAGCGCGTCCGACCTGGAATTGATCGTGGTGGACGATGCCTCCAGCGACGCCACCGCGGAGGTATTGGCCGGCTTCGACGACCCGCGCCTGCGC
>JBARUT010000131.1:0-8059 GCA_049645885.1 Candidatus Macondimonas sp.
GGCCCAGGCCGTGGTCAGGCCCACGATGCCGCCGCCGATCACCGTTACCGTCTGCAAATCCCCCTCCCGCTGCTCGCTTGGCGTCCCATGATGCCGTTCATCCCCTGTTTTTCACCGCCCGTCGACCGCCCCATTCAGCCCCGGCGTGCGTGGCCGTCAACCGAGACAGAAGAATTGAGCACACGCGCCCCAGGGGGCTCGCCCATGAACACAACCCGCCATCGCGGCCTGAGCCTGATCGAATTGATGGTCACGCTGGCCGTCATTCTAGTCCTTGCCCTGGCTGGCGGACCGCCCATGGCCGATCTGCTGCGCAACAACCGCCTGACCGCCCAGGCCAATGAATTGAATGCCGGCGTGGTTCGCGCACGCGGCGAGGCGGTCGCGCGGCGCGGCTGGGTCTCGCTGTGCAGCAGCACCGATGGCGACCTGTGCCGCACCAGCAGCACCGGCCAATGGGAAAGCGGCTGGATCGTCTTCGCCGATACCAACGGCAATGGCATACGGGTCTCGACCGAAGCCCTGCTGGCTGCTGGGGGCGCCTTACCGACAGGCAGCACCTTGCGCCTCGCCGGCTTCACCAATGCCGGCTTTGTCCGCTTCGACGCCCGCGGCCTGCCCGATTCGGCCGGCACTTTCATTCTCTGCGATGCGCGCGGCGCCACTCGCGCCCGCACGCTGGCGGTGAACGCCGTGGGCAAGGTCGTGCGACCGGGCGATACCAATGCCAACGGCATTCCGCAAGTCCTGACCGGAGGGGACGCCACATGTCCGTAAGCACACCACGGGAGGTCACCGGGCCCTGGGCATCCAACGCGCCCATCCGCCCGCCCGCCATCGCGACCCAGCCGGTGCACCGCCGCGCGGCCCGCGGTTTCACACTGGTGGAGGTATTGGTGGCGATTCTGTTGCTCTCCGTCGGCCTGTTGGGAGTCGCGGGCCTGCAGATCAGCGGCCTGCGCTACCACCAGGGCGCCTACATGCGTGGCCAGGCCACCAGCCTGCTGTACGACATGACCGATCGCATGCGCATCAATCCACAGGGCGTAGGCGCCGGCAGCTACAACGCCATCACCATCAACACCACCACCAGCGGCTGGCAGTCCAGCCTGCCGGCCGATCCGGATTGCGCCGCCAATAACTGCACACCGGCCAACCAGGCCGCCCTGGACATTCGGCAATGGGGCCTGGCGCTGGGCCAGTTGCCGCGCGCTGTCGGCACGGTCACCCGCAATGGCCTGATCTTTACCCTCACCATCACCTGGCAGGACCTGGACAGCAACGCCGAAGCGCCCGCCAACCAGACCGCCAGCCTCAATGTTCAAATCAACAACCCACCACCACCATGAACGCGCCTGCCCGCTCCTCCGTTCGCTCCGCCGCCGGCTTCTCGCTGGTGGAGATCATGGTCGCCATGCTGGTGAGCCTGTTCCTGCTCGCCGGGGTGTTCCAGCTCTACCTCGGCAACCAGCAGACCAGCCGCCTCGGCAGCGGTGTCGGCGACCTGCAGCAGACCGGCCAGTTCGCGCTGGATGAACTGGCGGGCAACCTGCGCATGGCCGCCTTCCAGGGCTGCGCCGATGCCGTCCGCGTGACCGCCCCGGTCTGGGCCCTCAACGCCCCCACCACCAATCTGGCCCAGACCGCCGTGCGCGGCTTCGAGGTCGCCGCCAACGGGACCTGGACCGGCGGCACCGCGCCCACCAACTGGAATGGCGCGGTGCCACGGCCGCTGAGCGACGTGTTGCAGGTACAGGGCGGCTCGCGCGCCGTGGTCAATCTCGCCAGCACCATGAGCAGCGATTCGGCCCAGGTGGCGCTGGCCGGCAACCCCGACAACATCGTGGCCGGCGAGATGGTGCTCGTCGCCGACTGCCGGGCGGCCGACCTGTTCCGGGTCACCTCGGTCACCGGCGGCCTGACCCTGGTGCACACCACCAGCGACAACAGCTCAGCCAGTCTCTCCAAGGCCTATGCCCACACCGGACTCAATGCCGCCCAGGCGGCGCGCTTCAACAGTTGGGTCTATTTCGTGCGCGACAGCGGCCGCAATGCCGCCGATGGCAGCGACATCTTCTCCCTGTTTCGCCTCGACACCAGCCGCACCGGCCAGACCGCGCAGGAACTGGTGGAGGGCGTGGAGCAGCTGCAGGTCCTCTACGGCGAGCGCATCGGCACCCAGGACATCCGCTACCGCGCCGCGCCCAATGTCGTCAACTGGGGCCAGGTGGTGGCGGTGAAGCTCGCCCTGCTGGTGGCTTCCCGCGACCCCGTGCTGGATGTCGCCGATGCCACCGCCGGCTACGCCCTGCTCGACCAGACCGCCGCCAAGACCGGCACCAGCGGCGCCACCATCACCTACGCCAACGACCGGCGCCTGCGGCGGGTGTTCTCCGCCACGGTCAACATCCGCAACCGCCGCGATCTGTAAGGAGTCCGCCATGTCCACCCTGATCGTCCCGCCCCCCCGTCGCCAGCGTGGCATCGTGCTCATGGTGGCGCTGGTGATGCTGGTCACCATCACCCTGCTGGCCATCATGACCCTCGGCAGCGCGACCACCGAACAGAAGATCGCCGCCACCGGCCATTTCCACAACATGGGTTTCCAGGGGGCCGAGAGCGCCATTGAAGCCGCCATGACGGATGTGCCGCATCTCTCGGCCGCCCTCATCAGCAGCACGCCGGTGGATCGCACCCTGAATCTCGGCACCACGCCGGTCACCGCCGCGGCCCGGACCAGCTATCTGGGCGATGCCTCCAACATCGTGGGGTATTCCCTGGGCGGGCAAAGCCAGTTTGCCGCCTACCACTTCCTCATCCAGGGCACCGGCACCGTGAACGGCGTGAATCTTCCCGCCGTCACCGCCCAGGGCGTGTATCGCATCGCCCCGGCCACCAACAACTGATCGGGAGGACATCGCCATGTTGCGTTTCATTCGCCGTCTGCTGCACTTCCCCGGCCGGGCGCTCCTCGCCGCGCTGGTCATCACCGGCACGCTGCTCGCCTCCCCGGTCTCCGCCGGCCTGCGCCGCGACGCGCCCCATAGCGAGGACGCCATCGAGGCCCACCATATCGCCCTGTCCGTCAACGGCCAGGGGCGCGGCGAACTCATCGCCTACCCCTGCGCGGATTGCCCGCCGCGCACCCTGAAAATGACCGGGCCGGTGAAGGTGTGGGTCCAGGGTCGACCGGATCCCCTCGTGGATTTCCGCAGCCTCGACGGCCAGGAGGCCACGGTGATTTTCGACATTACCACCCTGCAGGTGTTGCGCCTGGTCCGTTGAGCGCCGCACCGGCGTCAGGAGAACCGCCATGAACAAGAACAATCCGCGCCACCGCCTCGCCGCCTTCCTGGGGGCCGTCGGCCTGGGCCTGCTCACCGGCGCGCCGCTGGCGCTGGCCGATGACACCGAGGTCTATGTCAGCAACAGCACCGAGGGCAGCCAGCCCAACATCCTGTTCATCGTCGACACCTCGGGCAGCATGAGCACCCAGGTCACCATCCCCGCGGTCTATGACCCGGCCACGACCTATCCAGGCTCCTGCTCGGCCAGCCGCATCTACTGGACGACCGGCAGCACGCCGCCATCGTGCTCCACCGACCAGTGGGTCCCCACCAGCCAGAACTACTGCAAGGCCGCCCTGGCGCCGCTGGCCAGCTCCGGCCGCTTCACCGACCAGGCCGCGATGTGGCGCCGGGACTGGGGCTTCTTCGGCGAGCGCAGCTGGTCCGATCAGCGCTGGCAAAGCCTGCAGTCCGGCGCCAACAGCCATGCGCTGGAATGCGAGGATGATTCGGGCAAGCACGGCAGCGCCGATGGCGTGTGGTATGCCGACAAGGATGCCCGCAACGGCAGCAACAAATGGAACAGCGCCGCCGCCAAGAAATACGGCTACTCGACCGCCTACAACTTCTGGTCGGCCAACTACCTCAACTGGTGGACCGCGACGGGCGGCTCGGGCACCATAACAGTCACCCGGCTGTGGATCGTGCAGGATGTGGCCAAGAAGCTGGTCGACCGGCTCAACGGCGTCAACATCGGCCTGATGCGCTTCGATTCCAGCAGCGGCGGCGGCGGCTACGAGGGTGGACCGGTGACCCTGCCGATCGCGGACATCGGCACAAGCCGCGACACCTTCAAGACCACCATCTCGGGCTATACCCCCTCGGGCAACACCCCGCTGGAGGAAACCTTCTGGGAAGCCTATCTCTACTTCACCGGCCAGGCGGTTAAATTCGGCCTGAACTCCAGCCCGGTCAGCGTCGCCGGCTCCAAGAATCCCAGCGACACCAGCAAATACAAGTCGCCCATCGTCGAGGCCTGCCAGAAGAACTACATCGTCTATCTCACCGATGGCGAGCCCACCGAGGACATCACCGCCCATCCCTTGATCTACAACCTGCTGGGCAGCCGGCCCAAGGGCAACTGCACCACCAGCAACAGTACCAGCTCCAGCAACCAGGGCATCTGCCTCGACGAGCTGGCCGGCTACATGAACGACTATCTCGACGCCGCGCCCAATTTAAGCGGCATCCAGAACATCATCACCTACACCGTGGGTTTTTTCAGCAACCAGACCCTGCTCGATGACACCGCCGTCAAGGGCGGCGGCAAGTACTACACCGTGGACGACTACGCGGGCCTTGAGCAGTCGCTGAGCGAGATCTTCATCGAGATCCTGTTGCGCGAGGGGCTGTTCACCGCGCCGGCGGTGTCCGTGAATGCCTTCAACCGCCTCAACCACCGCGACGAGATCTATTTCGCCCTGTTCGCCCCCCAGGATCGGGTGACCTGGCCCGGCAACGTCAAGCGCTATCGCTACAACGCCGCGTATGACAATGGCATTGGCACCACGCCGGGCGCCATCGTCGATGTCGCCGGGTTCTCGGCCATCGATCCCAGCTCGGGCAGCTTCCGTTCCGGCGCCAAGAGCTGGTGGAGCGATGTGCTGGACGGCGATGAGGTCGCCAAGGGCGGCGCCGCCAACGAGCAGAGCATCACCAACCGCAAGGTCTACACCTACACCGGCAACGCTGCGCCCAGCAACGTCGACCTGACCGCGGCGGCCAACAAACTGCATGAGGACAACCTCACCGCGCTCACCCCGCTGCTGGACATCCAGGACAGCAACATCCCGGCCACCGACCTTATCCAGTGGGCGCGCGGCAAGGATCTGCTGGATGCCGACCGGGACGGCGTGACCAATGAACCGCGCAAGCAGATGGCCGATCCCTTGCACACCCGGCCCGTCCTCATCACCTACGGCGGCACCGAGGAAACTCCCGATCTCACCATCTACGCCATGACCAACGACGGCTTCCTGTATGCCCTCAACCCGGATGATGGCACCGAACGCTTCGCCTTCATGCCCAAGGAGCTGCTGCCCAACATCGAGGACCTCTATGTCAACGAAGCCGGCACCAACCATATCTATGGCATGGACGGCCCCTTGGTCACACGGGTGAAAAACACCGGCGCCGTTGCGCTGCAGACCAGCGAGGGCGATTTCGCCTGGCTCTACCTCGGCATGCGCCGGGGCGGCAAGAACTACTACGCGCTGGATGTCACCAACCGCGCTGCGCCGGTGCTCAAATGGATGATCAAGGGCGGCGTAACCGGCAACTTCGCCGAAATGGGCCAGAGCTGGTCGGCGCCCGCCATCACCAAGATGAACATTGGCGGCACGGTCAAGAACGTCATGGTCTTCGCCGGCGGCTACGACCCCAACCACGACACCAAGACCACCCGCGGCAATGACGGCCAGGGCCGGGCGCTCTACATCGCCGATGCCGACACGGGGGCCCTGCTCTGGTCCGGCGGCACGGCGGACACCAGCGCCGAGACCTTCACCAAGACCTTCGCCGACATGCACTACGCCATTGCCTCGGATGTGAATACGCTGGACATGAATGGCGATGGCAACGCCGATCAGCTCTATGTGGGCGACCTGGGCGGCCAGCTCTGGCGCTTCGACGTCGCCAATGGCCAAAGCGGGGCCAGCCTCGTTACCGGCGGCGTGATCCTGGATGTGGGGGGCAGCACCGCCGCCACTAACCGGCGCTTCCACTACCCGCCCAGCGTGGCGCTCGCCAAGAAGGACGGCGCCACCTACCTCGCCCTGGCCATCGGCAGCGGCTGGCGCGAGCACCCGCTCGACACGGTGGTGGATGACCGTTTCTACACCCTGAAACAGACCGCCGTCTTCGGTCCGCCGAAGAACGCGGGCGGGGCCATCACCTACACCAAGCTGACCGAAGCCAACCTGTATGACGTAACCGACAACCTGATCCAGCAGGGCAACGCCACCGAACAGGCCGCCGCCGTGGCAGGTCTGGCCGGCAGCCAGGGCTGGTACATCCGGCTCGAGGGCGACGGCGAGAAGGCGCTGGCGACGGCGGAGGTGTTGAATGAACAGATCATCTTCTCCACCTTCACGCCGGCGGTGAGCAACACCACCTGCGGCGGCGCCGTGGGCGGCGGTGCCTCCTATCTGGTGGATCTCTACGACGGCCGCGCCGTCAAGAACCTGGACACCGCCGCCGATGACGCGAACAGGGACAAGCCCTGCACGGCCGATGGCGTGAGCTGCGTCAAGAATGACCGCCAGCGCGGCCTGCGCCGCGGCGGCATCCCGCCCGGCGCGGTGATCCTGTTCCCGGCCGGCGCTGATCCGGTGATCCTGATCGGCCCCGAGACGCCCTTTACCGCCAACTTTGGCCAGCTCACGCAGCGCACCTTCTGGCGCGACGTGCCGAACTGAGGCAGGAGCACACACCATGACCCTTATCCGCAACACCCCCCGCGCCCGCCCCGGCGCGGCGGGGTTCACCCTCATCGAGATCATGATCGCCGTGGTGATCGCGGCGCTCTTGCTCGCCATCGCCGTGCCCAGTTACCGCGAACAGACCCGGCGCGGCTACCGCAGCCTGGCAACGACAGGCCTGATGGACCGGGCGGCGCGGCTGGAGCGCTGCGCGGCGCTGGATCCCAGCACCGGCTTTCTCGCCACCAACACCGCCTGTCCCAGCTTTCCCAGCAATGTGACCGACGAAGCGGGCACGGCCTTGTGGGCGATCACCATCCCGACCCGCACGGTCAACACCTACACCCTGCAGGCGCGCCCGGTGGCGAACACACCCGCCGCCGGGGACACCACCTGCGCCGTGATCCAGCTCACTCAGACCGGCGCGCGCTCGGCCACCAACAGCAGCAGCGGCAACAGCACGGCGCAATGCTGGTAGGACGGGCATAGCCTCAAACGATGCCACGGGCACACCCGTCGATGACGCAGCTCAAATCTGATGGGCCGGAGGCGTTGCACGGAGCCCCGGCGAAGCCGCAAGGCATTCTCGTGCCCCCGACCGGACCGAGGCACGACATGAGACAGCAGCCATCCAATCGGTATCGCCATGACCGGGCGCCCAGAGGGACCGCGCCGGAGATGGACACAGTCGCCGACCAACAGGCCCGTGCGGGTTTTTCCGTGGTCGAGCTGCTGACCGCGCTGGCCGTCATCGGCCTGCTGGCGGCGCTGGCCACGCCCCCGCTCGGCGCATGGTTCCAGGACCGTCGCCTGATCGCGCTCAACAATGCCCTCGCGGGGGACTTGCAGCGCGCACGCGGCGAGGCGGCGCGCACCATGCGCCCGGTCGTGATGTGCACGCAGGGCACCGGCCTGAACTGCGGCGGACAGGCTGCCTGGGAAGGCGGCTGGCTGGTGTTCGAGGACCCTGATGGCGATCGGGATTGCACCGATGCCAATGACAATGGCTTATGCGATGCGGACAACGGACGGCTGCTGCGGGTGCAACCCGCCTTGCCGATGGGCATCACCCTGCGCAAGACCGGCACGCCAGCGGATCGCATGCGCTTCACCGACACCGGCGCCACGCCGTTTTTCAACCACCGCTACACCTTCTGCGACAGCCGGGGCGCAAGCGCCGCGCGCGGTCTGGTGCTGGCCAACACCGGCCGCATCCGCCTCGCCAATGCGGGGGACGCCCTGACCTGTCCCTGAATGCCGAAGTCGCATGCGTGGCCGCGCGCCAATGCGGCC
>JBARUT010000132.1:0-2314 GCA_049645885.1 Candidatus Macondimonas sp.
GTGCGGGCGGGGGCAGCATGCGCCCGGCGCCGATGCGCAGCCAGGCCCGTTCCGGATCGATGCGGTAACGCGCGGGATCGGCCAGGGCCGTGTTGTCGGCCTCGGCCCAGGCCAGGCGGCCCACCCGATCCAGCGCTTCCCCCAGATGATCGTGCAGCGCGGCCAGATGGCGCACATCGTCCACGGCGTAATCCAGTTCGGAGGCGCTCAAGGGTCGCCGCGACCAATCGCTGCGGGTGTGCAGCTTGGGCAGGGTGACACCCAGCTCGCTTTGCACCAGGGCGGCATAACCGATCTGTTGGCCATGCCCCAACAGGCTGGCGGCAATCTGGGTGTCAAACAGCGGCGCAGGCAGGCGTGCGGGCCGCGCCCGATGGAACAGCTCCAGGTCCTGCCCACCGGCGTGCAGGATCTTGACTGTCTGCGGGGCATCCAGCAGCGCGAACAACACCGTCCAGTCGGGCAGGGCGAGCGGATCCAGCAGCGCCAGCCCCCTGGGACTCGCAAGCTGGATCAGGCACAACTGGGCGTGGTAGGTACGCTCCCGGACGAATTCCGTGTCCATGCCCAGCCAGGGCACCCCGGACCAGTCCGCCACCAGGCGTTCGAGGGCAGGGGCGGTATCGATAAATACAAATTCGGACATGGGCGGATCAAACCGTGGCGGGGCCCGGGATGGGCATTTGCTATGATGCCATGGCCGTAACGGCAGACGGGGGGATTAGGACTGGTGCACCTGCATATTTTGGGTATCTGCGGGACGTTCATGGGCGGGATCGCGGCTCTGGCGCAGGCGGCGGGGCACCGTGTCACCGGCTCGGACCAGCATGTCTATCCCCCCATGAGCGATCAGTTGCGCGAGTTGGGCATCGCGGTATGGGAAGGCTATGACCCCGCCCATCTGAACCCCGCACCCCATTGCGTGGTGGTGGGCAATGTCATCAGACGCGGCAATCCGCTCCTCGAAGCGGTCCTCGACCGCGGGCTCCCCTATCTCTCCGGCCCTGAATGGCTGGCACGCCATATTCTGGCGGAGCGCTGGGTGCTCGCGGTCGCCGGCACTCACGGCAAAACCACGACTGCCAGCATGCTGGCCCACATCCTCGATGCCGCGCATCTGGCGCCGGGTTTTCTCATCGGCGGCGTGCCGGGCAACTTCGGCCGCTCCGCCCGGCTGGGGCAAGCGCCGTTCTTCGTGGTGGAGGCAGATGAATACGACACCGCGTTTTTCGACAAGCGCGCCAAGTTCGTCCATTACCGCCCGCGCACGCTGATCCTCAACAACCTGGAATACGATCACGCGGACATCTACCCCGATTTGGCAGCGATCCAGCGCCAATTCCATCACCTGATCCGCACCGTGCCCGGCAACGGGGCGCTGATCGTCAACGGCGAGGACAAGGCACTGGCCGAGACCCTGGCCATGGGCTGCTGGACGCCGGTCATTCCCTTCGGTCGCACGGACGGCTGGCATGCGCGCCTGTTGAATGATGACGGCAGCGACTTCGAAGTGTGGGAGGGCGCGTCCCGCCGGGGTCAGGTCGAATGGCCGGCGTTCGGCGCGCACAACGTGGCCAATGCGCTGGCCGCGCTGCTGGCTGCACGCCATGCGGGCGTTCCCCTGGAGATCGGTTGCGCGGCGCTGGCCACTTTCGCCGGGGTGCGTCGGCGGCTGGAACAGCGAGGAGTGCAAGCCGGGGTGACCGTTTTCGATGATTTCGCCCATCACCCCACCGCCATTGCCGCCACCGTCGCCGCCCTGCGCCGCCGCATCGGCGCGGCGCGGTTGGTGGCGGTGGTGGAACTGCGTTCCAACACCATGCGCCTGGGCACCCATCGCGCGGAGCTGGCGGGCGCCTTGGCCGAGGCCGATCAGGTGTGGGTGGTGCCGCCTTCCCCGGTCGGCTGGGATGTGGCTGAGAGTCTCGCACCGCTGGGCGCCAAGGCCCATGTAGCGGGGGATGCGGGCGCCCTGCTGGCGGGGCTGCTGCCGGAGCTGGCGGCGGGGGATCAGGTGCTGGTGATGAGCAACGGCGGCTTCGACGGCTTCCACGAGCGCCTGCTGCAGGCCCTGGAAACGCACTCATGACGCCCGCCGAGCGCCCGCCCATTGCCTTGGCCTGGACCGGCGCCTCGGGGGCAGCCTATGGCGTGCGCCTGGCGGAATGCCTGATCACAGCCGGCGAGCGGGTCGCTCTCATGGTGTCCAAACCCGCGCAACTGGTGATTCACGGCGAAACCGATCTGGCCTTGCCCGCGCGCGCCGCGGATATGCAGCGCATGCTCGCCGCGCGCTGGCAGGCGGCACCCGACC
>JBARUT010000133.1:0-6588 GCA_049645885.1 Candidatus Macondimonas sp.
ACATGGGCCACGCCTTTCAGGACACCCTGATGGACGTGCTGACCCGCTACCACCGCATGCGCGGCGCGCCGACGCTGTGGCAACCGGGGACCGACCATGCCGGCATCGCCACCCAGATGGTGGTGGAACGGCAACTGGCCGCGCAGGGGCAGTCGCGACATGACCTGGGACGGGAAACCTTCGTCGAACGGGTGTGGGACTGGAAGGCCGAATCGGGCAACACCATCTCGCACCAATTGCGGCGCATGGGTGCCTCCTGCGACTGGTCCCGCGAGCGCTTCACCATGGACGCAGGACTGTCGGCAGCCGTCACCGAGGTGTTCGTGCGCCTGCATGAGCAGGGCTTGATCTATCGCGGCAAGCGGCTGGTGAACTGGGATCCGGTGCTGCACACCGCCATTTCCGATCTGGAGGTGGTGAGCGAAGAGGAAAACGGCTCGCTGTGGCACATCCGCTATCCGCTCGCCGACGCGGATGGCCGACCGACGGATGCCTTTCTGGTGGTGGCGACCACTCGTCCCGAAACCCTGCTGGGCGACGCCGCCGTGGCCGTGCATCCAGAGGATGAACGCTATCGCCATCTGATCGGCCAACAGGTCTGGCTGCCGCTGGCCGAGCGGCTGATCCCCATCATCGCCGACGACTACGTCGACCCGGCCTTCGGTACCGGCTGCGTCAAGATCACCCCGGCGCATGACTTCAACGATTACGCCGTCGGCCAGCGTCACGATTTGGCGCAGATCAACGTGTTCACCGTCGATGCCCGCATCAATGATCAGGCGCCGGCCGCCTATCGCGGACTGGATCGCTTCGAAGCGCGCCAGCGCATCGTCGCGGACCTCGAAGCCGCCGGTCTGCTCGATTCGGTCAAGGAGCACAAGCTGATGGTGCCACGCGGTGATCGCAGCGGCGCGGTCATCGAGCCCTATCTCACCGACCAGTGGTATGTCGATCTGACCAGCGACAAGGGCCGCGCCGCCATCACCCAGCCCGCCATCGATGCAGTAACCAGCGGCCGCATCCGCTTCGTGCCCGAAAACTGGGAAAAAACCTATTTCCAGTGGCTGGAAAACATCCAGGACTGGTGCATCAGCCGGCAGATCTGGTGGGGCCACCGCATCCCGGCCTGGTATGACGAGGCGGGCAATGTCTATGTCGGCGTCTCCGAGGCCGAGGTCCGCGCCCACCATGGGATCGCCGCCGATCAGTCATTGCGGCAGGACGAGGACGTCCTCGATACCTGGTTCTCCTCGGCCTTGTGGCCCTTCTCGACGCTGGGCTGGCCGCAGGCGACGCCCGAACTGGCGGCCTTCTACCCCACTTCCGTGCTGGTGACCGGCTTCGACATCATTTTCTTCTGGGTCGCGCGGATGATCATGATGGGGCTGAAATTCACCGGTGAGGTGCCGTTTCGGGAGATTTACATCCATGGTCTGGTGCGCGACGCGGAAGGCCAGAAGATGTCAAAGTCCAAGGGCAATGTGCTCGATCCGATCGATCTGATCGACGGCATCAGCCTGGATGCACTGGTGGCCAAGCGCACCAGCGGCCTGATGCAGCCGCAGATGGCGAAAAAGATCGAACAGGCCACCCGCCGCCAGTTTCCCGGCGGCATCGCTGCCTTCGGCACCGACGCCCTGCGCTACACCTTCTGTTCGCTCGCCTCCACCGGCCGCGACATCAAGTTCGATCTGGGGCGCATCGAAGGTTATCGCAACTTCTGCAACAAGCTGTGGAACGCCGCCCGTTTCGTGCTGATGAACACCGAAGGAGAGGACACCGGGCTTGGTCGCGAGCCGATCGAATTGGGGCTGGCCGAACGCTGGATCATCTCGCGTTTGCAGCGCGCCGAGGCCGAGGTGCGCGAACATCTTGACGGCTATCGCTTCGACCTCGCCGCCCAGGTGGCCTACGACTTTTTATGGGGCGAATACTGCGACTGGTACCTGGAACTGGCCAAGGTGACGCTGCAGAACGCCGATGCCGATCCTGCTCAGTTGCGCGGTACCCGGCGCACGCTGGTGCGGGTGCTGGAAACGGCGCTGCGGCTGCTGCACCCCTTCATGCCCTTCATCACCGAGGAGATCTGGCAGCGGGTAGCGCCACTGGCCGGCAAACCGGGCGACACATTGATGCGCCAGCGCTACCCCGAACCGGATACCGCGCGCATCGATGAGGCCGCCGAAACGGATATGGCCTGGGTCATGGCGTTCATCCTGGGGGTGCGCCGCATTCGCGGCGAAATGGACATCGCCCCCGGCCGAGCGCTGCCCGTGCTGCTGCAGGACGCCGGCGACACTGATCGACAGCGGCTCGACGCCTACCTGCCCTATCTCAGCAAACTGGCACGGCTCGCCGAACTTGAATTCCTCCCGTCCGGGGCATCGGCCCCGGAGGCGGCGCTTGCCTTGGTGGGCGGCATGGGTGTCCTCGTTCCCCTGGCAGGACTGATCGACACGGCGGCGGAACAGCAGCGCCTGGACAAGGAAATCGCGCGTCTGGCTCAGGAGCGGGGCAAGCTGAAAGGGCGCCTGGACAATCCCGCCTTTGTCGAACGCGCACCTGCCGAGGTGGTGGGCAAGGAACAGGCCCGCCTGGATAGCCTGACCGCCGATCTGGCCCGACTGGAGAGCCAGAAAGCGCGCCTCGCCCGCTTGTCCTGAAGGTCAGGATCCGTTTCGCCAGCCGCAGAGCGGGATGGATGCCGCGCTGCCGAGACCCGGACGATCGACACCAAACTCCGAGGACCGGTCAGTCCTGCCCGGCCTCCTCCTGGAGCGTCTTGAGATGCTTGCGCGTCAGTTCGTAGAACTGGCGCGAGGGTCCCACGTCCTCGAAGATGGGATCGCCCAACTCATCCCGCGCCACCACCTGCGAACCCTCCCGGTAAGGCAGCAGCCCCTCGATCTCATCGAGGGCGGCGCTGATCAGTTCCCGCAGCAAATCATCCTCGCAGCGTGCCGGATACATTTCGTGCAAGGCCCGCAACCGGGCCAAGTCATGGATCGTCAGCCGCAGGCAGTATTCACGCCGGCTCAAGGGCGAATGCCCCTCACTTTCCCATGTCTTCAGCAATGCCTTGATCGCCATTTTCTGCACTCACCTTTACTCAAATTCGCGGGCGCCATCAGCACCCAAATCAGTTTCAGGGCGCGGGATACCCAGCCTGAGCCAGCAACAGCCGCACACCCAGCCAGATCAGTCCAATCAACACCACCGTGGCCGCCGCGCCGACTGCGATGAAGGCAAAGGGGCTGCCACTGGTGAAATCCCGTTGACGATTCTTCTCGCTCTGAACCCCCAGCAAGGCCGCCAGCACACTGCCCATCACCTGCCAGAATCCCATGCGTTCATCGCGCTGCGTCATCTCAGTTCTCCGTTTGCAAACCGACCGACCGATCATTTCACGATCGCTTCTGGTCATATTCTACCGAGGTCGGCCGAAAACCTCATTTGAAGCCCTGTTCAGTTCTCCGGAGTGTCCATGTCCGACTTATTCGATCTTCCTCTTCCGCCTCTGATTGATGAGCGGCCGCTGACCCTCATCCATGAGGCTATCGATCAGGTCGCGCGTGTCGTCCTCGGCAAGGAACACCAGATACGCCAGGCAGTGGCCTGCCTGCTGGCCGAGGGACATTTGTTGCTGGAAGACGTGCCCGGTGTAGGCAAGACCACCCTGGCCCATGCGCTGGCACGCAGCCTGGGGCTGGAGTTCCAGCGCGTCCAGTTCACCAGCGACATGCTGCCCGCCGACATCACCGGCACCTCCATCTATGACCGCGCCAGTGGTCGCTTCACCTTCCATCCGGGGCCGGTCTTCACCCAGTTGATGCTGGCCGATGAGATCAATCGGGCGACACCACGCACCCAGAGCGCGCTGCTGGAAGCCATGGAGGAAGGCCAGGTCAGCGTGGACGGCGTCAGTCACCGACTGCCCCAACCCTTCTTCGTCATCGCCACCCAGAACCCAACTCGCCAGGCGGGCACCTTCGCCCTGCCTGAATCACAACTCGACCGTTTTCTGCTGCGCATCAGCCTGGGTTATCCGGACCCGGAAGCCGAGCGGGCGCTGCTGCGCCTCGGGGAGCGGCGCAGCGCACTGGCGCAATTGCCCAGTCGACTCAGCGCCATCGATCTGTTGGATCTGCAACGACAGGTCCGCCGGGTGCACCTGGCCGAACCGCTGCTTTCCTATGTGCTGGCGCTGCTCGATTACACGCGGCACTGCGGTCGGTTTCGCGAAGGGCTCTCGCCGCGCGCGGGTTTGGGCCTGGTGCGCGCCGCGCAGGCCTGGGCCTTGTTGGCGGGGCGCGAGCACGTGTTGCCGGAGGATGTGCAGGCGCTGTTCGAACCCCTGGCCGGCCATCGCCTGCAGCCGCTGGAAGGCCGTGAGGAGCAGCCCATCGGTCCGCGTGACATCCTGGCCGCGGTGGCGGTGCCCTGACCATGCCTGGGGCCGTGATGCGTCATGCCTGGGTGCTGCGCTGGGTCAATCGGCGCCATCCTCCGGTCACTGGACCCATCCGGGTGGAACGCAACCGCATCTATATCCTGCCCACCCGACAGGGCTGGGGATTCGCCCTGCTGCTCGGGATCATGCTCTTGGCCGCCCTCAACTATGGCAACAGCCTGCTGTTCGTGGTCTGCTTCTGGATGGGCGGCGCGGCCTTCCTGGCCATGTATCACACCCACCGCAACCTGCTGGGACTGGTCCTCACGGGACAAGACGCTGCGCCCGTATTCGCCGGAAACCCAGCCACGTTTACGCTGCGTCTTTCCCACCCCGACACCCTGCCCCGCTATGGGCTGCATCTCCATCACGATGCGCAAACCATGGCGCTCGCAGCGCTGCCCGCAGGCACCGAAACGCCCATTCCCTTCGCCATTCCGGCTCCCCGACGCGGACGTCTCGCGGCCCCCCGCCTGGGACTGTCGACCACCTATCCGCTCGGATTGTTCGAAGCCTGGACCTGGATTCATCCGGCGCTGGAAACTCTGGTCTATCCACATCCGGCACGGCAGGCGCCGCTGCCCCTTGGCGCTGCGGCGCAGGGCGGGCTGGGCACGGCCTCCGATCACGGAGAGGGCAGTGAGGACTACCGCGGCCTGCGCAGTTACCGCGCCGGCGATGGAGCGAATCACATCGCCTGGCGCACCCTGGCGCGGGAACGAGGGCTCATGGTCAAACAATTCAGCGAAACCGATCAGCCCGAATGGCGCTTGGACTGGGCACAGTTTGCCCACGAAACGGAAGCCGAATGCATCCTGTCGCTGCTGTGTCGCCAGGCCCTGGAGGCGCACGAGCGCAGCGCGCCGTTCGCCCTGCACTTGCCCGATCGCCAGTTGCCCTTGGGAGTCGGCGAGCGCCACCTGCAACAGGCACTGCGCCACCTCGCCCTGTTCGGTCTGCCGGCACGGGCAGCGCCATGAAGACCGTTCGGCCCGGCCGCACGCTTGCCCTGCTGCTGGGTTGCGTCGCCATCGCCTATCTGCCGCACCTGACCCATCTGCCGCTGTGGGTTAGCGGTGCACTGGCTGGTTGCGCTGCGGGACTCATTGCCATCACAGCCGGATGGATGACGGCACCTGGGCGCTGGCTGCGGTTGGGGCTGGCACTTGCGGGTCTGGCGGCGGTGGCGGTCCAGTATGGGCGCGTCAATGGCGCCGACTCGGGCAGCGCCCTGCTGGCGCTGATGCTGGGGCTCAAGCTGCTGGAGATGCGCACCGGACGGGATCGCATCCTGGTGGTGTATCTGTGTTTTTTCCTGCTCGGCAGTGGCTTCCTGCACGGTCAGGCCCTGCCTGGCGGCGCGCTGGCGCTGCTCGGCCTGCTACCGCTGACCGGCGCCTGGATTTTGTTGCAGGCGGGCGTGGACGGACCGCCGCCCGCCATGGCCCTGCGCACTGCAGCGGTGCTCCTGGCCCAGGCGCTGCCCCTGATGTTGATTCTGTTCCTGCTGTTTCCGCGTCTGCCCGGGCCGTTGTGGAGCATTCCGCGGGATACCGGAACCACCCGGTTCGGACTGAGCGACCACATGGCCCCTGGCGCCATCGCGGCGCTGGGCCAATCCGGGGCGGTGGCCTTCCGCGCGCGCTTCTTCGGCCCCACGCCGCCGCCAGCATCCCGCTATTGGCGCGCCCTGGTGCTCTGGGATTACGACGGTCAAACCTGGCGCACCCGCCAACCCGCCGAAACCAATCCGACGCCGTTGACCCCCCTGAGCGCGCCGCTGAGCTACGAGATCACGCTGGAACCGCAGGGACAACCCTGGCTGCCGCTGCTCGACGTTCCCGCCCGGCTGGAGCGTCCCCAGGCACGGCTCACGGGACGCGAGGCCATCGAGGGCAAGCCGGTGGAAGAACGCCTGCGTTACGAAGCCAGCTCCTATCTGAACTACCGACTTGCCCAGGAACTCAATCCGGACCTGCGCGGACGCGCCTTGGCGCTGCCCGAAAAAGGCAATAACGCGGCACGCGCCCTCGCTGAACAGTGGCGGGCGCGTCTCGCCGATCCGGCGGAGCGCGCCCGCGCAGCGCTAACTTTGTTCCGACAAGCGCCCTTCTACTACACCCTCGACCCGCCACCCT
>JBARUT010000134.1:0-2342 GCA_049645885.1 Candidatus Macondimonas sp.
GGCGAACAAATGCTTGGCCGGCGCGGGCAGCAGTCCAAAGCGGTCGATCAGCTCGACTTGCAGGGCGCGCAGGGCGGCGTCATCGCGGGCGCCGGCAATGCGTTTGTAGAGAATCAGGCGCAGATCCACATCGGGGATATAGGTCTCCGGCAACAGGGCGGGCAGGCGCAGCTCCACCACGGGCCCCGGCTCGGCGCTGCCGTCGAGAGCGGGAATCTCGCCACGCTTCAAGGCCGCCACGGCCCGCTCCAACAGTTCGCTGTAAAGCCCGAAGCCCACTTCCTGAATGTGACCGCTCTGGCCTTCACCCAGCAATTCCCCGGCCCCGCGGATTTCCAGGTCCTGGGTGGCCAGGCTGAAGCCGCTGCCCAGCGCGCCGAGGGTCTCGAAGGCGTCCAGGCGCTTGGCGGCGTCGGCCGTCATGGCCTTGCGCGGCGGTACGATCAGGTAGCAGTAGGCGCGATGGTGGGAGCGGCCCACGCGCCCGCGCAACTGGTGCAACTGGGCGAGGCCGAAATGGTCGGCGCGGTGGATCAGGATCGTGTTGGCGGTGGGGATATCGATGCCGCTTTCGATGATGGTGGTGCAGATCAGCACATTGGCGCGGCGGTGGTAGAAATCCAGCATCACCTGTTCCAGCTCCCGCTCCGGCATCTGGCCGTGGGCGATGAGGATGCGCGCGTCGGGCAACAGCCCCTCTAAGCGCTCGGCGATTTTCTGGATGTCCTGCACCTCGTTGTGCACGAAGAACACCTGTCCGCCGCGCTTGATTTCGCGCAGGCAGGCCTCCTGGATCAGGGCATTATTCCATTCGTTGGAAAAGGTTTGCACGGCCAGGCGCTCCACCGGCGGGGTGGCGATGATGGACAAATCGCGCAGCCCGGCCAGGCTCATGTTGAGCGTGCGTGGAATGGGCGTGGCAGTGAGGGTGAGCAGATCCACCTCGGCCCGCAACTGCTTGAGGCGCTCCTTGTGGCGCACGCCGAAGCGGTGTTCCTCGTCGACGATGACCAGGCCGAGATTCTTGAAGCGCACATCGCTGCCGAGCAGCTTGTGGGTGCCGATGATGATATCGACCTGGCCCTCGGCCATGGCGGCCATGGCGATCTTTTGCTCCTTGGGGCTGCGCATGCGGGAGAGCCCTTCCACCCGAACCGGCCAGTCGGCAAAGCGGTCGCGGAAATTGCGGAAATGCTGCTCGGCCAGCAGGGTGGTTGGTACCAGGATCGCCACCTGCCGGCCGCCGTGTACTGCGACGAAGGCGGCCCGCATGGCAACTTCCGTCTTGCCGAAGCCGACATCGCCGCACACCACCCGGTCCATGGGCGTGGGGCCGGTCAGGTTGGCGATGACCGCGTCGATGGCCTGGAGCTGATCGGCGGTTTCCTCAAACGGGAACGCAGCCGCGAACTGGTGATAGGCCACGGCGTCGAACGCCACTGGCGTGCGGCGCTGGGCGGCGCGGCGGGCCTGGACCTCCAGCAGTTCGGCGGCCACGTCATGCGCGCGCTGGGCGGCCTTGCGGCGCGCCTTGTCCCACTGATCCGAACCCAGGCGATGGAGCGGGGCGTTCTCGGGATCGGCGCCGGTGTAGCGGCTGACGAGATGCAGGGTGGATACCGGGACGTAGAGCTTGTCCCCGCCGGCGTATTCCAGGACCAGGAATTCAGCGGTCATCCCGCCGGTATCGATGATCTGCAGTCCCTGGTAGCGGCCGACGCCGTGTTCCTCGTGGACCACAGGGGCGCCTGGGCGCAGATCGGCCAGATCGCGGATGATGGTGGCCGGATCGCGGGATACCCGCTTGCGGGAACGCTGGCGCGGGCGTTCACCGGAGAGCTGGCTTTCGCTGATGACGGCGAGATCCGGCAGCAGCAGGCCCCGTTCCAGGGGCGCCACGGTGATGGCGAGATTCATCGTGCCCGCATGGAACGCTGACCAGTCGGCGCAGGGCTCGGGTTTCAGGCCCAGCGGGCGCAACTGATCCAGCAGCGCCTCTCGCTGGCCGGGTGATTCCGCCGCGAGCAGCACCCGCCCGTCAAAGTCCTGGATGAACCGAATCAATCCCTCCAATGGGCGCTGGGCATGGGGGTTGAGGTGCAGGGCCGGGGGCGGCAGGCCGTGCAGGGGTTGTTCGGCGGCGCTGTCGTCGGCCGCATCCTCGACCAGATGGATCCGCGCGAAGCCCTGCCAGCTGGTGGCCAGTTCCGCCAGTGACACGAACATGGCTTCGGGCGACAGCAACGGCCGCTCGATATCATGGCGGCGCGGCTCATGGCGGGTCTGGATCTGGTCCCATGCCCCCTGCAAGGCCGCTTCGGCGCCTGCGTCCAGGATCACGG
>JBARUT010000135.1:0-13123 GCA_049645885.1 Candidatus Macondimonas sp.
GTGTAGTTCTGGATGTCAGGCATCGGCGGATTTCTCCTCTCCGGCGGCCAGGGATGAATCGGCAGCCCGAATCACCTTGGGCACCAGCACCCGCGGTTGGATCTGCACCGGCTCGTAGATCACCCGGCCCTTGTCCGGGTCATAGCGCACTTCCACATTGCCCGAAATCGGGAAATCCTTGCGGAAGGGATGACCGATGAAGCCATAATCGGTCAGGATGCGGCGCAGATCCGGATGGCCGCTGAAATGAATCCCGTAGAGGTCGAACGCCTCGCGCTCGAACCAGTTGGCCGCTGGCCAGATATCCTGCACTGAATCGATGACCGGAAACATTGTGTCAGCCAGCCAGACACGGACACGCAAGCGCTGATTACGACTCAGGGACAGCAGATGGTAGACCGTGGCAAAGCGGCGCGGAGACCCTTGGTCCGGATCGTTGCGGCCGTCATAGTGCTTCACGCCGCGACTGTAACCTCGCGTCGTCGCCTCGCGAGTCACCCACTCCGTATCGCCATGCGCCAGATAGTCGACGCCACAAACGTCGGTCAGCTGGGCAAAGGCCAGCCCAGGGTCAGTTTTGAGCGTCTCGGCAACCGCCCGGATCTGGTCGGCCGGAACCTCCAGTGTCACCTCATCCGTGGGACCGTCGTGCCGGACGGGATAATCCGGATAGCGCTGGCGCAATTCCGCGGCCAGATCGACCAACGACTGAGACATCGACCCTCCTAGCGCGCGATGGTATTGGTGCGGCGGATCTTGTTCTGCAGCTGCAAGATGCCATACAGCAACGCTTCCGCCGTCGGTGGGCAACCCGGCACATAGATATCAACAGGAACTATGCGGTCACAACCACGCACCACCGAATAGGAATAGTGGTAGTACCCACCCCCATTGGCACAAGACCCCATGGAAATCACCCAACGCGGCTCGGCCATCTGGTCATAGACCTTACGCAACGCCGGAGCCATCTTGTTGCACAGGGTGCCGGCCACGATCATGACATCCGACTGACGCGGGCTCGGCCGAAACATGATGCCGAAACGATCCAGGTCATACCGCGCAGCGCCCACATGCATCATTTCGACCGCGCAGCAGGCCAGACCAAAGGTCATGGGCCACAACGAACCGGTGCGCGCCCAGTTGATGAGCTTGTCCGCCGTCGTGGTGACAAAGCCCTTTTCGAGAACGCCTTCTATTCCCATTCCAGCGCCCCCTTTTTCCACTCGTAGATGAAGCCCACCACCAGGATGCCCAGAAAGACCGCCATGGCGAGCAAACCAAACAGGCCAATTTCCCGCAAGGCGATTGCCCAGGGAAACAGGAAGGCCACTTCCAGATCAAACACAATGAACAGGATGGCAACCAGGTAATAACGCACATCGAATTTGATGCGGGCATCCTCGAAGGCCTCGAACCCGCACTCATAGGGGGAGAGTTTCTCGGCGTCCGGGCGGTGCGGCCCAAGAACAAATCCCGCCGCCAAGGGGACGATCCCGATCACGGTGGCCAGCGCAAAGAAAATGAGAATGGGAAAGTAGTTTTCCAGCACGATGATTCCCGCTCCCTTTCGGTTCGGCGAATCCGGATTCGGACATGCCGCTCGGATGAGTCCTGGATTTTTGGTGCCGATGGTCGGACTCGAACCGACACGACTTGCGTCACCACCCCCTCAAGATGGCGTGTCTACCAATTCCACCACATCGGCCTGTATTTTGAGCAATCGGGAAAAGACCCGCTGTTTCACCGGCTGCCCAGTGGGCGCCCATTGTATACGTGGACCGCCCTATTTCCCAGCCTTGGGAGGCGCAGGAAGATCGGATTCTTGTTCCTTGCTGTCTGCGCCTTCTGGAGATGAAGGCGTAGCGCTGGGCGGCAGATCCGTGACCTCGGGAACAACAGCAGCAGGAGCTCCCAACCGATCCATCACGCTCTGCGGCTTTTCGGGGCGAGCAAAGAAATACCCCAAGGTCAGGCTGGTGACAAAAAAGAGTGTCGCGACAACCGCCGTGGAGCGACTCAGGAAGTTGGCTGATCCCCGCGCACCGAACATGGTATTGGAGGCGCCAGATCCAAATGCGGCGCCTGCATCAGCCCCCTTGCCGCTCTGCAACAGGGCCAGCACGACAAGCGCAATTGCCAAAAGAAGATGAACTATCAAAACGGCCGTCTGCATGTCAATTCAATTCCTGGACGGGAAAATCAGCCGGCTGCCCGGCAGATCGCAAGAAAATCGGCTGCCTTGAGGGAGGCGCCGCCAACCAGACCGCCATCCACATCGGGCATGGCGAACAGGGCGGCCGCATTATCCGGCTTGACGCTGCCGCCGTAAAGGATGCGCAGGCCATCCGCAACCGCCTTGTCCGCCTGATCGGCGACCCAATTGCGAATAAAGGCGTGGACGGCCTGAGCCTGATCGGGCGTGGCATTGCGCCCGGTACCGATTGCCCAGACCGGCTCGTAGGCCACCACGCTGTGTGCCAGCGCGGACACACCTGCCCCATGAATCGCCGCCTGAAGCTGAGCCGCCACGATGGCTTCGGTGCGCAGGCCGTCCCGCTCGGCCAGGGTTTCCCCAACACACAGGATCGGGGTCAATCCCGCATCAAGGGCAGCAAGCATCTTTGCGCCCACGCCTTCGTTGGTCTCTCCCAACAATTGACGCCGTTCGGAATGACCCACCAGGACATAATGCGCGCCCATTTCGCGCAGCATGGCGCCACTGATTTCTCCGGTGCGGGCACCATCTTCGGTCTGGGCACACACATCCTGCCCCGCAAGCAGTACCCGGTCCTGATCCGCCAACGCTTCCCGAACGGCTTCCAGATAAATCACCGGCGGACAAATCGCCACAGTCACCGCAAAATCGGGGGGCAGTCCATCAAAAACATCGCGGGCCAAAGCCTGGGCGCTGGCTCGGCGCCCGTACATTTTCCAGTTTCCTGCCACCATCTTCCCACGCATGACGCACCCCCACAGTAATTCAATTTGTCAGCCCAGAGAACGGCAAGGCCGCCCCGCGATCATGGCACGACGCAATCGTCCGCGATACCCGCCAGACGCCGCACGTGCACACGGACGGCCTCCGGATCGGCGCCCTCCACCATGACCCGCAGCAAGGGCTCCGTGCCTGAGGGACGCAATACGACCCGGCCTTCGCGCCCCAATGCCTGCAGTGACTCCTGAATAGCGCGTTGCAACTTGGGATGACGTGCCACAGCCCGTGCATCCGATACCGGCACATTGATCAATTCCTGCGGATAGCGGGGCATGGCGGCGACCAGATCCTGCAGAGGGCGACCGGTTGCAGCCATGACCCCCAGAACCTGCAGGGCCGCGACGATCCCATCCCCGGTAGTGGTTCGATCCAGACAGATGATATGGCCAGATGGCTCGCCGCCGAGAACCCCACTCCCCCTTCGCAGCAGATCCATGACGTGGCGATCCCCCACGGGCGCCCGCTCAAACCCGATCCCCTGAGCCGCCAAGGCGTGCTCCAGGCCCAGATTGCTCATCTCGGTTCCGACGACCGCCCCCTGCAAACGACCCGTGCGCAGAAATTCGAGCGCGAGGACGTACAGGATCTGATCGCCATCAATCAGCGCTCCACTGGCATCCACCAGAAGTACCCGATCACCATCCCCATCGAGCGCCATTCCAACATCGGCCCCCACCTCGCGCACCAGGCGCTGCAGCGATTCGGGATGCAGGCTGCCACAGCCGTCATTGATATTCAGGCCGTTGGGACTGATCCCCATCGGGATCACCGTCGCGCCCAGTTCGGACAGGACATCGGGCGCAATATGGTAAGTCGCGCCATGGGCACAATCCACGGCAATCCGCATACCCTTGAGGCTGATCCCGGCGCTCAGCGTGGACTTGCAGAATTCAATGTAACGGCCGGTCGCATCGGTTATGCGAGATACCTTCCCCAGACGCGCCGAATCGACCATGGGCAAAGGGCCTTCCAACGCCTGCTCAATCAAGCATTCGATCTCATCCGACAACTTGTCTCCGGTGGGGGAAAAAAACTTGATGCCGTTGTCGTGAAAGGGGTTATGCGATGCGCTGATGACCACGCCGGCATGGGCCCGGAAGGTTTTGGTGAGATACGCGACGGCAGGGGTTGGCATGGGTCCCAGTAGCCGTACCCCCACCCCGGCCGCTGAAAATCCAGCTTCCAAGGCGGATTCAAACATATAACCCGAAATGCGCGTGTCCTTGCCAATCAATACACAGCCCCGACCTTCTCGATCGAGCACCCGGCCCGCAGCCATTCCAAGGCGAAGAATGAATTCGGGGACCATGGGAGTCTCTCCCACCCGCCCGCGGATGCCATCCGTCCCGAAATACCGACGTCGCCCCATCGTGTTATCCCTCATCGTTCTTGTTTCAAGGTTCAGCTCGCGCCCGGCGCGCAGAAAGCGCCTGCCAGACGCGCAGCGCATCGACCGTCGGCGCCACATCGTGGACCCGAACCATCGCAGCGCCGTGGACGGCAGCCCATAGCGCCGCCGTCACGCTGGCTGCTTGTCGCCCTGCCGGGGGACGTTGCCCGAGAATCTGCCCCAGCATGGATTTACGCGAAATCCCAACCAATATCGGTCGATTCAGCGTTTTGAGCCGATCGAGGTCCGCCAAAAGCGAGAGATTATGCGGCAATTCCTTCCCAAAACCGAAACCGGGATCGATCATCAGTTTTTGCTCATCAAGACCCGCCGCCCTGCATGCCGCCAGCCGCTGCGCGAGGAAAGCCATGACCTCGCCCACAACATCCGATTTGTAATGGGCATTGCATTGCATGGTCGCGGGCTCGCCCTGCATGTGCATCAGGCAAACCGGAACCCCAAGGGCGGCAGCCGCTGCCAGAGCGCCGGGCAGTCGCAAGGCACGCACATCATTGATCATGCACGCGCCGGCTGCGACGGCCGGCCACATCACCTCCGGCTTGCTGGTATCGACGGAGATGGGCACCGAAACCGCTTTGGACAGGGCGGCGATCACTGGCACCACCCGGTCGATTTCTTCCATCACCGACACAGGTGTCGCGCCAGGACGGGTGGATTCGCCGCCCACATCAATCACATCAGCCCCTTCCGCCACGAGCTTCAGCCCTTGTTCAACCGCATCGCGCACCTGGATGTAGCGCCCCCCATCGGAAAACGAATCGGGTGTGACGTTCAGTATTCCCATGACCTGGCATCGATTGGAACTAAGCCCGGGCAGCACGGCGATTCCTCCGTTCATCAATATCAAAAACAAAAAAGCCGATGACCCTGAAAGGCCATCGGCTGGTTGAGTAGTAGCCCGGCGTCGGATCGATTCAGCCCGCAGGACCTGCCAGTTCTCCCGACGCGGCAGCCGGAGGCATTGCCGGTTTGAGATCAATGGAGGCGGTCTTCCCGGAAGAGGAATCGGAATCATCATCCCTTCGCTCCGCCCACCCCTTGGGAGGCGGCACTTCCCGGCCGGCCATGATGGCATCAATCTGCTCACGGTCGATGGTCTCGTACTTCATCAGCGCCGCCGCCATCAGGTGCAGCTTGTCCAAGGAGGATTCCAGGATGTTGCGTGCCTTCTCATAGTTGCGGTTAATGATGGTGCGAACTTCATCATCAATGGCATTGGCCGTATCTGCGGACATTCCCTGCGCGGCACGACCACCATAATTCCCCATGTAGCCCGCCGATTCATCCTCCCCATAAGCCAGGGGGCCAAGACGGGCTGACAGACCCCAACGCGTGACCATGTTGCGAGCAATATCGGTCGCCCGCTCGATGTCGTTGGAAGCCCCGGTGGTCACTGCATCAAAGCCGAAAACCAGCTCCTCCGCCACGCGTCCACCAAACAGACTGGCCAACTGGCTTTCCAGGCGCCGCTTGCTGTAGCTGTAGCGGTCGTCCTCGGGCAGAAACATCGTCACCCCAAGGGCACGCCCGCGCGGCATGATGCTGATCTTGTAGACAGGGTCATGATCGGGAACATTCAGACCAACAATGGCATGGCCCGCTTCATGGTAAGCCGTCAGGCGTTTCTCGTCCTCGCTCATTACCATCGAGCGGCGTTCGGCGCCCATCATGATCTTGTCCTTGGCGCGCTCGAACAAATCCATGCTCACCACGCGGCGGCTCAGGCGCGCCGCAATCAAGGCAGCTTCGTTGACCAGATTGGCCAGATCAGCGCCTGAAAAGCCCGGCGTGCCGCGGGCAATGACGGACGCATCGATATCTTCCCCAGCCGGCACCTTGCGCATGTGAACCTTGAGAATCTGCTCACGACCGCGCACATCAGGCAAGCCCACCGTCACCTGCCGGTCGAATCGACCGGGACGCAACAAGGCCTTGTCGAGCACGTCAGGACGGTTGGTAGCCGCAATGACAATCACGCCTTCGTTACCCTCGAAGCCGTCCATTTCCACCAGCAGCTGGTTCAGGGTCTGTTCCCGCTCATCATGACCACCCCCCATGCCAGTTCCACGATGGCGGCCCACTGCGTCGATTTCATCGATGAAAATGATGCATGGAGCATGCTTCTTCGCCTGCTCGAACATGTCGCGAACCCGACTGGCGCCCACACCCACGAACATCTCGACAAAATCGGAACCCGAGATGGTGAAGAAAGGCACCTTGGCCTCTCCCGCGATGGCACGGGCGAGCAATGTCTTGCCGGTGCCGGGCGGACCGATCATCAACACCCCACGTGGGATCTTGCCGCCCAGTCGCTGAAACTTGGCGGGTTCGCGTAGAAAC
The DNA here is from genome assembly GCA_049645885.1 of Candidatus Macondimonas sp. Lineage (GTDB taxonomy): Bacteria > Pseudomonadota > Gammaproteobacteria > UBA5335 > UBA5335 > Macondimonas. Next base: position 6,747 of record JBARUT010000135.1, read on the forward strand.
TCCACCAACTCGACCACGTCTTCCTTGGCCTCGTCACAACCCGCCACATCGGCGAAAGTGACCTTGACCTGATCTTCCTGCAACATGCGGGCCTTGCTTTTCCCGAAGCTCATGGCACCACGGCCCGCGCCGCCGCCCTGCATCTGGCGCATGAAGAAGATCCAGACCCCAATCAGAAGAAGGAAGGGAAACCAGGAAATGAATATCTGCATCAGCAGGGACTGCTGCTCGGGCTCCTTCCCGACCACGGTGACATTCTGCTGAAGCAAATCCGCCATCAGTGTGGAATTGTTGGTCTCCGGACTGTAAGTCGTGAAGCGTTCACCACTGGAAAGCTGACCAACGATTTTCCGGCCATCGATCTCCACTCGCGTCACCGCGCCATCATGAACCTGCGTCAGAAAATCGGAGTAGGGGAGTTTTTGAGCGCTGGGCGCACGGGTGCCAAAACCGTTGAAAACGGACATCAGGACGGCCGCAATCACCACCCACAAGATCAAGTTTTTTGCCATGTCGTTCAATGTGTCGGCCCTCGTGAAGGTGCCTGGGGAAATACCCGCCAAATCCCTGTGGATTGCGGCGGGAACGATCAACTATCAGTTAGACGCTACTATAGAGCATAGTTCCGGGCCAGCAAATAAACCTCGGGACTGCGCTCGCGGGAGGCCTTGGGTTTCCGCACCACGACCTTGCCAAAACGTCCCCGCATGCGGCGCACGAAATCATCAAAACCCGGTCCCTGGAACAGTTTGACCAGAAAATCCCCGCCGGGACGCAGGGCATCCAATGCAAAGGCCTCGGCCGCTTCGGCCAGCGCCAGGGAACGAATCTGATCCACGGCTTCCACCCCACTGGTGTTGGGCGCCATGTCGCTGAGCACCACATCCACCGACCGGCCCGCCAGAGCGGCGGCCACAGCCGCCAATGCTTGGGACTCCCGAAAATCCCCCTGCAGGCAGATCACGCCCGGCAAGGGGGGTATCGGCAGCAAATCGAAAGCCACCACCCGGCCCTCGCCACCGACCTTGCGCGCCGCATACTGGGACCACCCGCCGGGCGCCGCCCCCAGATCCACCACCTGCTGGCCCGGGCGCAGCAGGCGATCGCGCTCGTCGATCTCCTGCAGCTTGAAGACCGCGCGGGAACGCCAGCCTTCGGCTTGCGCGCGCTGCACATAGGGATCTGAAAAATGCTCGCGCAGCCAGGCAGCACTGCTCTTGCGTCGTTTGGGCATCCAAATGAATCCGGGGTCGTGATCTTTGAAAAGGCGCGCCGTTCAGGCATTTGCCTTCAGGCTTGGCCAGGCGGCGCGCAAATAGGACGCCATGGACCATACGGTCAGCAGGGCAGCAGCATATAGGCCCGCGACGCCCAGCGTGTAAAGCGGGTTGTTGCGCTGGAATCCGATCAACAGCACCAGCGCCACCATCTGCACGGTGGTCTTGAGTTTGCCCAGGCCAGAAACCGCCACCTTGGTGCGCTCGCCGATTTCGGCCATCCATTCTCGCAACGCCGAAACCGTGATTTCCCGGCTGATGATGATCACCACCGGCAGCACCATCAGGGCGCGGGCATCACGCTGCAGCACCACGATCAGGGCCACCGCCACGATCAGTTTGTCCGCCACGGGGTCCAGGAAGGCGCCAAATCGGGACGTCTGCCCCCAGCGCCGCGCCAGGTAGCCATCCAGCCAATCGGTGATCGCCGCCACCACGAAAATCACGGCAGCCGCGCCCTCGGCGCCGCGCCATGGCAGATAGAACACCACCACGAACAGCGGAATCAGCAGGATGCGTGAAACCGTCAGCCAGTTGGGCAGATTCATGGGCATGACCACTCATTCCTGTTCCGGATGCAGATCCGCATGGATCCGACGCGCCAGACTATCGCTGATCCCGGGCACCTGCGACAACTCCGTCGCCTCCGCGCGCAGCAGTTGCTGCAAGCCACCAAACTGACGCAGCAGCTGTTGCCGGCGCTTGGGGCCCAGCCCCGGAATGTCCTCCAAGACCGAACGATTGCGGGTTCGGGCGCGGCGCTGGCGGTGACCGGTGATGGCGAATCGATGGGCCTCATCGCGAATCTGCTGGATGAGATGCAGTGCCGCGCTGTGGGGCGCAAGGCGCAGCGGCTCATCCCGCTCCGGCAGGAACAACTGCTCCTCTCCGGCCTTGCGCGCAGGGCCCTTGGCAACCCCCACCAATCGGACGCCCGCGATCCCCAGCTCCGCCATTACCGCCACCGCCACGCCCAACTGACCCCGGCCGCCGTCAATGAAGGCCACATCCGGCAAACTGGCTGCCTCGTCCAACAGGCGGCCATAACGACGCAGCAGGGCTTCCCGCAGGGCGCCGTAATCATCTCCTCCGCCGACAGACTGGATATTGAAGCGGCGATAGGCACTCTTGACCGGGCCGCTGGCGTCAAAGACCACACAACTGGCCACGGTTGCCTCGCCCTGGGTGTGGCTGATATCGAAACATTCCAGTCGCGCGGGCAATCCCGGCAGCGCCAATGCGCGGCTGAGGTCTGCCAGACGCGCCTCAAGGTTCGCCGCGCCCGCCAGCTTCAGCACCAGAGATTGCGCGGCATTGGCGCGGGCCAGGCTTACCCAGCGCAGCCGCTGGCCGCGCATCGGTTGGCGCACCACAACGGCGTGGCCGGCCTGCTCGGCGAGCGCCGCGCTGATGAGATCCGCGTCTTCGACATCGCCATCCAGCAGAATCTCGGCCGGCGCCGGCATGTGCTCATAATGCTGACTGAGGAAGGCAGCCCGCAGCTCCTCGGCCGAAGTATCGGCAGGAACGCGCGGGGTGAACACCTGGTGCCCCAGATGCTGCCCGCCCCGCACCAACCCCAGCGACACCACGCTCGTTCCACCCTCCATGGCCACGGCCAGGATATCGACATCGCCCCCCTGGGTCGCGACATCCTGGCGCGCGGTCACCTGCCGCAGACGCACGATGCGATCACGGAACACCGCCGCCCGCTCGAATTCCAAGTGTTGCGCCGCCTGGTCCATGCGCCGCGCCAGATCATCGATGACCTGCTGGCCCTGTCCTTCCAGGAAACGCACGGCATCACCGACGTCCTCGGCATATTCCGCCGGGCCAATCAGATCCACGCAAGGGGCCGAACACCGCCCCATCTGATGCTGCAGACAAGGCCGTTCGCGGCGGGCGAACTCGGCGTCCTCGCACACCCGCAGGCGAAACAAGCCCTGCAGCTCCTTCAAGGCGGCCCGCACCGCTCCCGCGTTGGGATAAGGACCAAACAGGCGCCCATCGCGCCGGTAAGCCCCACGATAAAAGCGGATCCGCGCAAAGGCGTGGTCGCCGGTGAGGTGCACATAGGGATAACTCTTGTCATCCCGCAACAGCACGTTGTAGCGCGGCCGGTGGGCCTTGATCAGGTTGCTTTCCAGCAACAAGGCCTCAGCCTCGGTACGGGTCACGGTCACCTGGATGTCCGCAACCCGGCTCATCAGCGCGCGTGTCTTCGCGCTCTGGCCCGACGCGCGGAAATAGCTGCCGACCCGGGCCTTGAGCCGACGGGCCTTGCCCACATAGAGCACCTCCCCCGCTTCGCCGCGCATGCAATACACACCCGGCCGATCCGGCAGGGTGCGCAGAAAGGTGCGCGAGTCGAAGCCCTTGACCTGGGAATCAGTCATCGTCGGAAAGCAGGTCGCGCGCCTGCGCCATCACCGCCGCGAACATGGCCGAGGTCAATCGGCCGGTGGCAGTATTGTAACGGCTACAGTGGTAGGAACTCAGCAGGGGGCGCTGATCCGGCAAGCGCTGCAAGGCGCCATGCGCGAAAGGGAAATCGCGCAACCGCAGATCCAGCGCCCGCAGCACCGCTTCATGGGCCACTCGGCCGAGCGCCAGAATGACCCCACCGGGTGGCTGAAGCGCAAGATCATGCCGTAGATAGCCTTGGCAGGCCCGCAGTTCGCCGGGCTCAGGGCGATTTTGCGGCGGTACGCAGCGCAGGGCATTGGTAATCCGGCAATCCCGCAACCGCAGGCCATCACCGGCATGGCGGGATTCAGCCGCCTCACTAAAACCAAACTCATGGAGCGTTTGATACAACAGTGCCCCCGCGTAATCGCCGGTAAACGGCCGCCCAGTGGCATTGGCGCCGTGCAATCCCGGCCCCAGCCCCACAATGAGCAAGCGCGCATCGGATTCACCGAAAGCGGCCACCGGCGCATTGTGATAATGGGGATGGAGGCGCTGGTTTTCATCCCGATAAGCCGTCAAGCGGGGGCACTGACGGCAGGACGGATCAAACGGATGGGCCGCCGCCGCACTCCGGGTTAGGGCAGGCTTGGCATTCATGCGGGGGAGTGACTCCAGACGGCTCATAGGTCGCGAGGACGAGCCCGTTTTGATTGATCGTGAGAAACGATGCAGCGGCCTAAGCAAGGGGATGGCCCACATCATGCACCTGCTGTGGCACGGATCTGCTGGAACGCCAACAAGCTGCAACGTCCCGCAGAATTTCATTCCGGCGCTATCCGGCGTTCACATCGATCAGGCCATGGCGCATGGCCAGGCGCGTCAATTCGACGTCATTGCTCACGGCAAGTTTCTCGAACAAGCGATAACGGTAGGTATTGACGGTCTTGGGGCTGATGAACAGCTTGTCGGAAATATCCTGGATCGAATGCCCCTGCACCACCATCATCATCACCTGCATTTCGCGCTGGGACAGATCGGTGATTCCGCCTGGCGTTCTGCCACCCGGCATCCGGGACAGCGCCATGCCGCGGGCCAGCTCCGCATCCAGGTAGCGCTCGCCGCCATACACCTTGCGGATGGCCAGAATGAACTCCTCGGCCCCACAATCCTTGGTCAGATAACCGCTCGCCCCAGCCGTCAGCAGTTGCTCGGGGTAGGGATCCTGGCGCTGCACCGACAGACTGATCACCTTGACGTGGGGGTGGTGGTGCAACAGCTTGCGAGTCGCCTCCAGCCCGCCGATGCCGGGCATGTGGATATCCATCAGCACCACATCCGGATTGAGTTCGCGGACCCGCACCAGCGCCTGCTCCCCACTGTCCGCCTCGCCCACGACCTGGATATCGCCAGAGGCTTCGAGCAGGCGCCTAATCCCACTGCGGATCAGTTGATGGTCATCCACCAAGAGGACATTGATCATGGACGGGCTCTCTCCAGCAAGTGCTGCGGCAAACGACAGAACAAGCCTGTTGGAAAACCATCGCTACAGGCAGGACTGTTCTGGCTTTTTAGTCTAGCACCATTGTTTTTGGGGCGCGGATGACCAGCCCCGCCACGGAAAACGCACAGGAAGATTCAGGCGGACGATCAACCTCCATCCGCCAGAAAGTCCCGAATCATTGCGCTGGATAGCCCATCATCCATCTGCCAGAACAGATGGCCGCAACCCGGCAGCGCCTCAAAACGGGCGTTCCGCAATCGAGCCGCCAATCGCGCGCCATTGGGATGTGGGATGAGCCGATCCCCAGCGCCATGCAACACCAACGCAGCATGGGTCAGGTCCGCCAGTCGTTCGCGGGCGGCGAAACGACTCACGGCGTTGATCTGCGCCAAAATGCCGCGGGCACGGCGGCGATACCGCAGCGACCGGTCGATGAGCGCCTCAAATCGCAGTGGATTTTCCGCAATCCAGTCAGGGGTGTAATTGACGGCCAAGGCCCGTGCGGCGGCCTCGCGGGGCGCTGCGCCCGCCATCGGCATCATGGCGCTCATCACCTCCCGATCGGGGGCGGGATCCAAACGACCCGTATCCGATGTGCAGCCCAGTACCAGCCGATCAATCCGCTCGGGCACCGCAAGCGCGAGGGTCTGGGCAATCATGCCGCCCATGCTGATCCCCATCACATGGACCTGTTCCCAGCGCAGGGTGTCGAGCAAGGCCAGCGCATCGCCGGCGAGTTGTTCCGCTGTATAGGGTCCATCTGGAATATCGCTTTCCCCGATGCCCCGATTGTCAAACACGGCGACCGGCCTATCCTGTGCCAGCCGCTCCGGCAGGTCGTGCCAATCCTCCTTGACTCCGGACAAGCCCATGATCATCAGCAGCGGGCGGGCCAAGGCAGATTCATTGAGCAGATGATAGGCGATGCGGACTTGGCCGGAATGGGCGTAGCGGGGACTTGCAGACATCATCAAGGGCCTCCCTGGCCGCATCGACCATCGCGGAGGCGCAGTTTAACAAGCAGTGGCGAGCCTGTCGTCGACCTGCCCGGTGACCTAGGCGACACTGACCTCATAGGTCAACCCAAATGCCCCTTTGCCGGTCGGTCCACGCTGGGAACTGAAATACAGGCGGCTGCCATCGGGCGAAAAGGCGATCCCGGCGATCTCCGACTGGTCCTGGCCCACGAC
>JBARUT010000136.1:0-2429 GCA_049645885.1 Candidatus Macondimonas sp.
GCGCCCGCTGCACGCAGTGCCTTGGGAATGCCGAACCAATAGTTCACAAAGCCAAACAGTTTGTCGAAGCCGGCGAATCCATGCACCAGAACAATCGGGTAGCGGGTATGCGCGCTGTCATCAGGGGGCGCTGCCGCATGCAGCGGTGTGTTGCCGATGACCAGGCAGAACAAGCTGATGAAGCAGGCTGTGTTTAGCGGTTTTTTCAAGCGGCTGATCGAATTCATCTGAAATCTCCCCGTCCCTGGGTTTGCATTGTTACCGGCCAAGCCTTGACCCACATCCCTGGGTGAAAGCGAGTGGTTTATCGGTGCGCGTTTTAGAAACTATCCGGAATCTGGATCTGGATCCAATCGGTGGCGATTTGCACCGGGAAAGTGGCGATCGGGCTATAGGCGGGCGGGGCGAGCACGGTGCCGGTGGCCAGGTCGAAGGCGGCGCCGTGGCGGGGGCAGATGACGCGGCAACCGATGCGCGGTCCGCCGGTGAGACGGCCGCCATCGTGGGTGCAGACATCCTCGATGGCATACAGCGCGCCGTCGACCCGGAACACGGCGATGCGGATGCCGTCGATCTCCTTGCTGACATATGCCCCTTCCGCCAGATCGGTAGCGGGTGCCACATCCTGCCAGTCGCTCATGACGTGAGCTTCGGTGCCGATGGCGCGGGCGATGCGGCGGCGTGGCGATCCGGCTGCCACAGGACATCCCCGGCGCCAGCATGGCGATTCACGGCGCGCGCCAGCACAAACAACAGATCCGAAAGGCGATTGAGGTAGCGCAGGGTCTCCGGGTTGACCGGCTCGCTGCGTGCCAGGCTGAAGGCACGCCGTTCCGCCCGCCGGCATACCGTGCGGGCCAGATGCGCCCAGGCCGCGCCGGGCGCACCACCAGGCAGTATGAATTCCTTGAGTGGCGCAAGGTCTGCATTCAACTGATCCAGCCAGCTTTCCAGAGCGCTCACCTGTTCGGCGCGGATGCTCTCCCGGCCGGGGATGCACAGCTCGCCGCCCACATCGAACAGGGCATGCTGGATTTCATCCAGCGGGCGGTCCCATTCGGCGGGCAGACCGGCCGTGCGCAGCAGGCCGATGAGGGCATTGAGTTCATCGACGGTGCCGAAGGTCTCGACCCGCACATGGTCCTTTGGCACGCGCGTGCCATCCCCCAGTCCCGTGGTGCCGGCGTCGCCGGTGCGAGTATAGATCTTCGACAAGCGGTGTCCCACTTCATCCCTCCATCAATTGATAGTGAACAGCCAGTTCCAGCGCCTCGATGGGTCGTGGCCAGCCGGTGGGTCCCATGGGCGGAATCCGGCTCAGGGTTTCCTGGGCATCGCGGTCGAGCACGAGGTAGCCTGAGCTGGCCAGCACCCGGACATTGACCACTCGGCCTTCCGAGGTTACATCGTAGCCCAGCCGCACCGCCCCTTCCCAGCCATGGCGGCGGGCCAGGGGGGGATAGCTGAAATGGCGGCTGAAATCCCGGTGGATGCGGCTCTGGATGTCATTGCGCGCGACATTCAGCGTGTCTGTGGTCGGCGCGGACTCCGCGGCCGGTTGCGTCGACCCGTCCGGGGACGGAGTAGACGGCGCGGTCGTGGCGGATGGAGCTGACTCGGTCGCAAGGGCGGAGGTTGCGACGGCGTCGGCCGCCTGTACGCTGGGGCCGAGCCCGGATTCACGGGTCACCGGGGGAGATGTCGCGCCTTTTGCTGTCAGGGTGGGGCGTGCCGCGGGTTTTGTTGCGGGATGCGTGTGATCCGTCGGCGATACGCGTTGCGCAGGGGCGGATTCAGCCGGTGTTGGCGTGGCGGGGAGCCGCACCAGCATCAGAGCCGGAGGCACCCCGGACGCGGCGGTCCGGGGCGGGTTGGATGATGTGATCAGGATGCCCAACAGCAGGGCATGTCCAGCCAAGGCCGCGAGCAGGGCGCGCGCGGCGGGGCGGGATCTGCGGCGTGGCGCTTGGGCTTGGGTGGTCACGGCGTCCGATAGGCGAGGGTGAGATAGCCAGCCCGTTCAGGCTGCACATAGGTGGCCGCGGTTTCGTAATCGCGGTCCAGCACGTTCTCGATGCGCGCCAGCAGCGCCCATTGCGGAGTCATCTGCCACTCCGCGCGCAGGTCGAGGCGGCCATAGCCCGCCAGGGATACCGTGTTGGCGGTGTCGTCATAGCGGCCATCCTGGGCCAGGAGTGTGGCGCCCAGCCGATAGGCGCCGAAGGTCCGATCCAGTTCCAGGCGGGAGGTCAAATCGGCGCGGCGCGGCAGGTCGGCGCCGGTTGCACGGTTTTCGGTGTCCAGCGCGGTAAGGGCGGCGTAGCCACGCCAGTTGCCCACCCGATATTCCACGCTGCTTTCGGCGGCTTGGATGCGGGCGCGATCGATGTTGTTGACGGTGTTGTTGGCGGCATCGAACACGATCAGAT
>JBARUT010000137.1:0-2670 GCA_049645885.1 Candidatus Macondimonas sp.
GCAGGGCTGGGATGATCCCGAAAGCCCGCCTGCACATCTCCCGCCACCCGCAACTCATTCCAACCTGCCGCCGTCTTGCATACCCGCGCCACGGGCAGGGCATCAAGCACCTCATTGGCCAGCAGCAGACCCTCGATGGGCGTTGCCGGCAGGGCATCCAACCAGCGGATGCGGGGCAGCAATTCCGGGATCCGCGCGGCAAAGAGGCGCTGCTGCCTGGCCCGCAGTTGGGCGCTGCGTTCGAGGATGGCGTAGGTCGCTGGCAGCCGCTTCGACGCCGCCAGCGTCTCCAGCAAGTCCGCCGCCAGGACGCCGCTACCCGCTCCCAGCTCCAGAATCCACGCCTGCGGACCCAATTGCGCCAACCATTCGGCGCATGGCCCGGCCAGGGTACGCCCGAACAACGGCGTCAGCTCCGGGGCGGTGATGAAATCCCCCTCGGGACCGAACTTGGCGGCGCCGGCGCTGTAATAGCCCAGCCCCGGCGCGTAGAGCGCCAGCTCCATGTAGCGATCGAAACCGATGCTGCCGCCAGCCGCCGCGATCTCGGCGGCGATCAGCGCAGCGAGCTGCCTGCTGTGGGCAAGGGCTGCGGGCGTCGGCGGGGGCAGATCGTGAGCGGGATGAACGGTTACCATGGCCGGAATTGTCGCTCAAAGGAAACCACCTCACCATGCCCCCTGCTCCCTGCATCCTGGTGACCGGCGCCGCACGGCGCATCGGCGCGGCCATTGCCCGCGGCCTGCATGATCGGGGCGCAAGGGTAATGATCCACTACCATCACGCTGCCGAACCGGCGCATACGCTGGTGGCCGCGCTCAATGCCATGCGACCGGACAGCGCCGACTGCCATGAAGCCGACTTGCAGGAGATCGATCAGTTGGCACCGTTGGCCGAAGCGGCATGGGATCGCTGGGGCCGGCTGGATGGCGTGGTCCACAACGCCTCGACCTTCTACCCCACGGCCGTGGGCACCACCACGCTCGCGCAATGGGATGATCTGATGGGCACCAACCTGCGCGCGCCCTATTTCCTCACCCAGGCCCTGGCACCGGCGCTGCGCGCCAGCCAGGGCGCCGTGGTGAACCTGGTGGACATCCATGCCGAACAGCCGCTGAAAGATCATCCCGTCTATTGCGCCGCCAAAGCCGGACTGGTGATGCTGACCCGGTCGCTGGCGCGGGAACTGGCGCCCGACGTGCGCGTCAACGCCGTGGCGCCCGGGGCGATCCTCTGGCCGGAACGACCGATGTCGACGGCGGCGCGGGAGCGCATCGTGGAACGCATCGCGTTGAAGCGCGCCGGCATGCCGGAGGACATCGCCCGCACCGTCGCTTTCCTGATGTTTGATGCGCCCTACATCACGGGGCAGATACTGGCAGTGGACGGCGGTCGCAGTCTGGGCTACTGAGCGCCGGATTCGACTGTGCTTCCACCGGCGCGCCCACCCGGATCAGCCATAGATAGCCATCGCCAGTATCCAGCGCGCAGTGCCCAGCCACCGGGACGGCAGACGTCAGACTTGCGACCGTCCGGGTGGGCGCCAGCACCCAGCGCGCCTGAAGACGTGTCAGATCAGCAGGATGATCCGCCCGTGGAATGGCGCGATCAAGGTAATAGATCAGATTGGTGACATCGGTGCGCCAGGACGCCAAGGGCTCATCGGCCCTCACCAGCTGCGCGAGACGCAGGGCGCCATTGCGATCCTCGTAGCGGTCCAGCCCCCACATGCGCGGCGTATAGGCCACGCTTGCCGTCGTGGTCATGAACAGCAGCGCCGTGACCAGCAGCCATCCCGGCAAAGCCATGCCGCGCCGATGACCGCGCCACGCCGCCACACACAAGGCCATGAGTCCGAACAGGCCCGCCACGGACAGCCACGGCAGCGGCGATCCCTTGACCTGCGACCAAACCAGCAGGGCCAGCATCAGACTGCCATGGACGAACAGCCAGATCGGCATCCAGCGCATCAGTCGCTCCACGCGCCAGAACCGCTCCGCCGCCACCGCTAGCACCAGGCACAGCGCAGGCAGAATCGGCAACATGTAATACCAGCGCGCCTGCGGCCCGAAACTCAACAGCACGGCCGGCACCGCAATCACCAGCGCCAGCCAAAGCAGCATGGGACGCTGGCCCTCGGCGCGACGCAGGGTCGCCAGGGTGGGCAACAGCGCCACCCAGGGCAGCACCAGTTGCCAGGTGCGGTAGAAGTAGTAGGGATCGCCATCGGGCAAATGAGGCCGCAGCAGCGACCCGCCCAATTGCGAGTGTTGCAACACCTCGGCGCCGACCCCCTGCCGCATGGCGTACCACCAAGGCAGATTCACCGCCGCCAGGATCAGCAGCCCCCACACCGGCCTGAGTAAATCCAGGGTCAATGGGCGCAGCGGTGCATGCAGCCGAGTGAAGAGCGCCAACGCGAGCACCAGCATCAGCGGCAGCTGTGGCCCCTTGGTCAGGCACGCCAGGGCAAATGCCCCCCACATGCCCAACACCCAGCGCAAGCGCACGGACGGTTGATCTGCCTGCCAGGCCCGCACGAAAGCGAGCAAACCCAGCGCGCACCAGAAAGCGTAGAGCATCTCCGGACGGGCGCTGTGAATGTAGTAGAACACCCCGTGGGAAGAGGCCGCTATGCCGGCCGCCATCAGTCCGACAGCAGGCCCGGCC
>JBARUT010000138.1:0-4438 GCA_049645885.1 Candidatus Macondimonas sp.
ATCTCCCCTTCGATTAGGGTCGGCGCGCCTGCACGCAGCGCATCCAAGGCCGTTAGCCGGGTGTGATCCTCATAACGCAGGGGCAGATGGAATAGCAGTTCGTGGGGCTGGCGCAGGCCCAGGCGGGCGACCAGCTGCCTCAAGGCTGCGTCGGTAGGCTGCACGGCGCGGGGCGCACGCGCGGCGGCCTGGAAATCGCGCTCAGCCATGCGGGTCTAAACGAGACACACTGCCTCGATTTCAATCGCCGCGCCGCGCGGCAAGGCGGCCACACCCAGTACGGCGCGGGCCGGATAAGGCGCCTGGAAATACGCCGCCATCACGGCGTTCACCGCCGCGAAATGGGACAGGTCAACAAGATAAACCGTCACTTTCACGACGCGATCCAGATCGCTGCCGCCCGCTCGGGCCACCGCGACGAGATTGTCCAGCACCCGGCGGGTCTGGATCTCGATTGAACCCGCCACCAGCTCGCCGCTGGCAGGATCAAGGGGAATCTGACCGGACAGGAACAGCAAGCCTCCCGCGCGGATGGCCTGGCTATAGGGGCCGATGGCCTGGGGCGCATCAAGCGTCTGGATGGCGGTACGGGTCATAAGGGAACTCCCGAGAAAGGCCCCATTATGACCGATGAGCGCTCAGGATTTGCCGCGCGCAACCCGGATCACGCACGTCATGGCGTGCAGGTGGCGCAGGATGCGAGCCAGATGCAGCCGGTCGCGCACGGTGAGGGTGAACACCAGGGAGGCGGTGTGACCGTATTTCTCATCGACCGTCACATGCTCGATGTTGGCATCCATGCGGGCCATTTCGGCCGTGATCTGGGCCAGTACACCGCGTTGGTTGGTCGCTTCCATCCGGATCTCGACGGAAAACTCGCGATCCGGATGGTCCGCCCACTGCACATCGATCCACTTGTCCGGGTGCTTGCGGTACTCGCTCAGGTTCCGGCAACTCTGGGTATGGATGACGATGCCCCGCCCACTGCTGAGGAAGCCCAGAATGCGATCGCCGGGAATGGGATGGCAGCAGCGTCCGAAGGTGACCACCAGGCCTTCGGTCCCCTGAATTGCCAGGGCCGCGCGATCCCCTGTGGCGGACGAGGCGTCGAGATCCGAACCCAATCCGGCGTGCTGGACCAGTCTGCGGGCTACCAGCGGTGCCATGTGCTCGCCCAGCCCCACGGCCTGCAACAGCGCATCCAGACTGCCCAGCCCCAGATCCGCCAGTACCCGCTCCCAAACCGTGCTGTCAATCTGGTCCAGCGCCACCCCATAGGCCGTCAGGGCGCGCGCCATCAAGCGATGGCCCAGAGCCACGGCCTCGTCGGTTTTCAGGTTCTTGAGGTAATGGCGAATGTTGGCGCGCGCGCGCGCGGTAATGATGAAATTGAGCCAGGCCGGGTTAGGCAGGGCGGATTCGGAGGTCAGTATTTCCACCGTCTGGCCATTGCGCAAAGGCGTGCTCAGCGGCACCACACGGCGGTCCACCTTGGCCGCGGCGCAACGGTTGCCAATGTCCGTATGCACCGCATAGGCGAAATCCACCGGCGTGGCACCGACCGGCAGCCGCATGATGCGGCCCTTGGGGGTGAAGACATAGAGCTCGTCGGGAAACAGGTCGCCCTTCACGCTCTCCAGGAATTCCTGGGAGCTGCCCACCCGCTTTTGCATTTCCAGGATGCTGTGCATCCATTCGCGCGCGCGGTCCTGGGTGCCACCTGGGGCGGTTTGCTCCGTGAAGGGGTATTGCCAGTGCGCGACCACGCCCACCTCGGCCAGCAAGTCCATTTCCCGGGTGCGGATCTGCAATTCGATGGGCACTCCATGGGGGCCAAACAGCACGGTATGCAGGGACTGATAGCCGTTGACCTTGGGGATGGCGATGTAATCCCGGAACCGCCCTGGCACCGGCTTGTAGACGCTGTGCGCAACACCCAGGGCGCGATAGCAGTCGTCCACACGCTCCACCTGGACGCGGCAGGCATAAATCTCGGCCAGTTCGCTGAACGTCGTTTCGCGATTGCGCAAGCGCAAATAGAGGCTGTAAAGGTGCTTGTCGCGCCCCATCACCTGTGCCACGACGTTCTCCCGGCCCAGCGCGGCCCCTAGCGCCACCTCCACCTGATCCAGCAAACGCTTGCGATTACCGCGCGCACGTTCGACCAATTCGGCCAACACCCGATAACGAAAGGGATACAAGGCAGCGAAGCTCAGATCTTCAAGCTCGCAGCGCAGGGCGTTCATGCCCAGGCGATTGGCGATGGGCGCATAGAGCGTCAAGGTCTCGCGGGCGATGCGACGCCGCTTGTCCGGTCGCATCACGTCCAGCGTACGCATGTTGTGGAGCCGGTCGGCCAGCTTGATGAGTATGACGCGGATGTCCTGGGACATCGCCAGCATCATCTTCAGAAAGTTTTCGGCCTGGGCCTCGGCCTTGGATTTGAACTGGATCTGGGTCAGCTTGCTGACACCATCCACCAGTTCCGCCACCTCCGGATCGAAGCGCTGGACAATGTGCTCCTTCGCGGTGGGCGTATCCTCGATCACATCATGCAGCAAGGCGGCCATGATGCTGCGGTAATCCAGGCGCATCATGGCCAGAATGCGTGCCACGGCAACGGGATGCGAGATATAGGGCTCGCCGTTCAGCCGAATCTGCCCGGCGTGGGCTTCCATGCCAAACGTGCAGGCGCGAACCACCTCGGCGATCTGGCTCTCATCCAGATAGCGTTGCAGCTCGTGAATCAGCTGCGGATAGCCGGGAATGTCGAGCAGTCCGACGGATCCATCCCGGTCGATGCGTTCACTGACATCCAGGGACATGGGCTTGGGGTCCTGGGCCCCCTTTACACGTCACCCGGCGCCGGGACTTCAGTCGCCGGCTCAGGGATCAGTTCGCCCGGTTCCAGATCGTCGATCGCGCCCAGTTGAGGGAAATGGCGCACCAGGGGGATCTCCTTCTCTTTCAGGATCTCCCGGGTCACATTGCCATTGGCGATTTCACGCAAGGCCAGCACCGTTGGCTTGTCGTTGTCCCAGTCCAGAAACGGCTCCACGCCACGCACCAACTGGCGCGCCCGCTTGGCCGCCACCAAGACCAACTGGAATCGATTGTCCACATTGGACAAACAGTCCTCGACCGTCACTCGAGCCATGATTCATACCTCCGCATCCGCCCCAGGGCGAATGCCATCGCAGACCACATAAAGACGTCCCATCCCCGCCACCCCTTCGGGCGGCCTTTCATCAAAGCCGGATGGATTTGGATTCCAGTGTATGCCAAGCGCGAAAATCAGGCCAGCAGCTCGGCCAACAAGGCGCCATGCCGCGCCGCCTGAATGGGGGTGCGGCAGCGGGAAGCGCGCACGACGGCCTTCAGTTCGGCCAGTGCCTGATCGAAGACATCGTTGACCACCAGATGATCAAATTCAGCGTAATGGCGCATTTCTTCCACCGCCTGGGCAAGGCGGTGCGCGATGACCTCGGACGCATCCGTGGCCCGACCGCACAATCGGCGCGCCAATTCCTCGCGCGAAGGGGGCAGGATGAAGACGCTCACACACGCCGGGATGACCCGGCGCACTTGCTGCGCGCCCTGCCAATCGATTTCCAGGATGAGATCCTCCCCCGCCGCCAGACGCTCGGCGACCGCCCCGCGGCTGGTGCCGTAGCAACGCCCGAACACTTGCGCATGTTCGAGAAACGCGCCCTCGGCGACCATGCGCTGGAATGTCGCGGGGTCGACGAAATGATAGTCCCGGCCATCCACTTCGCCCGCTCGCGGCGCACGGGTGGTGTGGGAGACGGAAAACGCCAGCCCAGGTACCTCGGCCATCAGCGCCTGAACCAGACTGGTCTTGCCCGCCCCGGAGGGCGCCGCAATGACGAAAAGACTGCCGCCGCCCATGACCTTCACTCCACGTTCTGGATCTGCTCGCGCATCTGCTCGATCAGCACCTTGATCTCGATGGCGGCCCGGGTAATCTCGGTATCCTGGGACTTGGAGCCCAAGGTGTTGGCCTCGCGATTGAACTCCTGCAACAGGAAATCCAGCCGCCGCCCGATGGGCTCGGCGCGCGCCAGGGTCGCCGCCCATTCGACCAGGTGGCTGTCGAGCCGATCCAGTTCCTCTGCCACATCCATGCGCTGGGCCAGGAACAACAGCTCCTGTTCCAGCCGTCCCGGCTCGGTTTCCACCCCCAACTCGGCCAGGCGTGCCAGCAACTTTTCGCGCGCCGCCCCGCGCACCTCCGGCAGTCGCGCCCGCACCTGGGCCACCCAATGGGCAATGCCAACCGCCCGCTCCCGCAAGCCCGCCGCCAGACGTTCGCCTTCACGGCGCCGCGCCAGCGTCAGCGCCGCCAAGGTTTCCTTCAACAGCGCCAGTGCCTCCTGCCCCAAGGCTTCCAGATCCAGCGGGGATTCCTGAACCACGC
>JBARUT010000139.1:0-3131 GCA_049645885.1 Candidatus Macondimonas sp.
GCTCCAGGTGGACCTGCTGCCCACCGGTGAGACCCAGCAGGCCTTCATCGCCGTATCCGATCTGGATGGGGTGTTGGCGCGTGCTTGCGTATTGGGCGGCGGGGTGGCGGAAATGCCGGTCACGATCCCCGGCTATGGGCGCTATGCCCGCATGCGGGCGCCGGATGGCACCGTTCTGGGGCTGTTCGAGGCGGCGATGGGCACTCGGCCGAGTTGATTTTGATACACTACCAAGCCCTTGCCGGATGCCCTTGACCGGTCCCGGCGGGTGCATTGGTTTCCGAACAAGCAAGGGAGTCGTCCATGAAAAAACCCGTACGCGTTGCCGTGACCGGCGCCGCTGGCCAGATTGGCTACGCACTGAATTTTCGTATCGCCTCGGGCGCCATGCTCGGCCCGGATCAGCCCGTGATCCTGCAGCTGCTGGAAGTGCCCCAGGCCCAGGAAATCCTCAAGGGCGTGGTCATGGAACTCAACGACTGCGCCTTCCCCCTGTTGACCGAGGTGATTGCCACCGATCGGCCCGAGGAGGCGTTCAAGGACGCCGACTACGCGCTGCTGGTGGGTGCGCGCCCCCGTGGTCCGGGTATGGAACGCAAGGATTTGCTGGAAGCCAATGCGCAGATTTTCTCGGTGCAGGGCAAGGCCATGGATCAGCACGCCAGCCGCGACATCCGCGTGCTGGTCGTGGGCAACCCCGCCAACACCAACGCCCTGATCGCCGCCAGCAACGCCAAGAGCCTGGACCGGCGCCAGTTCACCGCCATGACCCGCCTGGACCATAACCGCGCGCTGCACCAGATCGCCGCCAAGCTGGGCACACATGTCAATGACGTGCGCCGGGTCACCATCTGGGGCAATCATTCCTCCACCCAATATCCGGATCTGCATCACGCCACAGTGGGTGGCAAGCCGGCCTTGGCGCAGGTGGATGCCACCTGGTACGCCGAGGAGTTCATCCCGGTGGTGCAGCAGCGCGGCGCCGCCATCATCAAGGCGCGTGGCGCGTCCTCCGCCGCCTCCGCCGCCTCCGCCGCCCTCGACCACATGCGCACCTGGGCGCTGGGCAGCGCGGAAGGCGATTGGGTCAGCATGGGTATTCCCTCGGATGGCAGTTACGGCATTCCGGAAGGCGTGGTTTATTCCTATCCCGTCACCTGCCGCGATGGGCAATACCAGATTGTCCAGGGTCTTGAGATCAATGACTTCAGTCGCGAGCGCATGACCGCGACCTATCAGGAGCTGAACGAGGAACGGGACGGGGTCGCCGCCCTGCTTTGATGCGGCCAGCGATGTGAAATCGATCGAAGGGGGACAGGCGACTGTCCCTTTTTTGACTTCGCCGGTCCAGGCCAAGACCTGGCTAACCGGCGGCATGATCCGCAATCAAGTGCGATGGTCTTATGTCATGACCCTAAGCCCGTGCACTCAGAACCGTGAGAAATGCTGGATTTGACTGCACAAGAAGAACGGCCCGTTCCCAGCGGAGACGGGCCGTGATCCGGATTGGGGCCGTTGGCGCCCCGATTTTCAGGCCGTGGCCAGTCGTCCTGCACCGCTGTCGGGCGTGATGGCGGCGACTTCCGGCAGGGTTTTGCCTTCGGTCGCGTAGTAGCGCTTGGCGGCCTCGACCAGATCGGGGATGCCGCTCTCCAGGTTTTCCGCCATGGCCAGCTGGCGCTCCGCCGGGGTGGCCATGTTGTTGTCCCAGTACAACAGCTTCTGGGCCATCAGCTCATTCCACAGCGGCGGGATCAGGGCAATGAGCACGCTGACCCCATAGCCGTAGATCGTGGTAGGCGCTTCGTCACGGAAGGCCTTGAGCTCCCAGAACTCGGTGCTTGCATCGGCATGATGATGCGAATGCCGGGAGATGGCGACAGTGAGGTAATAGGTGGCGGTGACGTTGCTGTTCCAGGCATGGCGTACCTGCATGGGCTCGGTCGGCACCCGGACCAGGCCGTAATGCTCGATGTAGTTGGCCGCCTCCAGGCCCACATGGGTTACCAGTGTCACGCCCAGAATGCCCAGCAGGCCATAGAGCCCGGCCGCCCAGACAAAGAAGATCACCACCAGCAGTTCCATGCCCCAGCCGCGCAGGGCCTTGTTGCGCCAGTCCCAGGGGGAGTGGCCCATGCGCCGCAGCCGTTCGGCTTCCAGATCCCAGGTCATTTTCTTCTGGCCGATGATGGAGCGTACGGTGAAATGGTAGAAGTTCTCGCCGCGCCGTGCCGTCGCCGGATCGGCGGGGGTGCAGACCAGGTTGTGGTGGCCGTAAGGATGGCGGATCGAGAAATGGGTGAACAGGCTGAAGGCCTGGCCCAAACGCCCGATGAAGACGGCCAGGGGGTTTTCCGTGCGATGGGTCAGTTCATGGCCCACGGCGATGGAGGCCAGGGCGCCGGCCAGACCACCCAGTAAGATGATGCTGAAGGTCGTCCAACCGGTGCTCAGTTCTGCATGGCGGGCCAGGATGTCGATGCCGGTCAGGCTGGTGACGGCGGCGCCAAGGCCGAACAGGTCATTGGGCAGGCCCATGTACCAGGCCACCAGCACGATCATGGCGATGCTGACGAACTGGCTGACGTACTGCATCGGATAGACGATCCAGGCCTGCTCGTAGGTTGGCTCTTCCTCGTAGCGACCGGAGTACAGCTCGGCGGCGAGCGCCACCACAGCGAGGGTGACGACGTAAACGAGGGGCCAACTGCCCCCCATCAAGGCGATGGGAATGCCGGCCAGGACCACCCAGGTGGCGATAAAGAACCGATTGTATTTCCAGAATGCGCGAATCATGGTGTCTCCTCCATGGTTTTCAAGAATGCAAACGGGCCCCTCAGCCCGGGCAAGCCATCCGTTGATCCTGATCGAGGACGCGGTGGCTTCTTGTTGATCTGAAATTCCAGTGTGGCTCAATTAAACGAATGGTCAATGTCAATTCGAGTGTTTTTTTGCGGTGAGGTTCCCTCGGCTCAAGTGGGTCGCGACTTCGCCGCTGCGGCACAGTCCGATCGGCGCGTCGTCGGTATATCCGCTCAAGCATCGGGCGCCTGACTGACCTCCCGCTTTCCCGGCCATTGGGCGCGTTAGTCCTGCGGGTTGAGAACTTCGCTGATGCGGCGCAGGGCTTG
>JBARUT010000140.1:0-7684 GCA_049645885.1 Candidatus Macondimonas sp.
TGGCGGATGGGGTCAATGGGCCGCAGCGGCCCATTGCACCGTGTTCAAGTCGATGCCCTGCAGATGCATGTCCCAGAGCGGTGAGAGTGCGCGCAGCTTGGCGACCTTGTCCTTGAGCAGCGCGACAGCAAAGTCGATGTCCTGGGCGGTGGTGTAGCGGCCCAGGGTGATGCGCAGCGAGCTGTGCGCCAATTCATCGCTGCGCCCCAGCGCCCGCAGCACATGGGACGGCTCCAGGCTCGCCGAGGTGCAGGCCGAGCCGCTGGAAACAGCCAATTCCTTGACCGCCATCATCAGGGACTCGCCTTCGACGAAGTTGAAACTCACGTTCAGGTTGTGCGGAACGCGCGCCTCCAGGTCGCCGTTGAGGTAGACCTCCTCCATGTCGGCGATGCCGGCCAGGAAACGGTCGCGCAGGGCGCGGATGCGTTCGTTCTCGCTGCCCATCGATTCCCCGGCCAGGCGGTAGGCCTCGCCCATGCCGACGATCTGGTGGGTCGGCAGGGTGCCGGAACGCAGCCCGCGCTCGTGGCCGCCGCCGTGGATCAAGGGTTCCAGGTGGACCCGCGGCCGGCGCCGCACATAGAGCGCGCCGATGCCCTGAGGACCGTAGATCTTGTGGGCGGAGAAGGACATCAGGTCGACCGGCAGGGTCTTGAGATCGATGGGGACTTTACCGGTGGCCTGGGCCGCATCGACGTGGAACAGGATGCCCCGTTCCCGGCAGATCGTGCCGAGGGCGGCGATGTCCTGGATCACGCCGATCTCGTTGTTGACCAGCATGATCGAGACCACGATGGTTTCCGGGGTGATGGCGGCTTGGAAAGCCGCCAGATCCACCAGGCCATTGGCCTCTGGATTGAGATAGCTGACCTTGAAGCCTTCCCGTTCCAGCTCGCGCATGGGGTCCAGGACGGCCTTGTGCTCGGTGGCCAGGGTGATCAGGTGATTGCCCTTCTGGCGATAGAAACGGGCTGCGCCCTTGATGGCCAGGTTGTCCGATTCCGTTGCCCCCGAGGTCCAGATGATTTCCTTGGGGTCGGCGCCCACCAGCTCGGCGACCTGGGCGCGGGCGGTTTCGACGGCTGCTTCGGCCCGCCAGCCATAGGCGTGGGAGCGGCTGGCCTGATTGCCGAACAGCTCGGTGAGATAGGGAATCATTTTTTCCGCCACCCGCGGGTCCACCGGCGTGGTGGCTGCATAATCCAGGTAGATGGGAAGTTTCTCGGCGCTCGTCATGTTGATTACCCCTGCCTGAAATAAGGATCTCCGCCAAGCGGTGCAGCCATCCCTGGGTGGCTTTGCAGGGGATAGAGCAATGCCTGTGCCAATCCCCGTTGCCGATTCCAAGTCTTTGGAACTGAAGTGATCCTCGTCATGTTTTCGGATCCATGGCGCGACACAGGACGCTGCGGGACATGTCGTGAACCCGACAAACCATGGCGCACATCAGCCATGCTTCGTCGGGTCATCGGTCGCCCGCCTCAGCCGCGCCCCAGCGCCTGATCCACGGCCTTGCGTACCGCTTCCAGTCTGAGCGGCACCGGAATCAAGCCATGGGCGCCACCCGCCAAGGCCTCACCCAGAATGGGGTCCGCGGCGCTTCCCACCAGCAATACCTGGGCGCCGGGCAGGGCCGTGGTCAGCCGGGTCAGGGCCGCCAGGCCCTCGGATTGCAGCAGGCCCTGACCCAGCAGGATCAGATCGGGCGGCCAGTCCGTGGCTTTCACCAGGGCTGCCTCCACCGATTCCAGTTCATGGGCCTCGTTTTCGTCGTGCAGCATGAACTGCAGGGCGGCCCGGATGATTTCATCAGTGTCCACCACAAAGATTCGCCGGTTCTCCACCGCGCGGGCGCTTTCCACTCCGATTTGCATGGCTTTAATCCTCAGGTCCAGGGTTGAGGGGCGACCCGGCGCTGGAACCGGCGGGTCTCAGGCAGCCCGAAGCAACTTCCATACCGCTTGCCCGTGAGGGGCTGCATCAATCGGTCGCCGACATGTCGGGATGATGTTTTGTTTCAGACACGCCGGGGCCGGATGTCGGATTTCGCACATGGCGAAAGAGGCGATTTTGGCGGCGTTGTCGAGAGAATATTTCTTTTATAATCAGCAATTTGATTGAACTTTTACAAGATTGGCGCAGGGGTTGCAATAGTGGGGATGGAAGGCGGGAACCACACCCCCCATCGGGGAATTCAGTGAGGTCAACCGGTCTTCTTTCAAACACCACACACGGCAGTTGCGGAATCTTTCACGGTTTTTTTAAGGAGACCTCGATGGACGGGTTACGACAAATCGCTTTTTACGGCAAAGGTGGGATCGGCAAGTCGACCACCTCGCAGAACACCCTGGCGGCCCTCGCTGAAATGGGCCAGAAGATCCTGATCGTCGGCTGCGACCCCAAGGCCGACTCCACCCGCTTGATCCTTCATGCAAAGGCCCAGGACACCATTCTGTCGCTGGCGGCTGCCGCCGGCACGGTGGAAGACCTGGAACTGGAAGAAGTGATGAAGGTCGGCTACCGCGACATCCGTTGCGTGGAGTCCGGCGGCCCCGAGCCCGGTGTCGGCTGTGCCGGTCGTGGCGTGATCACCTCGATCAACTTCCTGGAAGAGGAAGGCGCCTACGAGAACCTGGACTATGTGTCCTACGACGTGCTTGGCGACGTGGTGTGTGGCGGTTTCGCCATGCCCATCCGCGAGAACAAGGCGCAGGAAATCTACATCGTCATGTCCGGCGAGATGATGGCCATGTATGCGGCCAACAACATTTCCAAGGGCATTCTGAAGTACGCCAACTCCGGTGGCGTGCGCTTGGGCGGGCTTGTTTGCAACGAGCGCCAGACCGACAAGGAATACGAGCTGGCCGAATCGCTGGCCAAGCGGCTGGGCACCACGCTGATCCATTTCGTGCCCCGCGACAACATCGTCCAGCACGCCGAACTGCGGCGCATGACGGTGCTGGAATACGCACCGGATTCCAAGCAGGCCGAGGAGTATCGCCAGTTGGCTCACAAGATCCATGCCAACAAGGGCAACGGCATCATCCCGACCCCGATCACCATGGATGAGCTGGAAGACCTGCTGATGGAGCACGGCATCATGAAGCGGGTGGACGAGTCCGTCATCGGCAAGACGGCGGCGGAACTCGCTGCTGAAGCCGCGGCGGTCGCCTGAGTCCCAGACCAACGGAATCCGCCCGGGGCATGCGCCCTGGGTGGAACTCCGGAAATGATTCCGATGGCGTCCGGCTATTCTGCCGCCGCCTTGTGGGTCAAACCGAATTTGTTTTCCACGTCGAGTTAGGAGACCGAACATGAGCCTGACAGTCGAACAAACCAAAGAGCGCAACAAGGCGCTCGTGGAGGAGGTCCTGTCGGTCTATCCCGACAAGACCGCCAAGCGCCGCGGCAAGCATCTGGGCACCTTTGAAGAAGGCAAGTCCGACTGCGGCGTCAAGTCCAACGTCAAATCCATCCCCGGCGTCATGACCATTCGTGGTTGCGCCTACGCCGGTTCCAAGGGCGTGGTGTGGGGTCCGATCAAGGACATGATCCACATCTCCCACGGTCCGGTGGGCTGCGGCCAGTATTCCTGGGCGGCGCGGCGCAATTACTACATCGGCACCACGGGGGTGGATACCTTCGTGACCATGCAGTTCACCTCCGATTTCCAGGAAAAGGACATCGTCTTTGGCGGCGACAAGAAGCTGGCCAAGATCATGGACGAAATCGAGGTGCTGTTTCCGCTCAACCACGGCATCACGGTGCAGTCCGAATGCCCGATCGGCCTGATCGGCGACGACATCGAGGCCGTTTCCAAGGCCAAGTCGAAGGAATACGGCGGCAAGACCATCGTGCCGGTGCGCTGCGAGGGTTTTCGCGGCGTGTCGCAGTCGCTGGGCCATCACATCGCCAACGACTCGATCCGTGATTGGGTGTTCGACAAGCTTGACCCGGACCGTCCGGCGCCGTTCGAGAGCTCGCCCTACGACGTCGCCATCATCGGCGACTACAACATCGGCGGCGATGCCTGGTCCTCGCGCATCCTGCTGGAGGAAATGGGCCTGCGCGTGGTGGCGCAGTGGTCCGGCGACGGCTCCATCGCCGAGCTCGAAAACACGCCCAAGGCCAAGCTCAACGTGCTGCACTGCTACCGGTCGATGAACTACATCAGCCGGCACATGGAAGAGAAGTACGGGATTCCGTGGGTGGAATACAACTTCTTCGGGCCGACCAAGATCGCCGAATCGCTGCGCGAAATCGCCAGCCATTTCGACGACAAGATCAAGGAAGGCGCCGAGCGCGTCATCGCCAAGTACCAGCCCTTGATGCAGGCGGTGATCGACAAGTACCGCCCGCGTCTGGAAGGCAAGAAGGTGATGCTGTTCGTCGGCGGCCTGCGCCCGCGCCACGTCATCGGTGCCTACGAAGATCTCGGCATGGAGGTCATCGGGACCGGTTACGAGTTCGGTCATAACGACGACTACCAGCGCACCACCCACTATGTGAAGGACGGCACGCTGATCTACGACGACGTCACCGGCTACGAGTTCGAGAAATTCGTCGAGGCGCTGGAGCCCGACTTGGTGGCTTCCGGCATCAAGGAAAAGTACGTCTTCCAGAAGATGGGCTATCCGTTCCGCCAGATGCATTCCTGGGATTATTCCGGTCCTTATCACGGCTATGACGGCTTTGCCATCTTCGCCCGCGACATGGACATGGCGATCAACAGCCCGGTATGGGCGCTGACCGAAACCCCCTGGAAAGCGGCATAAAAAAGACGGAAGTAGGGTGGGCAGATTGCCCGAATGACACAGATGGTGGGTCGGCCTTTCCTGACCCACCCTACCGTTCCTCAGGAGTTGCATCATGAGCCAGAATGCCGACAACGTCCTTGACCATTTCAATCTATTCCGCAGCCCGGAATACATCGATATGTTCGAGAACAAGAAACAGTTTGAAAATCCCCAGCCTGCCGACAAGCTGGAAGAAATCCGCGAGTGGACCAAGACCTGGGACTACCGGGAAAAGAACTTCGCCCGCGACTCACTCACCGTCAACCCGGCCAAGGCCTGCCAGCCGCTGGGCGCGGTGTTCGTCGCGGTGGGTTTCGAGGGCACGCTGCCGTTCGTGCACTGTTCGCAGGGCTGCGTCGCCTATTACCGCTCGCACTTCTCGCGTCACTTCAAGGAGCCCAGTTCCTGCGTGTCGTCCAGCATGACCGAGGACGCGGCGGTGTTCGGCGGCCTGAACAACATGATCGACGGCCTGGCCAATGCCTACAGCATGTACAAGCCCAAGATGATCGCCGTGTCCACCACCTGCATGGCCGAGGTGATCGGCGATGACCTCAACGCATTCATCAAGAATGCCAAGGAAAAGGGCTCGGTGCCGGAAGAATTCGACGTGCCCTTCGCCCACACCCCGGCCTTCGTCGGCAGCCACATCACCGGCTACGACAACGCGCTCCTGGGCGTGCTCAAGCACTTCTGGGACGGCAAGGCCGGCACCGTGCCGGTGCCCGAGCGCGTGCCGAACGAGAAGATCAACTTCATCGGCGGCTTCGACGGCTACACCGTCGGCAACCAGCGTGAAATCGCCCGCATCTTCGACCTGATGGGTGTCGAGTACACCCTGCTGTGCGATGCCTCGGACGTGTGGGACACGCCCACCGACGGCGAATTCCGGATGTACGACGGCGGCACCACGCTGGAAGATGCGGCGGCGGCGCTAAACGCCAAGGCCACCGTCTCGATGCAGCAATACTGCACCACCAAGACGCTGGATTTCTGCGCCGGCAAGGGCCAGGAAACGGTTGCCTTCAACCACCCGATCGGCGTGGCGGGCACCGACAAGTTCCTGATGGAAATCGCGCGCCTGACCGGCAAGGCCATCCCTGAAGCGCTCGCCAAGGAGCGCGGCCGGCTGGTGGACGCCATCGCCGACTCCAGCGCCCACATCCACGGCAAGAAGTTCGCCATCTACGGCGATCCGGACCTGTGCTACGGCCTGGCCGCCTTCCTGCTGGAACTGGGCGCCGAGCCGACGCACGTGCTCGCCACCAACGGCGGCAAGGAGTGGGCGGTGAAAATGCAGGAGCTGTTCGATAGCTCACCCTTCGGCAAGGGCTGCCATGCCTACGCCGGCAAGGACCTGTGGCACATGCGCTCGCTGCTGTTCACCGAGCCGGTCGACTTCCTGATCGGCAACACCTACGGCAAGTATCTTGAGCGCGACACCGGCACGCCGCTGATCCGCATCGGCTTCCCGGTGTTCGACCGCCATCACCACCACCGCTACCCGGTGTGGGGCTACCAGGGCGCGATGAACGTGCTGGTGTGGATCCTGGACAAGATCTTCGACGAGATCGACAAGAACACCATCATCCCGGCCAAGACCGACTACAGCTACGACATCATTCGCTGATCAACCACTGATCAGTCGGTGCAACTGATGGGCGCGGAGGCAATCTCCGCGCCTTTTTTGCGACTGGTGGCGGGTATGCGGGTATGGTCTCCCGGAAATGGTGGGCGGTCTGGCACGCCGTAGCGGTGTAGTTACAGGGCTTGAGTTCGGTGAAGCCACGGCTGACCTGCACCTTGTCCCCGGTTGATTCTTCCCAGAAGTGCGCCATCATCTGCGCGTCGATTTCCAAGAAAATATCCCTAATCTATCAATCATGATTTCAGCATTCTTCGGTGACTACGCCCTCCATCCGACCCTTGTGGAGAATATCCAGCAGCACCACACTCTGTTTCTCTGTCGGGAGCTTGGAAGGAATCTGTATGGCCACCCTTAGCACGCCGTCTTCCTTTGGCGTGAGCAGATCCTTCTCAAGCAGCGACTGGTGGATGCGAGCCCATTCCGCAGCGGGAACAGCCAGCACCTTTCGCTGCGCCTCGATACCGTCGTCGATCCTCTGCGTCTGCTTCGCAGTTTTCACGATCGCTGCCTGATCATCCTGCGGAACAAGTCGATCGTAGAACTCGGACGGGAGGAGATTGGCGAAGGCATCGGTACGAGCCTGCATCCTCGTCCAGCACGCCTCCTTCTTGCACCACTCGGAAATGTTTGAAATGCCTTGCGGCGGTCTGATGATGTCGTCATTTACAACCCCCGCCACGACAGCGATGGCTCCTTCGAGCACGGGATCGACCTTCTGTGCATTCCAGATACCCAGAAAGTCGATGCTTTCTTTCCTGTGCTTTGTGATGTCGCTGAGTACCGCCAATGTGTAGGCCACGATATTTGCTCGGTACCCGCCGTTATACCAAGGCTGTAAAGAAACGATGCGCTCCGTGGCGAGGAAAATCAGCCCGCGTGCGACGGCTCTCTTGAAATAGAACTCGTTGAACTTCTCGGATGATTTCTCCCACTCGCTGCCGATTCGGGCAGCGTAGCGTGCAAAGTTTTTCTGGGAGCCAAGATTCACCCACCTGGGGTGGTCATCCCAGACATTCTCGAACTTCGCAAGGTCCGTTTTCGTGAACATCTGGTGCTTGGGATGCTCGGCCTTGAAACGACGCTGCTCCGCAGGTGTGAGCTTTGACTGTGCATCGGCATACTGGCCGCGTGCGCGCTCATAGAACCACCGTGTCTCGCGCGCCGCTCCCTTCTGCGCCGGCGCCCAGATCCGCCGGGAAAACCCCTCCATCCGTACATGGAACGGGTGGTTCGAGAA
>JBARUT010000141.1:0-9689 GCA_049645885.1 Candidatus Macondimonas sp.
CCCCAGGGCCAGCCGCGCGCTGGGGCGATCCAGGCGCGCCGCCAGGGGCGCCGGAAGGCTGGCGCCGGCCAGACGCAGATCCAAGGCCAGGGCCGCATCCCCCAGGGTGCCGGAGACATACACGTCATCCCCCGGCCGCGCACCATCACGCCGCAGGGCCATCCCCTCCGGGACTGTGCCCGCCGCCTGCAGGGTGAGGGTCAGTGGACCACGGGTCACATCTCCACCCACCAGCTCGACACCCACCGCATCGGCCAGACCGAACAGGCCGCTGGCAAAAGCCGCAAGCCAGTCGTGGTCGATTTTCGGCAGAGTAAGTGCCAGGGTGAGCCAAGCCGGATCGGCGCCCATGGCGGCCAGATCGCTCAAGTTGACCGCCACCAGCTTGTGGCCCAGCGCCTCGGGCTTATCGGTGGGCAGGAAGTGGGTGCCGCACACCATCGTGTCGGTGGTGAGCACCAGCCAGGACCTGGCCGGCGGCTGGAGCAGGGCGCCATCGTCGCCCACCCCCAGCACCACGTCAGCGCGGCGAGTGGCCCGCGTGAAATGGCGGTCAATAAGCGCGAATTCCGGCGTGTCCCGATTCACCCACCCTTTCCTCGGGCTGGGGCCGTCACGGTTTCCAGTGGCCGCAAGACCCGTGCGGCCTTGTCGAGCACGCTGTTGATGAAGGCATGACTTTGAGCGGAGCCGAACAGCTTGGCTATTTCCACCATCTCGTTCAGCACCACCCGGTAAGGGACTTCCGGGCATTCCGCCAGCTCCACCAGTCCCACCAGCAACACGCCTTTTTCCACCGGGTCGAGTTGACCCGGGGGACGGGTGACCCATTTGGCCATGAGCCCTTCCCAGCGCGGGAAATCGTCAATGGCCTTGTTGACCAGCGTCTCGAAATGGGCGCGATCGAACGCCGGCCCCTCCGGGTCGCTGAGGAAATCGGTCAGCACCTCATGTGCCGTTCCGCCGGTCAGTTGCCACTGATAGAGGGCCTGGAAAGCACAGCGCCGGGCCACGCTGCGGGGCTTGTTGGTCTTGGCCACCCTCAGTTTCCGAGGGCGCGCAGCAGGTTGACCATTTCCAGCGCCGACAGGGCGGCCTCGGCCCCCTTGTTGCCGGCCTTGGTGCCGGCACGCTCGATGGCCTGTTCCAGGTTGTCCACGGTGAGCACACCAAAGGCCACCGGGCGGGCGGCTTCCAGGGCCACCTGGGCCAGTCCCTTGGCGCAGAGTCCGGCGACATGCTCGAAATGAGGCGTCGACCCGCGGATCACCGCGCCCAGCGCGATGACAGCGTCATAGCGCCCGCTACGCGCCACCTGCTGCACCACCAGCGGCAGCTCGAAGGCGCCGGGCGCGCGGATCAGGGTGAGGTGTTCGGCATTGGCGCCGTGGCGCAAGAGGGTATCCTGCGCGCCGCGCACCAGGGCATCGACGATGAAGTCATTGAAGCGGGCAGCCACCAGGGCGAAACGGGCATCGCCCGCCAGCAGATGGCCTTCGATCACGGTCGTTGTGGACATGGTTCGATTCCGTTGGTCAAGTCGAAAAAAACCGAGCGCAGGCGCGGCTGGGTCAGTCGGGGGAGACCACCTCAACCACTTCCAGCCCGAAGCCGGAGATAGCCTGGAAACGGCGGGTGGAGCTGAGCACCCGCATGCGATGGACGCCTAGATCCTTGAGAATCTGGGCGCCGATGCCATGGGTGCGCAGCACGCCGCTGACACCGGGCCGGTGGGCCGGTGGCCGGGTGGGCAAGCCCTGTTCCCGCACCCGCTGCAACAGGGCAAAGGGTGGCTCGGGCTTGCGCAGCACGACCAGCACGCCCAGTTCCTGCCGGCCCATATAGGCGAGCGCGTCCTCCAGTGGCCAACCCCCGTCTGGGTCGTCCAGCGCCAGCAGGTCCGCCAGGGTATTTTCCACATGCACGCGGACCAGGGTGGGCGTCTCGGGATCCAGGTTGCCGCGCACCAGGGCGAAATGGACCGTGCGATCCAGCGCGTCCTCATAGGCCAGCAGGCGGAAATCGCCATGGCGGGTGGACAGCACAGACTCGGCGCTGCGCACCACGGTCTTTTCCGTCTCCAGACGATAGCGGATGAGATCCGCCACGGTGCCGATCTTGAGTCCGTGTTCGGCGGCGAAGCGTTCCAGCTCGGGGCGACGGGCCATGGTGCCGTCCTCGCTGAGGATCTCCACGATCACCGAGGCCGGTTCCAATCCCGCCAGCCGCGCCAGATCGCATCCCGCCTCGGTGTGCCCGGCGCGGGTCAAGACGCCGCCTTTCTGGGCCATCAGCGGAAAGATATGCCCGGGAGTGACCAGATCGTCCTGCGCGGCATCGGCACGCACGGCCGCCTGGATGGTGCGCGCCCGGTCGGCGGCGGAGATTCCCGTGGTCACCCCCTGCGCCGCCTCGATGGACACGGTGAAGTTGGTGGCATGCTTCTCGTCGGTGGCGCTGACCATCAGCGGCAGCCGCAACTGCTGACAGCGTTCCGCCGTCAGGGTCAGGCAGATCAGTCCACGACCGTAGCGGGCCATGAAGTTGACATCCTCGGCCCGGCAATGGACCGCCGCCATCAACAGGTCACCCTCGTTTTCCCGGTCCTCGTCGTCCATCAGCACGACCATGCGGCCGCGGCGGATGTCTTCGATGATTTCTTCGCTGGTGTTCAGCGCCATGCGCTTTATCCCTCTCCCGCTTGGGGCACAAATCCCTGCTGCCGCAGCAGCGCCTCGGTCACGCCGCCTTCACTCGCCTGGCCCAGCATCAGCCGCTCCAGATAACGCGCCAGCAGATCCACTTCCAGATTCACCCGCCGGCCCGGCTGATAATGACCCAGAACGGTGCGGTCGCGGGTGTGGGGGATGATGTTTACCTCGAACAGCCGCCCGGAGACGCTGTTCACGGTGAGGCTGACGCCGTCCACGCAGATCGACCCCTTGGCGGCGATGTAGCGCGCCAGCTCGGCGGGCGCCTCGAAGCGCAAGCGCCAGGACCGTCCGTCGGGGCGCTGGTCCACCAGGCGGCCGATGCCGTCGACATGACCACTGACCAGATGCCCACCCAGGGGATCGATGGGACGCAACGCCGGCTCCAGATTGACCGGATCACCCAGCGCCAGATCACCCAGGGTGGTGCAGTCAAGGGTCTCGCGGGACACATCGGCCCAGAATCCGTCGTTCGTATAGGTCGTGGCGGTAAGGCAGGCGCCGTTGACGGCGATACTCGCCCCCAGCTCCAGGCCGGCGATGATTTCGCCTGCACCGCCGATGCGCAGCCGCACATCGCCTGCCTGCGGCGTGCGCTCCGCCAATACGCCGACCGCCCGAATCAAGCCTGTGAACATATCAATCCGTCTCCGTCCCACGTCGGTCCGGGACCGCCCGCACCCGCCAATCCTCGCCGACGGCGCGCATTTCCAGGATACGCAGCCGAACCCGCTGATCGAGCCCGATCAGGCCCGGCAGCTGGAACATGCCACGCGCCTCGTCCCCCAGCAGGGCCGGCGCCAGATAGACCACCAGCTCATCGACCAGATCCGCCGCCACGAAGGCGCCCGCGAGGGTTGGACCGGCCTCGATGAGTACGTCATTCACGCCCATGCTGGCCAGGTGCGACAGGGCCCCCGGCAGGTCCGCGCCGGAGGGCAGGGTTGCCACCTGGGCGCCGGCTTCACGCAGGGCCAACGCCTGTGGCTCCTGCGTCGAGCGCTCGGTATAGATCCACAGCGCCCCGCCAGCGCCAAACAGTCGCCCCCAGGGCGGCGTGCGCAGCCTGCGGTCCAGCACCACGCGCAAGGGTTGATGCCAGGGCAGCATTCGCCCATCGGGCGCCAGCGCTTGGACGGGGAGGCGCACATTCAGCGCCGGATCATCGGCCAGCACCGTCCCGCTGCCGGTAACAATCGCCCCGCTGCGTGCGCGCAGCTGTTGCACATCCGCCCGCGCGGCGGGACCGGTGATCCATTGACTGTCCCCGCCCGCGCTGGCGGTGCGGCCGTCCAGAGTCGCCCCCAGCTTCAGCGTGACCCGCGGCCGTCCCTGGGTCATGCGCTGGACGTAGCCGGTATTCAGGCGCCGCGCCGCGTCCGTGCCGACCCCCTCGGTCAGCGCAATGCCCGCCGCCCGCAATAGGGCATGCCCCCGACCCTGCACCAGGGGATTGGGATCCTCCATGGCCGTCACCACGCGCGTGACCCCCGCTGCGATCAAGGCCTCGCTACACGGGGCCGTGCGGCCATGATGACTGCAGGGCTCCAGGGTGATGTAGGCGGTAGCGCCCCGCGCCTGCGGACCGGCCTGTTGCAGCGCATAAACCTCGGCATGGGGCGCGCCGGCCTGCATATGCCAGCCTTCCCCCACGATCTGCCCACCGACGACCAGCACACAGCCCACCCGCGGATTGGGTTGCGTGGTCGCGACCCCGCGTTCAGCCAGCCGCAGCGCCCGAGCCATATAGCGCGCATCATCGGCCTGCGTCACGGCATCTCCTCGCCGGCGACCGATGGGTTCGCCTCCGGCAGCAGGGACATCTGGCGCTCCGGCGTGGCATCGGCCGGCGCCACCGCTTCCTGCAAGCGCTCGACCTCCTCGCGAAACGCGTTCACGTCCTGGAAGCTGCGATACACCGAGGCAAACCGCACATAGGCCACCTGGTCGAGTTCCCGCAATTCGGTCATTACCCATTCCCCGATGCGCCGGGAGGCAATCTCGCGCTCGCCGCTGGCGCGCATCAGCCGCAGGATGCGCCCCAGGGCAGCCTCCACCGCCTCGGCCTGCACCGGCCGCTTTTCCAGCGCCCGCAATAAGCCGCCCCGCAGTTTGTCCTCGCTGAAGGGCTCGCGCTTGCCGTCGCGCTTGACCACCCGGGGCAGGGTCAACTCGGCGCGCTCGAAGGTGGTGAAGCGCTCGCCGCAAGTGGGACACTCGCGTCGGCGCCGCACCTGACTGCCGTCCTCGGCAAGCCGGGAATCCACCACCCGGGTATCGGCAGCCCCGCAGAACGGGCAGTGCATGATGCGTATTCCTGCGCGGTCAGGCCGCGGTGTACACCGGGAATCGCCGGCACAAGGCCAGTACCTCGCCCTTGACCCGCGCGATCACGGCGGTATCGCCCATGTGATCGAGGATATCGGCGATCCAGTGACCCAATTGTCGGGTTTCCGCCGGGCCAAAACCGCGCGTGGTGATGGCCGGGGTGCCCAGGCGGATGCCGCTGGTGACGAAGGGGGAGCGGGGGTCGCCGGGCACGGCGTTCTTGTTGACCGTAATGTTCGCCGCCCCCAGGGCCGCCTCCGCATCCTTGCCGGTCAAGTCTTGGGCGATCAGATCGACCAGCATCAGATGATTGTCGGTGCCGCCGGAAACGATCTTGTAGCCGCGTTCCACCAGCGTCGCGGCGAGGATGCGGGCATTGTCCACCACCTGCCGCTGATAGGTCGTGAATTCGGGTTCCAGCGCTTCCTTGAAGGCCACGGCCTTGGCCGCGATGACATGCATCAAGGGGCCGCCCTGGATGCCGGGGAAGATCGTGGAATTGAGCTTTTTCTCGATGTCGGGATTGGCGCGGGCCAGAATCAGCCCGCCGCGGGGGCCGCGCAGGGTCTTGTGGGTGGTCGTGGTGGTCACATCGGCGATCTGCACCGGGCTCGGATACACCCCGGCCGCCACCAGGCCCGCCACATGGGCCATGTCCACCAACAGGTAGGCGCCCACTTCATCGGCAATGGCCCGGAAGCGCGCCCAGTCCACCACCCGTGAATAGGCGGAAAAGCCGGCGACGATCAGGCGCGGGCGATGGGCGCGGGCCAAGGACGCCATCTGCTCGTAATCGATCAGGCCCTGCTCGTTCACGCCATACTGGAAGGCCTTGTAAATCTTGCCGGAGAAGTTGACCGAAGCGCCGTGGGTGAGATGGCCGCCGTGGGCCAGCGACATGCCCAGCACCGTGTCGCCCGGCTCCAGCAGCGCCATGTAGACCGCCTGATTGGCCTGTGAACCCGAATGCGGCTGAACATTGGCATAGGCGGCGCCGAACAGCGTGCAGGCGCGTTCGATCGCCAGCCGCTCGGCCACATCCACGTACTCACAACCGCCGTAGTAGCGCTTGCCGGGATAGCCCTCGGCATACTTGTTGGTCAGCACCGATCCCTGCGCCTCCAGCACCCGCGGGCTGGCGTAGTTTTCCGAGGCGATCAGCTCGATGTGTTCTTCCTGGCGCCGCACTTCGGCGGTCATGGCGGCTTGGAGTTCGTCATCGAACCCGGCGATCCGCATGCTGGGGCTGAACATGGCGGGGCGACTCCTTGACAGGTGGGCGGGGGCTATCGAAACGGGGTATTGTACCCGATCCCAGACGCCCCCTGGCCGTTCGGCGCAATGTCGGACACGCCCGCAATTCAGGAATCTGCCCATGGCCCAGTACATCTACACCATGCACCGCGTCAGCAAGATCGTCCCGCCCAAGCGGGAAATCCTGCGCGACATCTCGTTGTCCTTCTTTCCCGGCGCCAAGATCGGCGTGCTGGGCCTGAACGGCTCAGGCAAATCCACCCTGCTGCGCATCATGGCCGGTGTCGACAAGGACTTCGAAGGCGAAGCCCGTCCCCAGCCCGGAACCAAGATCGGTTTCCTGTCGCAGGAGCCGGAGCTCAACCCGGACAAGGACGTGCGCGGCAATGTCGAAGAGGGGGTGGGGGAACTGAAAAGCCTGGTGAATCGCTTCAACGCCATCAGCGACGCCTTTGCCGATCCGGACGCGGATTTCGACACCCTCTTGGCCGAGCAGGCCGAGCTGCAGGACAAGATCGACGCCGCCGGCGCCTGGGAACTGGACCGCACCCTGGAGATTGCTGCCGAGGCGCTGCGCCTGCCGCCCTGGGATGCTGATGTCACCCAGCTTTCCGGTGGCGAGAAGCGCCGCGTTGCGCTGTGCCGGCTGCTGCTGTCCAAGCCAGACATGCTGCTGCTCGATGAGCCCACCAATCATCTGGATGCCGAATCGGTGGCCTGGCTGGAGCGCTTCCTGCACGACTACAAGGGCACGGTCGTCGCCGTCACCCATGATCGCTATTTCCTCGACAACGTCGCCGGCTGGATCCTGGAGCTGGACCGTGGCCACGGCATCCCTTGGGAGGGCAACTATTCCAACTGGCTGGAGCAGAAGGGGAAGCGCCTGGCCCTGGAAGAAAAACAGGAATCGGCGCACCGCAAGGCCATGCAGGAGGAACTGGAATGGGTGCGCAGCAACCCCAAGGGACGCACCACAAAAAGCAAGGCGCGCCTGGCCCGCTTCGATGAGCTGTCCTCGCAGGAATTCCAGAAGCGCAACGAGACCCAGGAGCTGTACATCCCGCCGGGGCCGCGCCTCGGTAACCTGGTGATCGAAGCCGAGGGCCTGCGCAAGGCTTTCGGCGACCGCCTGCTGTTCGAGAACCTGAGCTTCCGTCTGCCGCCGGGTGGCATTGTCGGCATCATCGGCCCCAACGGCGCCGGCAAGACCACGCTGTTCCGCATTCTTGCCGGCCAGGAGCAGCCCGATGCGGGTGAGCTGCGCCGGGGTCCCAGCGTGGAGCTGGCCTATGTCGACCAGAGCCGGGACAGCCTGGACGACAGCAAGACGGTATGGGAGGAGATCTCCGACGGCCAGGACATGCTGCGCGTCGGGACCTATGAAGCGCTGTCACGGGCCTATGTGGGCCGCTTCAATTTCAAGGGCACCGACCAGCAAAAACGCATCAGCGAACTGTCCGGCGGTGAGCGCAACCGCGTGCATCTGGCCAAGGTGCTGAAAGCGGGTGGCAACGTCCTGCTGCTCGACGAGCCCACCAACGATCTGGACGTGGAAACCCTGCGCGCCCTGGAAGAAGCGCTGCTGACCTTCCCGGGTTGCGCCGTGGTCATTTCCCATGACCGCTGGTTCCTGGATCGGCTCGCCACCCACATCCTCGCCTTCGAGGGCGACAGCCAGGTGTTGTGGTTCGAGGGCAACTACGCCGATTATGAGGCCGACCGCAAGCGCCGCCTGGGGGTTGCCGCCGACATCCCGCATCGTATCAAGTACCGCCCGCTGAAAAGCTGAAGGTCAAGCTGCGGTCTCGCTATGCCTCGTTCACTGCGGCGGGGAAGAACACGGCCAGCCAGACCGTTGGCTCGTCATCGGCGGTGGCATCCACCCGATGGCGGCAATGGGCTGGCAGGTGGAGCCAGTCGCCGGGGCGCAGCGCCACCGTCTCATGAACGCCATCGGCGCTCTGCAGGCTCAGCATGGCCGCGCCGGCCAGGAGCAGGACGAATTCCCCTTCTTCCTGGTCGTACCAGAACCCCGGTGGGCTGGCTTGGCCGTGGCTGACGATCCGCTCGACGCGGATCCCCGGCTGGGACAGCAGTACCTGGATCTCTTCCTCGCCACCGGGAGGGGGTAGGGCGGCCCAGAGTTCGCCCCGCGCTGGCCGGCCGCCCCCGGACTGGCCCGAAGCCGAGAAGGGCGTGGTCTCGGCGGATGGCACGGCGCCGTCGTCGCTCATGACGGCCTCATGCGGCCTTCAGACGCTCGGCGAAAAAGCCCAGCACGCGATCCAGCGCCGCCCGGGTGGGATGGCCTTCGCGGTCCACCAGGTCGTTGGTGAGCACCGAATGGGCATAACGGGGGATGCCATGGGCGTTGCCAGGGCCGGAGTCGATCTCGATGGCCTCGAAACCCTCGCCCAGCACGCGGCGCAGATGATCGAAGCGTGCCTTGGGGCAGGCCAGATCATGGGTGAAGCGCAGCCCCAGCACCCGGGCGCCCTGCGACACCCGATCCTTGACGCAACGCAGGTCGGCCTCGCTGAGGTGCAGCGCCGCGCGATGCGACGCCGTGATCCCGAAGGGCAGGGAAGGCTGGCTCAATACCGGCGCCGCCACCACCGGATCGACCATCATGGCAAGGGCAAAATTGCCGGTCAGACACATGCCCAGCGCGCCGACGCCAGGGCCGCCCAGCTCGGCATGCAGCTGCCGGCACAAGGCCTTGAGCGGCTCGACGATGGGGCTGGTGCCATTGCGGGCCAGGACATGAAATTCCCGCCGCACGCACACTCGCACCACCGACTCGGCGAGATAACCGGCGGACAGGCGGCGGCCGGCGGTGCCGAACAGCTCGGGCAGCACCACGGTGAAGCCGGCGTCGGCCACGCGGCGCGCGAAACGCGCCACCTGCGGGGTGATGCCGGGGATTTCGTGGATGATGACCACCCCGGGGCCAGTGCCGGTGCGATACACCGGGAATGTGGTGGCGCCGTCATGAAACTGGCTTTGCTCAAAACCGGACAAGGGCATGGCGCGCGGCTCCATCAGGGATTCAACTGAAGCATAGGGAAGTCCGCCGCATTTGTCCTTTGGGTCGGGAGGCGTTCTGGTGTCTGCAGCCACCACGGCGGACACCGGCTTCACCCGATGGAGCGCCTTGCGCTAAGCTTGGCGCTTCCCCGCCCCGATTTCGGTGTTTCATGTCGGTTTTCACCAAGGTTGAACGCAGCGAGCTGGTCGCCTTCCTCGATGCCTATACCGTGGGCGATCTGCAGCATTTCCAGGGCATCCGCGCCGGCATCGAAAACACCAACTACTTCGTCAATACCAGCGGTGGGCGCTGGGTGCTGACGCTGTTCGAAACCTTGCATGTCAGCGAGTTGCCATTCTGTCTCTACC
>JBARUT010000142.1:0-6708 GCA_049645885.1 Candidatus Macondimonas sp.
CACTCAACCCATGAAGCAGACTCTGCAACTCAAGCTGGGCCAACGTCTGACCATGACGCCCCAACTGCAACAGGCGATCCGTCTGTTGCAGCTCTCCTCGATCGAACTGCAGCAGGAAATCCAAACCGTCCTTGACAGCAACTTGATGATCGAGAACGGTGAGGCGGAGGGGGGCGAAGAGGCCGACGGCGAATACACCGAAACACCCACCGATTCCCTGGCCGCTCCGGAGGCGCCAGCCGAATCCCTGGAGGAAGGCGGTGGTGACGATTTCGACGCGGCTTGGGAGGATCCCTGGTCACAGGGCGACGAAGGCAGTGGCGGCAGCAGCGGGGAAGCCTGGGACTTCAACCAGACGCCCAGCCAGGAAGGCGGCGAGTTGCGTGACCATTTGCTCTGGCAAATGCGCCTGACCACCTTCTCCGATACCGACCAAGCCATTGCCCTCGCCATCATCGATGCCATCAGCGAGGATGGCTACCTGACCGAATCGCTGGAAGCCTTGGCGGCTGAACTCGGCCCGGATCTGGTCACGGATACCGGGGAGATCCAGGCGGTCCTGCAACGCATCCAGCGCTTTGATCCCCTCGGGGTGGGCGCCCGCGACCTACGCGAAGCCCTGCTGTTGCAACTGCAAGCACAGGCTCCCAGCGCAGGATGTTGCGTGGCCTGCGCCCTCGTCGAGCAACATCTGGATCTGCTGGCTGCACGGGATTTCACTACCCTGCAGCGACGCTTGAAAATCACCGAGGAAGAATTGAAAACGGCGGTGGAATTGATCCAGCGGCTCAATCCCCGTCCCGGCGCCCAGATTTCCCAAAAAACCGCCGGCTACGTGATTCCGGATGTGATCGTCCGCCGTTCCGGCACAGGTTGGCGTGTGGACCTGAATGCCGAAACCACCCCAAGGCTGCGCATCAACCGGCTCTATGCCTCCCTGATCAAACGCGCCGATCACAGCCGCGACAATGAAACCATGCGCCAACACCTGCAAGAGGCGCGCTGGTTTCTGAAGAGCCTGCAAAGCCGCAATGAAACCCTGTTCAAGGTCGCCTGTAGTATTGTCGAGCGCCAACAGGCCTTCTTCGATCAGGGCGAGGAAGCCATGCAACCCATGGTGCTGCGCGAGGTCGCCGAAGCCGTGGGCATGCACGAGAGCACCATCTCCCGGGTGACCAACCAAAAATACATGCACACCCCGCGCGGCATCTTCGAATTCAAATATTTCTTTTCCAGCCACGTGGCCACCGTGGATGGCGGTGAATGCTCCGCCACGGCCATCCAAGCCATGATCCGCAAACTCATTGCCGGCGAAAATCCGCGCAAGCCCCTGAGCGACAGTAAACTCACCGAACTGCTGCTCAATGATGGGATCAACGTGGCCCGTCGCACGGTCGCGAAATATCGGGAGTCCATGTCCATTCCGCCTTCGAACGAACGCAAGCGTCTCGTCTGAAGGCATTCAGTGTCCAAGGAGACCGCCGCATGAAAATCGACGTTACGGGCCAGAACATTGAAATCACATCGGCTATCCGGCAATACGCCGCGGAAAAGCTGGAACGTATCCAACGCCATCTCGATCATGCCATCGAGGCCCATATGGTGCTGCGGGTGGAAAAGGAGCGGCACCACGCTGAAGCCAAGATCCCGGTCAATGGCGGCGCCCTGTTCGCGGATGCCACCTGCGAGGATATGTACGCGGCCATTGACGCCTTGACCGACAAACTGGACCGCCAAGCCCTGCGCTACAAGGACAAGCACAACGACCATCACCCCCGGGAAGCCCGCAAATCCGAACTCCATAGCGAATGACACCGCGCACGGCCGCGCCAGCCTGATCTCGCGGCTGGCGCGGCCTTTGCGCTTAAAGCCTGTATAAGCTTCCAGTGGCGCAATGATCCTGAGGTGGGGTGTTTGTGAAACTGTTGATCCTGAGCGGCCTGTCCGGCGCTGGAAAGAGCGTGGCCCTCCATATGTTGGAGGATCTGGGCCTTTATTGCGTCGACAATCTCCCGCTTTCCCTGCTTGAATCCCTGGTGGATGCCTTCTCCCGCAGCGGCAACTTTTCCGCCCAGAAGGTCGCCGTAGGGATCGATGCCCGTTCCCGGGCGCCCGAACTGGACACCTTTGCCCTATGCCTCGAGCGACTTGGACGCCGGGGCGTGGAAGTGGAAACGCTTTTCCTCCAGGCCGAAACAGAGACTTTGCTGAAACGCTACAGCGAAACCCGGCGCCGCCACCCTCTAAGCAGCCCCCAAACTGCATTGGCCGAAGCCATTGAACAGGAACGTCAACTGCTCAGCCCCATCGCGGAACGCGCTGACCTGGTCCTCGACACCAGCCTGACCACCATGCATCAGCTGAGGGACCTCATTCGGCACCGCATCCATGGCCGTGAAGGCCTGTTTTCACTCATGTTCCAGTCGTTTGCCTTCAAGCAAGGCGTCCCCTCCGACGCCGATTTCGTGTTCGATATCCGCTGCCTGCCGAATCCCCACTGGCAACCGGGGCTGCGTCCATTGACCGGCCTGGATGCCGCAGTCGCCGCATACCTGGAAACCATTCCCCTCACCCACGACCTGTTCGACGACATTCGTCAATTCCTGGAACGCTGGCTGCCCCGCTTCGAGACTGAAAACCGCAGTTACCTTACCGTGGCCATCGGCTGCACCGGCGGCCAGCATCGCTCGGTTTACATGGCCGAACGACTGAAAGCCCACTTTGCCCAAACCCACCCCAAGGTGCTGGTCCGCCATAGCGGAATAGCCATATAGCAAGTTACATGCCCGTTTTCGCCATTCACGCTGGACCCACACCGATTCTTGCCCTTACAATACCGGTCATTCCTCTCTCCACCTTGATGGCCCGGAGAACACCTCGTGCGCAAACCGGAGCTGGGCGATGTCAGACAACGACCGTTCCGAAAACCAGCAACTTCGCACCACGGCCCTGCATAATGCGCTGAACAGCGGCGCCTCCCAAAACGCTCGGCGCCTCCTGCAAACGCTGCATCCGGCCGAAATCGCCGCCCTGCTCGAATCCACTCCCTCTCCGGAACGCGAGCTCATCTGGAATCTCGTCCCTGCGGAGGAGGATGGCGAAGTCCTGCTCCATGTGAACGACGCCGTTCGCAGCGCCTTGATTCGGCACATGGATCCCGCGGAGCTGGTCGCGGCCACCGAAAACCTCGACCTGGATGACTTGGCGGACCTCATCAATGATCTGCCGCAGGCCGTCACGCGGCGCCTGCTGCAAGCCATGGACCAGCAAGAGCGACTGCGCCTGGAAGCCGTGCTGTCCTATCCCCCGGAGAGTGCCGGCGGGTTGATGAACCCGGAAGTCACGACCGTGCGCCCGGACGTGGCACTGGATGTCGTGATTCGTTATCTGCGCTTCAAGGCAGAGTTGCCCGACCAAACCGACCAGTTGGTGGTCGTGGACCGGTATGGACACTATGTCGGGGTGTTGCCGCTACAGACCCTACTGGTCAGCGACCCTGATCAGACCGTTGCCGAGGTGATGGATACCGAAGCAGAACCCATCGCCGTCGATCTGCCCGCTCGCAAGGTGGCCCAGCGTTTTGCCGATCGCGACCTGCTCTCGGCGCCGGTGGTCAATTCCGACGGTCAAGTCATTGGACGAATCACCATTGATGACGTGGTGGACGTGATCCGGGATGAAAGCGAACACTCATTGATGAGTCAGGTCGGTTTGGATGAGGAGGAGGATATGTTCGCACCCGTCCTCGTCAGCTTCCGCCGCCGTACCGTGTGGCTGGGCATCAATCTGATCACGGCCTTCATCGCCTCGGCAGTGGTGGGTCTGTTCGAAGCCACATTGCAGCAGGTGGTGGCGTTGGCCGTCTTGATGCCCATTGTGGCCAGCATGGGCGGAATCGCCGGCAGCCAGACCCAGACGCTGATCATCCGTGGCCTGGCGCAAGGGCGGCTCACCGCCACCAATTCACGTCGTTTCATCAACAAGGAACTGCTGCTGGGACTGCTCAATGGACTGGCCTGGGCCATCGTCACCGCGCTATTGGCTTATCTGTGGTTCGGGCGCACTGATTTGGCCGCCGTCATCGGCCTTGCAATGGTGGTCAATCTGTTGCTGGCCGCCACCAGCGGCATCGGGGTGCCGCTGTTGATGCGGCGTCTGTCAATCGACCCCGCGCTGGCAGGCCATGTCGTGTTGACCACCGTCACCGATGTCGCGGGTTTTTTTGCTTTTCTCGGGCTGGGCAGCATTCTGCTGCGCTAAACAACGGACTGGAAGCAGACTGGATGCGCCATGAGGCCATTCCTTGTTAAAATCCGCCGCCCTTGTCGGCAATCCATCACAGCGCCCAGGATGAAACACGCATGTTCAATGGCCTCACTCTCGCTGCTTTTTTGCAAGAGGAACAACGGCTACACGGCCTGAGTCCGGATCTCGCCGGTGTGGTCGAGGACATGACCCGGGCCATCAAGCAGATTGCCCATCACGTCAGCCAGGGCGCCCTGGGGGATGTCCTGGGCAGTACCGATGCCGTCAATATCCAGGGCGAGGTCCAGAAAAAGCTGGATGTCGAAGCCAACGACATCATTCTGCGATGCCACGAATCCTCGGGGCGGGTGGCTGCCATGGCCTCCGAGGAAATGGACTCCATTTATCTCCTGCCCATCGGCGAGCGGCGCGGCGACTATCTGTTGGTGTTCGATCCCTTGGATGGCTCGACCAACATCGACATCAATCTCTCCATCGGGACCATTTTTTCCATCCTGCCCTGCCCTCGGGGAGTCAACGAACCGCGCGAAATCGATTTTCTTCAGCCTGGTCGCAATCAGGTCTGCGCCGGTTACGCCATTTATAGCCAGGCCACGGTACTCGTGCTCACCTTGGGCCGTGGTGTCCACAGCTTCACGCTGGATCGCCAGATCGGCGAATTCTTTCTGGTCCAGCGCGATCTGCACATTGCTCCCCAAGGCCACGAATACGCCATCAATACCTCTAATTGGCGCTTTTGGGAACCGCCGATCAGGCGTTACATTGAAGAATGTCATGCTGGGGAAACTGGCCCGCGCGGCAAGAATTTCAACATGCGCTGGATGGGGGCCATGGTGGCGGATTGTCATCGTGTGCTGAGCCGTGGCGGGGTTTTTCTTTATCCCCGCGATCTGCGCGATCCCAACAGACCCGGCAAGTTGCGCCAACTGTATGAGGCCAATCCCATCGCCCTGCTGACGGAACAGGCGGGAGGAATCGCCAGCACTGGACGAGAATCCATTCTGGATCTGATTCCCCAGACCCTGCACCAGCGCATCCCCGTGATTCTCGGTGCGCGCGAGGAAGTGCGGCTCATCGAAGCCTATCACTTGGATTCCCCACAGCAATCGATGTGAAGCCGGTCTGGCTTGAACACTCAAAGCTTGAGTATGACCGAGGCGTCCCCTAGAATGGCATCGCCTCGGCGGCGCTAAATTCCGACCTTGGTATCGCGCCAAGGCGCGCAGGATCCGCGGATCATGGGCCCCTTCGCAAGCAGCCGCATCACCTTTGCCACGCAAGGAACAGTCATGGCTCTGCGCATATACGGCATTGCCCTCATGGGCCTCTTTTTGCTCCCCACCGCATTGCTCGCTCGTTCAGGGCAAGTGGACGTCCCCATCCTGGGACCCAACGGCCCTGCCCGTGAACACATCGGTATCACCTCCTGGAGCGCCCTCAAGGATGAAGGAGTCGTCCGCCAGCAGTATGATTTCAGCTGCGGCTCCGCATCATTGACCACAGTGTTGCAGGAATACATTGGGCTGAAAGTTTCCGAGCCCGACGCCATGAACGGTATGTTGCGCTATGGGGAAACCCAGAAAATCGTCGAACGGCGTGGCTTCTCGCTTTTGGACATGAAGCGTTACACCGCTCAGCTCGGCTACCGCAGCGCCGGCTTCAAGGCCGAGTTCTCCGATCTGACCACACTTGAACATCCAGGCATCGTGCCCATCAAGTACGCCGGTTTCGATCACTTCGTCGTGCTCAAGTCGATTCATGCCGGACACGTGCTGATTGCCGATCCTGCCTTGGGCAATTTCACCATGACCGTATCGCAGTTCCAAAAATTCTGGTCGCCGCAGGTGGTATTCATCGTCTACCCCAAAACGGGTGAAGAGAAAAATACGGGCCTTGCTCTATCCGACAATGACCTGAGCTTTATTGGGGAAGATCGCATCCGGCGCACGGCGCTGCTTGAAATCCCTAGCTTCTGGTCTGCCTTGCAAAGCACCAATTTCCGATCGGTTGGCATCCGCTGATTTCGGATTCGGCGCAACACCAAATCAGGCCATTTTCCACGCATGCTTTTATTTCACCTAATCTACGGAAGACACCCATGACGACCTTTTCGGCATCTCTGCTCCGGACACGGGACCTGCCATGGAGCCGGCTTGTCCTGGCTTCCATGACCGCTGTGAGTTTCCTGATCGCGATCGTTCCTCAGACAACTTGGGCGCAAACCTCACCAGAGGCCTCACCCGAGGAACAGGAACGCGCCCGTGAAGTATTGCGCCAAAAGGAATCCGACCCCAGCAAAGAGGAAAATCTCGAGCAGATCCTCAACCAGACGCAACAGGATTACTCTCTGGTAAAGCAGGGCTGGTGGGATATTTTCCTGAATGTCGATTACACCTACTATGGCAACGCCCGTTCTCAGGATGCGCTGGTCCTCGAGCAAAC